>JABDEK010000010.1 GCA_013287135.1 Acidobacteriota bacterium | reverse complement strand
TCCTCTTCTTCGAATTTCTGCTGAATCCTACCACTTTTCTCCTGCTCAGGGCTCTGCGCCGAGCAGCCTTCGCCGGGTAGCCGGTTGTTGACTGCCGGGGTCACTTGCCGCAAGATGCTCGTGAGCTGCTGGAGCGCTCGCTTCAGCTGGGAGTGGCTGAACCATAGCTGGCCGTCCGAGCCGGGATCCTGTCTCTTCAGCTTCGCATTTGCACCCTGGTGATCGCCAGGGAAGAAGGAGACGACCGTGAAGAAATTGTATGTCGGCAATCTGTCGTTCAAAGCTACGGAAGAACAGGTGGCGGCGCTCTTTTCAGAAATTGGAGTGCAACCTGATTCGCTCACTCTGTTGCGCGATCGTTTCACGGGCCAGCCTCGCGGATTTGGCTTTGCGGAAATCGGCAACGATGCGGAAGCCGAAAAAGCAATCGCAGCCCTCAATGGCAAAGATTTTCTGGGCCGCGCGTTAGTTGTGAACGAAGCTCGTCCGCAGCGCGAAGGTGGTGGTCCTGGTGGCGGCGGAGGCGGCCGCGGTGGACACGGCGGCGGGCATGGCGGAGGAGGAGGTGGTGGTGGCCGTGGCGGATATGGAGGTGGGCGCGGCGGAGGCGGTGGAGGCCGCGGAGGTGATCGCGGTGACCGCGGAGGATACGGCGGCGGACGAGATCGGTAATTAAATCTTTCGCTTAGATTTTTTTAACAAGTCCATCGGGGCGCTGAATCGGTCGGCGCCCTTTTTATTTCAGCTAGTCCCCGCTCAGGCCGTCGCGATGTTTCGCGATGCTCGATATTGCAACGCGGGAAAAACTTCGCTTTTGATCTCCGCGCCCTGGTAATGAAATTGTTCCAGCGTTGTGCTGCGCAATCCCTGTGTAACCAGTGCAGGCACGTCCAGCTTCGACTCCGCCTCGTCAAGTTCCTCACCGGAAGCATACAAAGCAGGCATGCGCGGCAGAAAAATGGGACAGCAATCGTGAAACGGTTCCGACGAAATGTCATACGTCCCGATTTTTCGTGCCGTCGCCAGTATTTCCATTTTGTCCGTGCCAATGAGTGGTCGGAAAACAACCATGCGCGCCGCGGAATCCACCGCTATCAAATTGCGCAGAGTTTGTGAGGCCACTTGCCCCAAGCTATCGCCCGTAATAAGCGCGAGCGCGCGGTCTCGTTTCGCCAGTACTTCCGCAATTCGCAGCATCATTCTTCGATAAAGCAGCACGCGATAATTCTCTGGGGCGTACCGCACGATTTCGCGTTGTATCGGTTCAAAAGGAATACGGTAAAGTTTCGCGTGAAATTGATAGGGGACAAGCTGCCGCGCCAGCGCACTCGCCACATGCAAGGAAGATTCCCCTGGCTTGGCGCCTGAGCCATAAAAATGCGCAAAACTCAAATGCGCACCGCGCTTCATCATATGGTACGCAGCCACCGCCGAATCGTATCCGCCCGATAACAGGCACATTATTCGCCCGGCTGTGTTCGCAGGTAATCCACCCGCGCCAGGAATTTTTCTCGCGTACACCAACGCGGGCCCCGAGGTAATCTCCACGTAGCAAGTCGCCTCAGGATCTTTCAATCGAACTTTTACTGTGCGCCCCGCCGCTTTAAGCTTTTCTAAAAGATATCGTCCGACCACGGATTCAATTTCCATACTCGATTGCAGGAAAGATTTGTCGCTTCGTTTCGCCCTCACCGCAAAACTCTCAAAACGAAGCGACTCGCTTTCTTCCCAGGCCGCCTGACAAATCGCTTCCATGTTGCGTTCCACCGTGCGCGCCAGTGCGTAAAACGCAATTCCAAAAACTCGTTCCACACGCGCCATCGCTTCTTGCTGTGGCGCGCTGTCACCCAGTGTGACCACGAATCGATCGCCCGGCTTTTCGATTCGAACCACGGGAATTCCCTGCAGCGCCTGACGCAGTGCGGTGGACAGCTTGCCCAGAAAAAATCTGCGGTTGCGGCCTTTCAGCCACACCTCATGGTAGTGCACCACGATGACGGGATTGCTCATACGATTTTCATCTAACTGGCACGAACCCTTAACGTCCTAAAAGTATAACCCACTCGCGCCAGTGTGTCGGCGTTGTCGGTCGCCGTCAATCACCCAGGTCTTCGTGACTCATTGGATTGTCGACGATCGCCAAAAGCAAAAATGTACAAGTCGAAGCCCTTGTGATACACACAGGGCGCGATGACACCCCGTTCCGATGATGCGATAACTCAAAGGATACAACCCGGTTTCATTCGCGACTTTCCACTACAGGGGGGGTTATTATCTGCTGCACTCCACTCCAACGGCTGCGAGACCGGCGCAAAAAACAATAAGCGACCGGAAGCGAGTGAGAAGCATCAAAAGTTGTACCCGGAACAACGGGAGGAGTTATGTGGAATAAGCGTGACTGGGACGATTTCTTCAACATCGTAAGAAAGCCATGGAGTGCGCGCCGGCCTCCGCGCCCAGTGGATTTGTCGCGCCGCAACCGCTTGGTGCCTACGGAAGGTTACAGCCTGGCTGAACTTGACGACGCCGGCCTCAGCATAGAAAAGGCGGAGTATCTCGGCCTGCCCGTGGATGCTGGCCGTGTGGGTTCTTACGGACCAAACGTAAGTGCCCTTCGCGAATTCGTCCGTTCTACTCGATCTCGTATCTGAACACGCGCAAAGAATTTTTCTTGCGCCATCTACGCCCGGTCCCTGCTTTCACTTCGAGTATCCGGCCAAAAACGCCCTGCAAGTAACGCGAAAATCCCTCCAGCAATGGCACCACTAATCGAAAACCGCATCCCAAGCCAGTCCCGACGCGACCGTCAGCACCGCCGTAGCGCCGAACGGAACCAGCAACGCTGCCAGCGCAGCTTCGCGCACTCCGATACCTGCTTGCGTAATCGGAACCGCTGCCGCGAGTTTTGCCAGCGGCCACGCAAACAGCCATACGCGAAACCGAAGGTGCAATCCGCAAGCATCAGCAAGCACCACGTTCAGAATGATAAAAATTACTTGAACCGTCACGCTCGTGCTCAACGCTCTAAGCATTGCGCCCGGCTGTTTCATCGTCGAGTGCACCGCTCGGCGCAAACGAACAAACCTCCGCTTCATGCGAAAAGAAAATCGGCGGACAGGCAGCATCGCAATCACTGCCGCTATAATCGCAACAGCTAAAATCGCAATCCCGCCCAGCAACTCGAATATTTTTCGGCTCTGCGGATCGAGCGACCCTGGTACGAACGCCGCCCCAATCACCGCGAGCAGCGCCAGCGCGGCAAAATCTGAAATACGATCCACCAAGCTCCCCAGCACAACTCCGGCCCTGCTCTTCGCCACGCGCAGAGCCATCGCCAGTCGCAATACGTCTCCACCAATCAGTGAAGGCAGAAACAGTGAACCAAACAGCCCGGCAAAATAACATCGCGTTGCCTGCCGCACGGTGATGCCCGCACCACCAATGTTCAGCACCAGCCGGTATTTTGCCGCTCCGATGCAGTGCGTCGCGAGGTATCCGAGCAGAACCAACAACCACAGCCGCGCTGGCAAAAGTTCGAGCGCTTGCCAAACTTGGCGTCCGGGCAATAGTCGGAATAGAAAGTAAAGAACAAGCACGCTCCCGCCATACTGCAGAAGCGCCTGCGCCATTCTGCGCGGCCAATTTCCTTTGGAGGATTGCGTTTCAGAATGGGATGTTGTCACGGGATCGTCGGCAAATTATGCGGCCCTCCGCTTTACCCCACAAGCACCGCAAAGAGAACCGCATTACGACTTGGCCTTAGCGAACTTTTCCTCCCAGTTAATTCGTCCCGTCATTTGCATGATTACAAACAACGTCACGATAGAGCCAATCGTAACCGCAAGTCCTGTGAAACCCTTGAAAAAAAATGCGTACGAAAACAGTATCAAGTAAATCAACTGGGCAAAGCCAGCCTCCATGGCCGCGAACCGCATTCCCACCACCAGCCGCAGATAGCTGACCACAAGAAAGATCGAAACCAGCGAACAGATTCCAAAGGCAATGTGTATGGAAACGTGGTCCACCAAATACACCAATAAAAGGTGGAAGGCAAAAAATGCGGCGGCTAGAAAAAAATAGTTCATCGGATGCAGGTTAATACCGCGCAGCGTGGTGATGATAAACATCAGGAAGAAAAAGAAAAACAACGATACCGGAGCAAAGAAACTGATCTGCCCCGCCAGCGGACCAGGTTGCAGCTTCTGCGGCATGGTAATTCCGATCGCGTATCCGGAAACCAGGTTCGTGTAGTTCCACGTCAGGTCCCAGCCTTTGTCGGTCTCACGTTTCGTCGTCGGAGAAATTGTATTCTCCGGAAAATCGATGCCTTTGAAATTTGTACGGACGTTTAGCGTAAAGTTACGAATTTGCGAGACTCCTTTTCCAAAATCGTATCGCCAGCTGTCCAATCCCCGCGAACGATAGCCCGCGTGAAGCACAGCCGTTTTACCGGCTGCCACTCGCGCGGTTCCAAGGATACTGGCGTTTGTGTTCTTCACCGTCAACGCTTGGTTATCCACTGACATCACGAGATCGTCATAAATTGCCTGCTGCGATGGAAAGCAAAGCTGGAACGTCAGGTCCTGGTCCTGGCCACTCGAATTAGTGAAGCTGTAGTCCCCTCTGAACGCGACAGTATAAGTGCTATACCAAAGAAGCCCTTTCTGCCGGTAATCCAAGCCAAGTGTCACGTCGGCCTTCGTCGCTTCTAATGGAAGCGAGATCGTTTCCGAGGCTTTTGTCTGTTTCGTTTCCTTTCCGTCTTCCTCGGTGCGTGTAAACTCGTGCTGATACGTTGCTTTCGGTGGAGACTGTTGCTGCTCCGTACCCCAATTCCCCGCAACGCGAGACTTCAGTTCGCCTGATAAAGGCGACTCCGTTCGGGAAAAAATTGTGGAGCCTAAAATAATCCATGCAATCGACGTGCAGACAAAGATGAATGCTAGCGCACCGATGCGCTTGATCATGATTCTCTCCTCTAAGGAATTTGCTTCTGCTCGAAGATGCAAGCACCGTGCCAAGAATTTTGTTGCTCACAGACTGGAACTGAACAGCAGCCGAAGCACTTATGCCACTTGCTCGTTTCGAAAACGTGTCTCCTAAGACGCGCGCCCGCGGCACCGCTGACACTCCCAAAAAACGGAGGGCGCTCCATCGACCCAGTGATTAAAAACTTGCCATCACCGAACGTGAATCCGGTTGCAGTCATACGCGGAAACCCTTAACGTATTGGCTCTTCAAAAATTGCGGGAGGAGCAAGTGACGAAGAAGATTCGGGCTGTGCAGTTTGGTGTCGGGCCTATCGGTGCGTCGATCGCTCGATTGATGCGGCAGAAAGCAATGATTGAAATCGTTGGCGCGATTGATAAAGACCCAGCCAAAGTGGGGCGCGACCTTGGCGAAGTCGTTGGCGCGCCGGATGCGCCATGGCGAGTGGTCATTTCCGCAAAGTCGCAGCCCGCGCTGGAAAAATCAGTGGACATCGTAGTTCACTCCACGTCCTCCTATCTCACGAGCGTTATGGATCAATTGAAGGAATGCCTTGCAGCGGGATGCTGCATCGTATCGACCTGCGAGGAGCTGGCCTATCCCTGGAAAAAGCATCCTGAACTATCGAAGCAGCTTGACGCTGCGGCAAAAGAAGAGGGGGTCGCCTTACTTGGTACCGGTGTGAATCCGGGATTTGTAATGGACAAGCTTGTCCTGACACTCTCCGCTGTGTCGCAGCGCGTGGACTGGGCCAGCGCTGTTCGCATAGTAGATGCATCGAAGCGCCGCCTCCCATTACAAAAGAAAATCGGTGCGGGCATGACGCCCGAGGAATTTCGCGCGCAAGTGGCTGCCGGCGTGATTAAGCATCACGGTTTGCCGGAATCCATCGCCATGCTTGCAGACGGTCTTGGTTTCGCGGTGGACGATATTTCCGAAACGATTGATCCAGTAATGGCAGAAGAAGACGTGAAAACCGAATTCCTGCAAGTCATGCGCGGTCAGGTGGCCGGAGTCCATCAGATCGCCCGCGGAACAATGGGCGGAAAAGAAAAAATCTTCATGGAGCTCAAAATGTACGTCGGAGCGAAGAGCCCCTCCGACACAATCGAACTGAAAGGCGAGCCAAGTCTTTCACTGGTCATCCCCGGCGGCACGCACGGCGATGTAGCCACGGCCGCCGTCGTGGTGAACGCAATTCCCGCCATACTCGCTGCCCCGGCCGGTTTGCGCTCCGGGCGTGATCTTCCCTTCAGTTTTTTCCCGCCGACGGCGAATACTTAAAACTCAAACTAGGATTTTTTCCAGAACCTTGCCACCGCGGCGTAGTCCGGGTCGTCCTTTGAAGATTTCTTCACCGAGTCATACGTTGAATACGAAGCAGCGGCTGCAGGAAGCGTCAACCCATGCTGCTTTGCAAGTTCCAGAGCGAGTCGAATGTCCTTGTGCATCAACCGCAACGGAAAACTCGGCGGAAATTCGTTTTTCAACATTAGCGGCGCCTTCACATCCAGCACTCCCGCACGCGCCATGCTCGATTGAAGCACTTCAATAAGCCTCTCGCCCGGTATGCCTACCGTGCTAACGAGCGCGAGTGCCTCGGCCAAGGCTTCCACCTGCAGAGCCAAAATCAAATTCATCGCGAGTTTCACAGTTTGACCAGCACCGTTTGGTCCCAGAAGAAAAATGCGTTTCCCCAAGACTTCCAGCACCGGTTTCGCGCGTTCCAGGACTTCCTTTTCCCCGCCGACCATGAAAACCAGTTCCCCTTTTTCCGCTCCCCAGGTTCCCCCGGTCACGGGCGCATCCAGGAAGCCAACTCCTGGTTCCTTGCATGTTTTTCCTATTTTGCGAACCAAGTCAGGAGACACCGTGCTGGAATCAATGTAAGTACTGCCGCGCCGCAGACCTTCTAATGCGCCGTCCTGACCCCACAAAACTTCTTCCAGCGCCGGCGGATCGCTGACAATCGTAATCAGAAAGTCTGCCTTCTCCGCTGTCTCGCGCGGACTCGCTCCAACCTTCACATCGGAGCCGGCGCTTTCATGCGCGAACTCTTCCGCCTTTTCACGCGTGCGGTTCCACAGCACGAGAGGAAATCCGGCCCTGGCAAGATTCTTTGCCATCGGCCCGCCCATTAATCCCAGCCCTATGAATCCAATGGTCGGTTTCATTCCAACCTCCAGAGATAAAATCCAAATATACTCGCGCCCGTCACAATTCCGCCTCAAAACTTCCGTCGGATGGCTTCGCGAATTTCTGCAAATGAATAGATGCTGTCAGATAGCCAGCGGAAGCACCGTTGTGACCTTGGAGTTTTCTACGGTAACCGCTGGACGGTATTTCAGGATTTCCGTTTGGACTGGATGGGGGGGACTTGCTTGGTTGATTGTGGTTCGCGAGTTTGGTTGACGCGAATCACAAACTGATAAGGGATTTCGACGCGGATGGTTTTTTCTTTTTCGCCCTGAGAAATATGGTCCTCCAGGACGATGGAAGTTCCGGAGTCGGAGATCAGCGTCCCGTTGGCCGACAAATGAATGTCGGCGGCTCGGTATTGCACTTGCACTCGCTGGCCAACGAGCGTCGAGTAAATTCTCATGACGCTCCAGTTTTAATTTCGGCCGGAAAAGCGTCAATGGTACCACCGGATATACGGTTTAGTTACGGTAAGGTATCAAATAATTGATGGTGATGTGATGGAGGCGCAGTGGATGTTCCGTATTGAACGTCGACAGCGTCCAAAGGTTTCAGCTTTAGATCGGCTGTGAAAACCAGAGCAGGCGGGGCCACCACGCTGAAAGCGAGGTAACTGTAAAGCATCGGAAGAACCCAGGAGAGCGCTCCGCTCTCTTTAGAATAGTGCGCGTTCGCCAACCACCACACTAGCGCGCCGGCCACCAAACCAGCGAACGCTGACAGATAAACGCTGACCGTTGCGATTTCCAGTGGGTGCTGGCAGGACGGACAGACCAGGTCATACGAGTACGCGACGATTTGTCCTGCGGGAACGAAGGCCATGCAGTTCGGGCATTGCCGTGCCGACATCATTCACCTCCACAAACATTGAGCTAAATTTTATCTATGCTATCCGCGGAAACGATTTCGTAACGCATATTAAACTGGCGCGAATTCGACGCGGTGACGGAATGGGTCAATGCGTTCCGCTCGAACCTTGATTCGATCGCCCAGATGAAAAGACGTCTGCGTGCTTTTGCCACGCGATCCCCGAGAGCCGCGATGTGATTCGCATACGATCGAGTGGTCGCGCTCGCGATAGACACATCGCTGCTCGGTGAATTCTTCCAGGCGGTCCACGCTGACGAGACCCTCGACGAAAATATCCACCAGCTCAACGAAAAATCCGAATTTCTGTACGGAAATAATCAGGGCATCGTACTCTTCGCCGAGATGGCTTTCCATAAACTGAGCGGTCTTCCATTCCATCAACTCGCGTTCGGCGGCATCGGCGCGTCGCTCGGCTTCGGAGCTTTCCGCGGCAATTTCCTTTAAATCGACGCGGTGATAAGGGCCCAGCATAGCCATTGTTTCTGGTTTGCCGGGCCGCGGATCTTCAACCGGAGCTCGAATCGGCGCTACGTCCGGATGTTCCAGCGCCCATTTCAGGCAGCGATGGACGATAAGATCGGGATAGCGGCGAATCGGCGAGGTGAAGTGGGTGTATTCCTTCGTCGCCAGCGCGAAATGGCCTAAGGGGTCGGCTGCGTAACGCGCCTGCTTTAAAGAGCGCAGCATTAAGTAGGAAAGGATGCGCTCTTCGGGCTTGCCAGCGATTTTCTGGGTGAGGCGCTGATAGTGCTGCGGACGGATGTCGACCTCGTCGGCGGCCGGCAAGGTGACCGTCATGGGACGCTCGCGTCCTCGCTTTCCGCGTCCGCGTCGCGCTTCCTGACGGACTGCGCCATGGCGGACGGCCACCCGTCGCTCCGCCAAATCTTCCACACCGAGCGAGTAGCCGAAAGCCTTGGCCAGCTCCTCGAACTCGAGAACCTTTTTTGGATCCGGCTTTTCGTGTACACGATGAAGCGACGCGACACCGCGCTTTTCCAGATATTGCGCGACGGCTTCGTTGGCCGCGAGCATAAATTCTTCGATCAGGCGATGAGCGATGTTGCGCTCACTGCGGACGATGCTGAGCATGCGCCCTTCGGGATCGAATTCGATGACCGGCTCGGGAAGATCGAAATCAATGGAGCCGCGAGCGACGCGCCGTCGGTTGAGTAAGAGAGCGAGTTCTTTCATGCGTCGGAAATCTCCCACCAGCGGCGCGTAGCGCGCGGTCATTTCCGGATCGCCTTCGATCACTTTGTTCACGTTGGTGTAGGTCATGCGCTCGGCGGAACGGATCACACCCGGAAAAAATTCAGAATGGATCATTTTCCCGGTGGCGTCCATTTCCATCACTGCGCTCATTACCAGGCGATCTACTTTTGGATTTAGAGAGCATATTCCGTTGGACAATTCTTCGGGGAGCATGGGGACTGCGCGATTGGGAAAATAAACGGAAGTTCCGCGCAGGTGGGCTTCGCGATCGAGCGCCGAGTTACGCGCAACGTAATGAGCGACGTCGGCGATATGTACTTGAAGCTCGAAATGTCCGTTGGGCAGGGGGCGAGACGCGCACTGCGTCGTCGAAGTCTCGCGCCGTTTCACCGTCGATGGTGACGATGGCGAGATCGCGAAAATCGCGGCGGCCGGCAAGTTCCGATTTTTCGACTTGCTGTTTCTCGTTGCGCGCTTCAGCTAAGACTTCGTCGGGGAAGATGTGTGGTAAATGATGCTTGCGAATAATAATTTCAACGTCGACTCCGATGTCGCCGGGGCGCCCGAGAATTTCCAGCACATGTCCGACGGGGGCGAGGCCGCCTTTGGGATAGCGTTTGATTTCGACGTTTACGACAGCGCCATCCAGTTCAGGGAGACGCGCGCGGCGGCTGGCCAGAGATTCTTTTTCTCCAGTGGCGCCGAGTTTCGCGCGCAATTCCGGAGTGAGTTCGTCACCCGGCGGAATCGAGACTTCGTGAAGGATGCGCGCGTCGTAGGGAAGGACGACGTTGCCATGCGGGCCATAACGAAATAGTCCGACGAGAGTGGGATGCTGGCGCTCGATGATTTGAACGACGCGCCCTTCCGCGCGTCCGTCAGGGCGGCGGCGTACGACGCGGGCAAGGACGCGGTCGCCGTGCATGGCGTCACCCAGATTGTCGCGGCCTATGAAGAGATCGCCTTCTACTCCGAGTATCGGAGAATCGGGGACCAGAAAGGCGTAGCCGTCACGATGGGCTACGATTCTTCCGGGAATCAGATCCGGATCATGGCTACGTTTCGATTCCGTGGCAGGAGCCGACTGCTTATTTTCTGAATGGACTTTCGTCGGAATTTTCTCGGAAGCCGCCTCGCGGTCCTTACGTTTTGTTGCGGCTTTCTGCGTTTCTTTCGCGCCGGGCAATTTGTAACGCCCGCCGCGGGTTTCTTCTATGTCGCCACTTTTTTTCAGCCGATGCAAGACGCGAGGAAGGAAGCGGCGTCCATGATGTTTCAGCTCCATGCCGTGGGCGATCTCGCGGATGCTGGCGGGTTGGGAAAGCGTCGCGAGGTGGGCCAGAACGAGTTCCGGGCTAAGGCCGGAGGGCGCGGACTCTATTTGGGGGTCTTGGGGATGACGTTGGTTAGGCGCGCCCATAGGGTCTCGATAAGTTAGAGGATTGGGAGGGTGTGTGAGCAACAAGAGAAAGTTCCGAACCACGAAAGTCCCAGAGGTACACCTTCGATGCGTTTTGCTGAAGCGCTCGATGCTGTTCTATTTGAATCACGCGGAACGCTAGCACTTTGTTTTAGGGAATTCAAGGAATCGTGTGTGGACGGGCCAGTACTCGAGCAACGTAAATCCCATTTTGGAATGTTCATCAGCGATCGATGACCCACAGCGTTTAACGCCGCCCCTGAACGAATCGCGCCGAGTCATGGGAGTGGGAGGAGTTTACACATTGATAATTCACTACTAGGTTCTCTTACGTGGTGGCGTGAGGCAAGGCGAAAGCAGATCCCTTGTCGGCTAAAAGAGAGCCTCTGTCGGGATGACAAAATTAAATCCTAAGGCAACGCCGAAGACCTTAGGCCTCACGACCTGGGCTTGATTGAGGCGGCCGTCACTTAGAACGATATTCATGACACAACCACTGCGCTCGCCTGTTAAGTTCTCTCGGTCATGGCGTGGACAGAAAGAAAGAGCAGATCCCTCAAACTGCGTCCCGCGCCCCGAAACAACGGCCTGGCGTCGCGGGCGCATTCTCGGCGGACGAGCTGCACATCTAAAAAGACATCCTCAGCGTTTCCAGCCGTATATGAGTGGCGCCAGCGGGCGCAGCATGCCGCGCCCCTACAAATGAATCTCGGCGGGGCGACGTGCAGCAGATCGATCTAAGACGCTATGGGCTTACGCTGGGAGGCCTTCTACGATGGAATCGGCGGCGACGGTGGGGATGATGCAGGTTAGCTGCCATCCGGAGGCTGCAAACAAGGCGCGGAATTGTTTTTCTGTTCGCTCGCATCCGCTAGGGAAAATCAGCATTTGCAGGTCGAGGAATTTGCCGGGGGAGAAGTCGTTGCCCGGGTGAATTACGTTATCGACCACCAGGAGTTTGCCGCCGGAGTTCACGCCTTTTCGGCAGGCTCTGAGGATCTGGATGCAGCGGTCGTCGGGCCAGTCGTGAATGATGTGTTTCATGATGTAAGCGTCGGCGCTTGCGGGAACCGAGGAAAACATATCGCCGGACGCAAGGGTGCAGCGATCCATCACGGGCTTCAGCGGTCCATTCTTGGCTCCTTCGAGAACGTGGGGCATCTCGTAGAGCGTGCCGCGCATTTGCGGATTCCTTTTCAGGATGGTTGCGAGCAAAAGTCCGTGGCCGCCGGCGATGTCCACGATGGAATGAATGCGGTCAAAATTGTAGGCATCGGCGACGGCGGGGCTATCGATCATGGAAATCTGGGTCATGGCGTCGTTGAAAATTTGCCCTTCCGCCGGATTTTGCTTTATATATTCGAAGATGTGAGCGCCGTAGATTTTCTCCAGCGCTTGCTTGCCGGTGCGGACGCAATAATCTAGGTGGGACCAGCCGCGTCCGTGCCACTCTCTGCCGGTCATGATGGCAAAGGCTCGCAGGCTGGGAGTGGCGTTGCTGCGCAGAATTGCGGACATCGGCGTTTGCGAAAACTTCCCGTCGGGGCCTTCGGATAGCACTCCCACGCACGCGGTGGCTCGCATAAGACGGTAGAGCGCTTGCGGGTCAGCGCCGATCTGCATTGCCAGTTCGTCAGCTGATTTGGGAACAGCGTCAATGAGATCGGGGATGCCGAGTAGGGCGAGGCAGGAGACAGCGCCGGCGACGTGAAAGCCATTCATCAGTTGGAATATGCCGGTATGTGCAGGGGGATCTGGGCGCTCTGCGATCATTGGTGGTCCACCTAGGTTTTGAGATGAAGTATCGGGCGCGGAAGTATACATCGAAATTTCAAGCGTGTTTCAATGTGTATTTGTGATCCAACTGAAGCGGATCGAAGGCTTGTTCACTGACCTAAGCCCAGTGGCCTGTTAACCCATAAGAAAAGTACTATGGGACTCCTTCCTTAGTGTTGACATTGTGAGCCATACCAAGAATCGTTACCTACCATGTTGCCGGGGGGAAAATGAAACTAGCTATGGCGTTTTTGTTCCTGTTGGTCAGCGCGACCGTGATCTGCGCGCAAAGCGCGGACCCATCAAAATGGATGTGCCGGAATTTATCGGAATCTGGTGGCTTTTTATATCAAGGCGAAACGATATTTGGTTCTCAAGCGTGCCGTCCCATTGAACAAACATCACCAAGCGTACCAAGACGCGAGAGCGGAACAACTGTGCCAGCTCCAGGTCCAGCTCCAGTTCCAGCACCGGTTTACGCCGGGCCGATCACAACAAAAGTGGAGCCTGGATCAACAGTGTTTATCGCTCCGATGAATGGATTCGAAACCTATCTCGCTGCCGCGATGACGAAGAAAAAAGTTCAAATGGCGCTCGTTGCGAGCGAGGCTCAGGCCGACTTCGTACTCACCGGCACGTCCGAAGAGAAGAAAGCTGGATGGGCAAAAATGGCTTTCACCGGGAACATTCACTCGGACGACGCGGCGAGCGTGACCATGACAAACCGAAAGTCCGGCGCGATCGCATTCGCCTACGCGGTGAACAAGAAGAACACCCTGCACGGCGAGCAAACCTCAGCCGAGGCGTGCGCCAAGCATTTACAGGATCATATCGAAGGAAAAGAATGATAGGCGTTCATCGGTTTAAGGCTCAGGGGATTCTACTGTGGGGATTTCGAGGATGGCGATTTTGCCATCTGGCTGACGTTGGAGGGCGGGGGCGTATTCGCCGAGGAGTTCGCGGCGCCACCAATTGCCGTTTACTTTTTTGGTGCGGAGATCAGTGAACCAATATTCGTAGATTACGGCGCGGACTTCCCGGGCCGGAGAATTGTGGAAGGGATTTTTTGCGAAGAGCTCGAGGACGTCGCCGTTGTTTTTGATCAGGCGCTCTTCAGTCCACACGACGAAACGCGAATCCTGCCAGGGACCGAGCGAGGCGAACCACAAATTCCAATCGAAGCGCGGTTGATAGGGCGCGTAAATTCCCGGGGCTTGGTGGATGTCCTGAGGCTTGTAGCGGAAAGGGTAAGCGGTCCAGGTTTTTCCGTCTTGCGAGCCTTGAAATTCAATTTCGTAGCGGCCGTGAGTCATCACGGCGAAGAGGCCGTAACGATTGGCGATGCGGAAAGGCTCCAGGGCACGTACGGGCGGTTGTGGAAGCGGGAAACTGGGAGCGAACATCCAGATCAGTTGGGCGGTGGTGGCGTAAAAAACAAAGCCGAGACTGACCAAAACAATTGATCTGCGGAAGAGAGTGAGGCGCTCGCACCAAATTACCTGCGAACGGTTATTCGGCTTCGCGTTACCCACTTCACTGGGTACGGGCGTTTTGAGAAAAGACCATGAGGTGATTGCTTCCACACGAGTGCGGATGCCCGCCGGCACGATCCATTCAATCAGGCGGTCGTCGAGCAAGAGGAATCCCAACAGAAAAACCAAATAATTCAAGAAAGTGTAATTGGCGGTGAGGATGATGGAAACTTCGAACGGCGTGACGATACAGAAGCAGAGAATTCGAAATCGCCGCGGGAGGAAAAGCATCCAGACGATGACAAGCTCGGTGACCAGGGTGTAGACGACGGCGGAGGCATGAAACCAGTGAGGCAATTGCTGGACGTACCAGCCGATCCATGTGGGGAGCGGGCCGTTCTGGTAATAGTCGTCCATAGCGGTGAGTTTGCGCCAGGCGACGTCGCCGCTGGCAATCTTGGCGACTCCGGATTCGAAGTAGATGCGAAACCATTCCCATTGCAAGAGGAAGAGGCCGGCGCGGGAGGGCGGATTGGCACGTCCGAGGCTGGGAAGAAGTCCGGGAGGCGCGAAGAAGAGTGCGATGAAGCCGGCTTCGAGGAGCATGCCGTCGGATTGATAGTTGGAGAAATCCTGGGCGGCGGAGACGAAAGAGAGAAAACAAACGAAACAGAGGAGCAGCGAGGCGCGGGGCCAAACGTTCAGGACAACCAGGAGCGAGGCGATCACGCCTAGCCAGCAGACGGCTATTAGCGCGCGGTCACCTGCGCCAAACCAAAACAAGGTAGGCGCGTACCAAAATTTCATCACCGGGAAGGCGGAAGCGACGGCTTTCAGATAGTCGGTGGCAGGGAGGATGCCGTCGGGACCGATGAGCCCCTTGATTTGGAACAACAGAGAATAGAAAGCGGAGAAGTAAATCAGACCCAGACAGCGAAGAAAAATCCAGCGAGGCCAGAGGTGGCCGGGATGTTTCTGGTCCATAGGCTCAGGACCCAGAAGCCATTGGAACGCGGAGGCAAAGTCTAGTTCCATGGGCGGATTATAACGGCTTCAGTGACGAGCGGTACCCGGTTCGATATGGAGTTGCCCAGGTATGGTTAGTCTTTTCACAATACTGTACCTTTGACTACTTGTTGGAAAAAGAGAAGTTGTTATAATTGCGTCCTCGGATCGTCCCTCCGCGTAACGCCGCAGTGTGTCTAAGCATCCAAGGTGCGGCCGCAATATCCGAAGCTTCTTCATATCAAGGGGAATGCAAGATGCTGGGTTCGCAACACTGGGCTCTTAAAGGGAGTACCGTTGTCGCTTTGCTGTGCGTGATCGCGTTGATGTCAAGCTGCTCATTTTCACCATCTTCGAACCACCATCCTACCTTGGTTTCGATCGCGGTAACGGCGCCAAGTCTATCGATGGCGAAGGGAACTTCCGAGCAAATCACGGCGACGGGCACTTATTCGGATCAAACTACACAAAACTTGACGAGTTCGGTGACCTGGAGTTCGCAGAATACGGGTGTGGCGACGATTGCCGCAGGGGGATTGCTAACAGCGGCGGGCGCTGGTAGGAGCACGATTCAGGCGGTTTCGGGAACGGTGGTGGGGTCGGCGACACTCACTGTAACTTCCGCAACGTTGGTATCGATTGCTTTGACGGCTTCCAGTCTTTCGATTGCGAAAGGGACGACTGCGCAGTTTACTGCGACGGGAACTTTCTCGGACAATTCGACGCAGAACCTGACGAACTCGGTGACCTGGACGTCGCAGACCATGAACGTGGCGATGATCACTGCGGGTGGATTGGCGATGGGGTTGGCACCAGGGACAACCAAGATTCAAGCTGCTTCGGGAAATGTAAGCGGGTCGGCAACTTTGACGGTGACTGCAGCAACGCTGGTTTCGATTGCCGTGACGGCGCCGAATTTGTCGATTGCGAAGGGGAGTTCCGAGCAGTTCACCGCCACTGGCACTTATTCGGATAACTCCACGCAAAACCTCACGAGTTCGGTGACTTGGAGTTCACAGAGCGAGGGCGTGGCGACGATTACTGCAGGCGGGATGGTTACTGCGGCAGGGGCTGGGACGAGCAAAATTCAGGCGGTCTCGGGAGCCATTAGTGGGTCGGCGACTTTGACGGTGACATCCGCGACGCTGGTTTCGATTGCGGTTACGGCGCCGAGTTTGTCGATTGCAAAGGGGACTTCCGAGCAGCTCACCGCCACTGGCACTTATTCGGATAACTCCACGCAGAACATTACGAGCTCGGTGACCTGGAGTTCACAAAGTACGAATGTGGCGACGATTACTGCCGGCGGGATGGTTACTGCGGTAGGAACGGGGACGAGCAGTATTAAGGCGGTTTCGGGAGCGGTCAGCGGGTCCGCGATTTTGACGGTGACGGCGGCAACGCTGGTTTCGATTGCGGTGATGGCGCCGAATTTGTCGATTGCGAAGGGGACTTCCGAGCAATTCACGGCCACTGGCACTTATTCGGATAACTCCACGCAGAACATTACGAGCTCGGTGACTTGGAGTTCACAGAGTACGGGTGTGGCAACGATTACTGCAGGCGGGATGGTTACCGCGGTAGGAACGGGGACGAGCAGTATTAAGGCGGTTTTGGGAGCGGTGAACGGTTCAGCAACACTGACAGTAACCGTGGCAACGCTGGTTTCGATTGCTGTTACACCGGCGAACCCAACCATCGGGACAACCGGCACGGAACAATTCACGGCTACCGGCACGTATTCGGACAGCAGCACGCAAAATCTGACGACCACGGTCACGTGGAGTTCCAGCCAAATGAACATTGCGACGATCAGCAATACGGCTGGGACAGATGGTCTGGCTATCGCCGTGGTGAACGGAACTACAACAATTCAGGCGATGCTGGGATCTGTGCAAGGCTCGACAACGCTGACGGTGAGCGCGGTTTCACTTCAGGTGATCGTGGTGAGCCCGCAGAATCCTTCGATTGCCGACAATGGAGCAACGCAGGCGTTCACTGCCACCGGGCATTACAGCGATGGGAGCACACAAAATCTGACCGCTACGACAACCTGGACCTCTTCGAATTCGGGCGTGGCTTCCGTTAGTGCGTCTGGCGTGGCGACGAGCGGAACGTTGGGAAGCGGAGTGAACGCGGGCTTTACATCGATACAAGCGGTGATGGGATCGACGAAAGGCGTGTCGATTTTGAGCGTGACGAATCAAACGAGCAACAGCATTGGATTTGCGGGCGTGTTTACGCAACACAATGACATTGCGCGGACGGGACAGAATTTGAGCGAGAGCATTCTGACTCCGACGAACGTGAACACGGCGAGTTTCGGAAAGTTGTTTTCGCAAGCGGTGGATGGATTTATTTATGCGCAGCCGTTGTACGTGCCGAACGTGACGATCGCGGGAGGCACGCACAATGTGATTTATGTGGCGACGGAAGGCGACAGCGTTTACGCGTTTGACGCCGACAGCAATACGGGAACGAATGCAGGATTATTGTGGCATGCGAGCTTGATCGATACGGCTCACGGGACCGCGTCCGGCGCAACAACCGTGAATATTCAGGCGGAACTTGGCGCTGGTTGCACTGACTTGGTTCCACAGGTGGGCATTACAAGTACGCCGGTAATCGACCCGAGCAGCGGGACGATGTATGTGGAAGCGAAATCCAAGGAGAACGGAAATATTATTCACCGGTTACACGCGATCGATATCACGACTGGAGCGGAAAAGTCGCCGGGGCCGGTGCAAATCACGGCGACGGTTCCGGGGACTGGTGACGGCGGGACGACGGTAACTTTGGACGGACTACATCACTTGAATCGTCCCGGATTGCTTTTGTTGAATGGGTCTATTTACCTGGCTTATGCCTCTCATTGTGACTACTGGCCTTATCACGGTTGGCTTTTTGCCTACAATGCCAGCACGTTCACTCAAACATCTCTCTTCATCACAACTCCCAACGGGAGCGTGAACAGCACCCTAGGCGGTTTTTGGATGTCTGGCGCTGGAGTTGCCGCGGACTCAAACGCAAACATTTTTATCGCCTCTGGAAATGGCCTTTTCGATACCGTAAATGTGCCGGCGCAGGAATTGGGCGACACGATAATGAATCTGTTTAATACAGATAGTTCTAGACTGTCTCTGATGGACTATTTCACTCCTTCTGACCAGAGCAACCTCGACGAAAATGATACGGATGTGGGGTCAGGCGGTGTCCTCTTACTTCCGGACCAGACTGGCGGGGTTACGCATGAACTGGTTGAAGCGGGGAAAGAGGGGACAATTTATGTGATCAATCGGGATCAGATGACAGCGGGGAATCTACACTACTGCCAGACTTCGTGTAACAACGGCGATCCACAGATTAGGCAGGAGATTCAGGGGAATAAAATTAACGGGCTATGGAGCGCGCCCGCCTACTTCAACGGCGTAGTCTATTTCTGTGGCGCGGGAGATACCCTGAAAGCATTTCCTTTGAGTAATGGACTATTGTCGACTTCACCGAGCGAAACTTCCGGTCACTCGTTCCCGTTTCCGGGATGTACTCCGGTAGCCTCGGCAAACGGAAACACGAATGGAATTATATGGGCCGTTGATACATCCGCATTCGGTACACCGCCGCCTACCCCATTAGGACCCGCTGTGCTGTATGCCTACCAGGAGGGAACTCTTAGCATGTTGTGGAATAGCAGCCAGACGGGAACCGATACCGCGGGCAATGCTGTGAAGTTCGCGGTGCCGACCATTGCAAACGGCAAAGTGTATCTCGGTACCCAGACGGAGCTGGACGTTTACGGGCCGAAGTAAGAGTTCTTTTGATCAGACTTGCTTCTTAGGCCGATTGGGGCGGAGGTTTTCTGGCGCCTTCGGGAACTGCGGGGAGTTTCACGTAAGTTGGCAATATCGGCCAAACTCGCTCGTCCTCGCGAGATTCGGTGAAGCCGATCAAAAACTCCTGAGCGTTGAAACGGAATCCATTGCGCGAGGCGGAGAACTGACCCGCTTTGTGCCCGCGAACGTAATCCCCGCTGGGAAGCAAGACTCGAGTTTTTTCCGTGTCCGCTAAATAGGGCGAAATAACCTGCGTGAAAACCTGACTGCAAAGAACGGGATCTTTCAAGCGGAACATGACTTCCACGCGTTCGTAAATATTTCTCTGCATCCAATCCGCGCTGCCCAGATAGATTTCGGTATGACCTCCATTACCAAAAGCAAAAACGCGGCTGTGTTCCAGGAAACGCCCCACCACACTTCTGACTCGAATGCGGCTGCTGGCTCCGCGAACCCCCGGACGCAAGGCACAAGCGCCGCGCACGATTAATTCAATCTGCACGCCGGCCTGCGAAGCGCGGTAAAGAGCCTGAATGATTTTTTCGTCGAGCAGGGCGTTTACTTTGGCGAGAATAAACGCGGGGCGTCCGGCGCGGGCGTGGGCGGTTTCGCGGTCGATCAAGTCCAGACAGCTTCTTCCTAAATTCAGCGGCGCTACAAACAGCGGCAAGTATTGCGTGCGTTCGGAGTAAGCCGTCAAATAATTGAAGACGTGTTGCACGGAAGCGGTTATACGCCCATCGCATGTAAGCAGACTCAGATCGGTGTAGTAACGAGCGGTGGAAGGATTGTAATTGCCGGTACCGAGATGCGCGTACTGGCGGATTTTGCCGCCTTGTTCGCGACGGGCGATGAGAGCTAGTTTGCAATGCGTTTTCAGGCCCACCACGCCGTGGAAGACCTGCACACCGGCTTCCTGCAGATTGCGCGCCCAGCGGATGTTGGAAGCTTCGTCGAAACGAGCTTTGAGCTCCACGACGACAGCGACTTCCTTTTTGGAGGCGGCTTCGATCAAAGCACGAACGATGGGAGAATTTTCACTGGTGCGATAAAGCGTTTGTTTAATGGAGAGAACGTCGGGATCTGTTGCAGCGCTTTCAATGAAGCGAACCACGGACGAATAGGAGTCGTACGGATGGTGCAGCAAAACGTCGCGCTTCCGAATCAACTCGAAGAGCGCGCCGGACTCGGACTTGAGCGCCAGCTCACGGGGAATGAATGGGCGATATTTCAGGTCGGGCCGAGGAATGGCTTCGTACAGATAGGCGATGCGCGAAAGATTGGGCGGGCCGTCCACACAAAAAATTTGCCAGGGTGCGAGACGAAAATTGGCTACCAGGCGGTCGATAATTTCCTGATTCGCGCTGGCTTCGATTTCCAGACGCACGGCTTCACCTTTTCTGCGGCGGTGAAGTTGGGCGTCAACCGAATCCATGATGCTCCGCGATTCCTCGGCTTCGAGATAAAGATTGCTGTTACGAGTGACGCGAAAGGCAGCTGCGGAAAGCACTTCGTATCCGTGATAGAGGCGTTCGGCGAAGGCGTGAATTACGTCGGAAAGAAAAACGTATTCGACGGAGCCGTTGGAGGAGGGCAACTGCACCAAGCGCGGGAGAGCGCGCGGCACGGTGACGACTCCCAGATAGGGCTGCGAGCCACGCTTTTTGCGACACAGTAGAAACGCTAGACAAATCGCCTTATTAATTACGTGCGGAAATGGATGGGCGGGATCGACGGTTACCGGCGTGAGCAGCGGCTCGGCAGTTTTGGAGTAAAAGTTTTCGACATGGGCGCGGGCCGAGGGACGCAGAGAGCGCATGGTGACGATCTTTATCGACTCAGAAAGAAGAGAAGGAACGAGCTCTTCGCGCCAGCAATCGTACTGAGCTTTTACAAATTTGTGCGTTCGGACGCCGAGTTCGGTGAGCACTTCGCGCGGTTTGCGGCCATCGGGGCCGGGGTCCTGGATACCGTGTTCCACTTGCTGCAAAAGACCAGCGACACGGACTTCCACGAATTCGTCAAGATTGCTGGCGGTGATGGCCAGGAATTTCACGCGCTCAAGTAGCGGATTCTTCGAGTCACGCGCTTCTTCCAGGACGCGCTCGTTGAATTGCAGCCAGGAAAAGTGGCGGTTCAAAAATAAGCTGGGGTCCGCAAGCTTGTTGCGCGACATATTGTCCTCAAGGATAGGTTATCAGGATATCGGGAGAATATTACTGGGCTGTTACGGCGGAAGAATTGGGGCCGAGTTTCAACAGAGGAAGCTTTTCGATCAAAGGCTCAAATATCCATATTAGTCCGAAGTTTTCTTTTTAGTTGTTCACGTATTCGACGATCACGCCTTTTAGCTGCGAGTAAATCAAGTATTCCCCGGGAGCAATAGCGCCCAACCGGTGCACGCGTACGCGAGCTTCTTCAATACCCGGCACGGAAGTGATCCATAGAGGTTTTCCGTTTCGCAGACGTTTGAAAATATCAAAAGTGCTTTCCATAAGGCCCCCTAGTTGTTTCTTCTCTTTCGTTCAGGCTTCAAACGGGCATCTTGCTTGCCAGCTACGGGGCTTAAATAGGCCTTTAGAATGAGGAAGTTGAGCATCGCCTACAGTATTCTGCTTAGAAAATTCTTCGTTCTGCAAGCCGAACGGGAGTAGCGCAAGGAGGATTAATCAGGGGCATACGAATTTGAAGACGATTTCTCTAGTTGAAGCGTCTCGGATGAAATATTTACCGCGGGACTTCAAAACAAGAGCGTGCAGGTTTGTTTTGGCTTAAAGTTACGACTTCCGCAATCCAGAGAGGATGGCCGTCGTCGAGCGTACGGAAGATATCGAACCCTAGACTAGGCATCGCGCGATGATGTAAGTTCCAAGTCCCCTGCGATCTACCAGGATAAAAGAACGCAAAAGACTTGGACAGGATAGGGGCAATCAAGATTTTTGTCTGTTCAATGTTAGACAGACAAAAATTGACCGAACATACAAGATTGTTCGGGAGGTGATATAGCAATGATTCGATTTTGCAAAGCAAAGTATAAGTTGAGGAAGAAATGATGGCAAGCAAGCCCGGCAAACCAACGAAGATTATTTTCCCGAAAGTATTGGCGGGCACAGTTGTGGAATACGTACCAAGCAAGACGATTTTTTCTCAAGGAGAGCAGTGCAAGGACGTGCATTACATCCAAGAGGGAGTAGTGAAGCTAGTGCTGGTTTCTCGGCGCGGGAGAAGCGGCGTTCTAGGGTTCCTGGGCCGAGGAGATTTCTTTGGGGAGGCCTGCATCGGGGGGCATGCCATTTATCAGACATCGGCCATCACGATGGTGCCGAGCAAGATCATGGTGATCGAGCGAAAGAAGATGATCCGCCTAATCGAGAAAGAGCCACACGTCTGTACGCAATTCATCAATTATTTGCTGTCGCGGAACAACCGCATCGAACAGGATCTAATCGACCACTTATTCAATTCGAGTGAAAAAAGACTGGCGCGCGCACTGTTGCTGCTGAACGATTATGAAAAGGGAAGCGAAAATCCGTCGATCCTCCAGCGAGTGACGCAAGACACGCTGGCAGAAATGATTGGGACCACCAGGCCCCGCGTGAACTTCTTCATGAACAAATTCAGAAGACTGGGATACATCATTTACAACTACAAAGGCGGGTTGGAAATTTACAAGTCGCTATCGAATGTATTGCAATAGGAAGCAGGAGTACCACCAGCAATAGGCGTTGGCAATCACTCCGCGAAAACATTTGAAAGCGGCTTGCTTTCCGTTTTTACTGCGTCGAGCTGGCCTTTTGATTTTTGACTTGCAGTTCGTTCACTACTTGCTGGACGTTGGGGACGCCTGCCGCTACTTTTTCCACTTGGGCGCGCTTGGCCTGCGAATTCACCTCGCCGGTTAGCGTGACGACTCCATTTTTTACGTCATACTTCACATCTTTGTTCAACCTGTTTTGAATCAGCGCAGCGTCCAAGTTTTTCTCGATGCCTTTGTCGAGGTCGGAGTTGACGGTCTTGACATCGCTGGAGCCCGGGCCAGGCGGGACTACGGCGATTTCGTCTGCAACAACTTGAGAGCCGACGATCGACTTGGTGATGGATTCGGCCTGGGCTTTATCGGCGTCGGCGGCTACTTGGCCGGTCAAGGTGACGACACCTTTGTCGCGATCCTGTCTGACTTTTACATCATGAAGATTAGCTTGATCGAGCGCTTTGCGGACGCTATCCGTCACGTCAGGTGATTTGGTGGCTCCGCCAGAGCATCCGACGAGAGATATGACGGCGGCGAGAGTGAGCAGTCTTGCGAGCGAACGTGATTTCATGTCTTCTCCTTAGACGTTAACGAAAACCCGGCGGTTTTGACCGGAGCGAACATGGCAATGTTGCGCGCCGACACAATGAACTTAATTGGGCGAGGGAACAATCCAGAACTCACCCTATAGTTTGGGAAGTTTTTAAGTAGCACCTTGAACAGATCGGCAGGATTCGAGTAGGCGTACCAGCGCTAGTTTAGGAAGACAGACTAAACGGCAGGCTACTAGCGCCGGCTGCCCCGCCACATGCACGCCAACTATGCTAACGCCGGGATTTTTTACGAGCGGGGCGCTTGCGACCCGCGGATTTGGCGGCGCGTTTTGCGGGTTTGGCCTTTCGCTTTGAGCGGCTGGCCGGACGCGATTTTTTTCTAGCCTTTGCGCGAGGCCGCTGGCGCTTGGCTTCCGCGCTCGCGACCTTGGAGAATTCGTTTACCTTTGCGGCAACGGTACCAAGGGCGGAGCCTATGGTGGTGGCAACGTTGGTGAGCAATTCCTCTGCGCCGGATGGCTTTTGTTCGTCAGTCATTTGAGTCTCCTGGGAAACTATTCGCGCTGCTTATTTCTTGGGGCCGATTTCAGGAGTTGTGCGGAACTTCCTGACCTAGAGCGGTGGCGAGAGCGATCTGATGATCCTGTTCGTCCATCAGAATCTCGCGAATGTGCTCGGCCATGGAGAATTCACCAAGGGCTTCGCACTGACGCACGCGATCGCGGTAATTGCGAATGGTTTCCGTCTCGTTCTCAAGATCGAATTTGAGCATGTCCCGAGCTTTTTCGGATGTGCGAATCGGCTTAGGCTGAGTGGTGGGCATGCCTCCCAGATAGTCAATCTGGTTAGAAATAATCAACGCGTGGCTGAGCTCTTCACCGGCATGCTTCTCAAGTTCGCCGGCGATGTTCATATACTCCGCGCCCTTCAGCACTTGCGAATAGATTACGTAGGAAATAATGGCTTGGTATTCGCGGGCTAGATCTTCATTTAGGGCAGCGATGAGTTCTTTTCGCGTCAAAGTTTTCGCGGTCGAAGATTGCGGCGCTTCTTTCATTTCACTCTCCTTCTATGGAAGTGCGATGCCGAGTAATTCCAGCACAATCGATAGGCTGATTTGCACTGATACTCTACTGGCCCAATTCTTGGACGTCAAATCTTTGAGCAACGGATAACAGATTATAGGCAGGCGGGCTAAGACAAGGGAGAACGGTTCATGTCCGTTCTCCCTTTCGCCGGAACAAGGTAACGCGCGAATCTACGCGGATGCGCTTTTGGCGTCGCGGTACGCTTTTTGGCCAGCGTCGGCTGCGTCTTTCACGTAGTCAGTTGCTTCGTCCACATTCTTCTTGGCGCGGTTGGCCCACTTCTGGCCCGTGCTTACGGCTTCGTCGAGTGTATCCTGGGCCGCCCCGACAAGATAATCACGAGTATCTTCACCCGATTGTGGCGCGAACAAGATCCCGATTGCCGCTCCCACGCCGATGCCGACTATAAACGCCGAAATAGTTTCCGGCCATCCCATCCTCTTCATAAAGCCTCCATTTTGATTTTCAAGGTTTGCTGCGAATGTTCACCGCAAATTCGAACTCTAGGTTGACTGAATCAGCCCACATTCATAATGTCATGATACACGGTAGCGTCGGCAAACAATCGAAGCCATACACGGAACGACGTAGATTGTCCGCCGACATGCCGTAGCATGGATGCTCTCAGGTACGTCGAACGACGAGACAGGTTATGTCGTCGTGCTGGGGCGCTCCGCCGACGAACTCGTCGAGCTTTCGCATGATAGTGGAGAGCGTCATAGCAGCGCGATCCTCGAGAGGTTGACCAGCCAGTGCTAGCAAGCGGGACTCTCCAAATTCTTTCCCGTCTTCGTCGCGGGCTTCGGTAACGCCGTCCGTATAGATGATCAGGACATCGCCGCGTTCAAGAACGGTGCGGCCGGTCTCATACTTTTCGTTTATCTCGATGCCTAGAGGAATGCTTTCGGACTTCAGGCGTTCGATCGAGCCATCCTGGTGCTTCAACATCGGGGGATTGTGGCCGGCGCAAAGGTAATTCAGAGTTCCGGTAACGGGATCTAGTTCAGCCAGGAAAGCCGTGGTGAAGCGACGCCCGTTCATATTATTGGAGCAGGCCTGGCGGTTCAATCCGGCGACAAGATCGGAAAGCGAGCCTTGCGAGCCAGCTAGGGCGCGAAGACTGGCTTGGAAAGTGGCCATCAACATCGCGGCTGGAACGCTTTTGCCGGCGACGTCTGCAACGGCGACAAGTAAAGGACCGTCGACGGCGCGGCGGAATGCGTCGTAATAATCACCGGCGACCATCTTTGCCGGCCTAGTGGCGAAGGCCAAGTCCACTCCAGCGACTTCCGGTGGGACACGCGGGACGAGCCAGCGCTGGATTTCGCGCGCGATTTCAATGTCGCGCTTCATGGAAATGTGATCGCCAAGGACCATCACCAGCAGGAGCAACAGACCTATGAAGGCCAAGAGCAATTCTACTTCTCTGGTGAAAAACAAAAACTCAAGTCCGACGATGGAGAAAACCGCGAGGATAATAGTGAGAAGCAAGAAAACGCGGCGTGGCGGCGAAAGCTTTTTTAGAATGCTGGAAGAGATTGCTGCGAATACTTTGAAAGGATGTGTCCAGGACTTATTTTTTTCTGCCTGGCGATCTACTTCTTGTTTGAACGGGCGCGCGCTGGCTTCTGCTTCGGATTTGAACTGGCTCCAAAGATCGTCAAGCTCCATGCCGGCAGTGAGTCGACGCCAACCATCTTGAGAACGCCAGATGGCGCGTCTGGCTACCAACTTGGCTTGGTGAGTGGACTGCTTGACCTTTGCTAGTTTGGGATCGACGAAGATCCGCCAATCGCTGCGTAGTTCGCTGGGTGAAGTGTTCACATCTCAGGGTACGTTATAAAGGTGGATTGGTGGATAGGGTAATCTTCGTATTGTTCGTGCTGAAAGAATTTAGCTCCAAAGTGGAACATTGCTGAGTGACACTTGACCTTAATTTTCGTCGAGTAGAACCTTCTAAAACAAAGCAAAAAATCGATGGTAGCGAGTCTGTCTGGTTCTGTAACCATCTGTGGGATAAAGGTTTACAGCTAAAATAGCTTGGCATGTGAAATGCACATGAAGTGTGTTGCTCGCGAGGATTTCATGCAGCGCTGTATGGTCTGCTGGAGAGGCGAGCGATAGGTTGAAAGCGTCAGAAGACAAGCTGGATGTTTTGATTTTGGAGAAGCGCAGAGATGGCAGCAGCAAGCACAACGATAAAAGTGGCGCCGCTGCCTAACTGGAGCGAGCGAATCGGGGCGCTGAAGAACATTCCGCCCGTGTTGCGATTTGTGTGGGATGCGGCGCCGGGGATTGTTGTTTCGAACCTGAGTTTCCGTGTGGCCGCCGCGCTGATTCCGCTTTCGATTTTGGCAGTGACGAGATTTATCGTCGATTCGGTTACCAACCATCAGATGAGGCATGTGCCGCTCTCGCATATGTTCTGGTGGATGGTGCTGCTCGAATTTGTTCTCGCCGGTGTGGCTACATTTATGGCGCGCATCATCGAGTTCTGCGACACGACCTTGGCGGATCGTTTCACGAGACACATCAGTCTGAAGTTGATGACGCACGCGGCGAAGCTGGATTTGATGTCGTATGAGGATCCGGTTTTCTACGACAAGCTGGAACGCGCACGAGCGCAAGGCGTAGACCGCGTTCAAATGCTGCAAGTAGGCGGAAGGTTGATCCAGGAAGTGATCACCACAGTGAGCTTGGCAGCGGCCATTTTTATTTTCTCGAAATTACTCCTGCTCGGATTGATCATCTGCGTGGTACCCGCGTTTCTGGGCGAAACTCATTTTGGTTTCATGAATTATTCGCTGAGTTATAGACAGACCGCCGGGCGGCGCGAGCTGGATTATTTGCGCGTGTTGGGCGGGGCCAAAGAAAGCGCGAAGGAATTAAAACTATTTGGATTGGCGCCGTTTCTTATGGGGCGTTATTCGGAGCTGGCTGACGAGCTGTATCACCAGACGAAGGATTTGTCGAAGCGCAGGCTGACTTTTGGATCTCTCTTGGCGCTGCTGGGGCTGGTTGGATACTACGGGAGCTATGCCTACGTTATATATGGAGCGGTGATTGGCACCATAAGCGTGGGCGTGATGGTTTATCTTTCCGGGGCAATCGCTGCTGCCAGCGCGAATATTCAGGCAGTGTTCACAAGCTTTTCAGGTATTACGAACCAAGCGCTGTTCATGACCGACCTATTGGAATTTTTTGCAGTGAAGCCGAAGATTTCTTCGAAGGCATCTGCGATGCCAGCTCCCAAGCCGATTCGCACGGGATTTGAGTTTAAGAATGTTTCTTTTAAATATCCCGGAAGCTCGCGAATCGTTCTGAAGAACGTCAATTTTAAACTCGGGCCGACCGAACGGATTGCGATTGTCGGAGAGAACGGACAGGGCAAGACCACGCTAGTGAAGCTGCTCACACGTTTGTACGATCCGACGGAAGGCCAGATTTTGCTGGATGGAAAAGACCTGCGCGATTATGACCTGGAAAGCCTTTGGAAGGAAATTGGCGTGATTTTCCAGGACTTCATGCGTTATGAGATGACTGCGGCAGAAAATATCGCAGTAGGCAGAATTGAAGATTTAGATAATCAATTTCGCATACGCGCGGCAGCGAATAAGAGTTTGGCGGAACACACGATACGCAGGCTGCCTAACGGATTTGATCAGGTACTGGGCTGCCGATTTGAGGGCGGCGTAGATCTTTCCGGTGGGGAGTGGCAGAAAATCGCTTTGGCCCGCGCGTACCTGCGGGATGCGCAACTTTTGATTCTGGACGAGCCGACGGCGGCGCTGGATGCACGTTCGGAACATGAAGTGTTCCAACGATTTGCAGAGCTGACAAAAGGCAAAATGTCTCTGCTAATTTCTCACCGATTTTCTACAGTTCGGATGGCTGATCGCGTTCTGGTGCTAGCCGACGGCGAAATTGCAGAAGAAGGTAAACACGATCAACTGATGAAGAGCGGCGGCCAGTATGCAGAGATGTTTGAACTACAGGCAGCCAACTATCGCTAACGGCCCGTCTGTGCTCTTGGAGACCGGTGCTCATCATCGGCTAGCATGGTTATGCATCTCCACTAATTCCTGAGGCGATGCAGGTTTGTAGGATTTGAATCCAGCGCGTTCCATACCTCGTTGGGCTTCCGGATTTTTCATAAAAGTATCCCACACAAAAGCAGTGCGCGCGTTTTCCGCCATAACCATGCTAATTCCTGCGTCGATTCCCACGATGTCGCTGTCATACCAGTTCGTGAGCGGGTTGAACGCGTCCACGAAGCCGTAGCGGCTCCAGGTACCCGCGCCGTAGCGGTATTGAATGGTGCGGAGGACGCGCATCACCGGTCCCGGCAAGAACGGGAGCGAGCCTGCCGAGGCGCAGGGCACTACCGTCCCATCGATGGGCCCGGTTGCCGGAGGACCGCCCCAAACTTCGTAGCCGTGTTCGGAATCTGACGCGGTGATGCCCCACAGATTTTCGCTGTAATCCGGAAACTTTTTGGACAAGCTCAAGCAAAAACGGCGGTGAACGTCGGTGGCAAGAATCGAGTTCTGAAAATAATCGACGTATTTGTCGCGCTTGCCGCGGAAATCAAACCAGGCCTGCGAGTATTGATGAATGAATAGCGGAGCGTACGAGCCGATGTAGCGGATGCCGTCGAATTCAAAGACGGTTCGCTTCCACGCGTCCCAAGCTTGCGGCGGAAGGACATGGGAGGAAGAGCCCAGGCCCAGCAGGTACATCATCATCATTTCGCTGTAGCTGTCCCAGCGATATTGCAAAAACCCACCTTCTGGAGTCCAACCGTGCGGAAGGACGCGAGTGTCTTCGGAGAGCCAGTTCCAATCGACACGGTTAAAGATTTCGTGGGCTAACTGGCTAATTTCGGAATGTTCGAAATACTGCCGGCACATAAGGATGCCGCAAAGAAGAATGGAAGTGTCCACGGAGGAAACTTCGGACTGCCACAATCTTTCGCCGGTGGCGATGTTGGCCCAGTGATAATAAAAGCCGCGCTCCTGGGGCATTTTCTTCCAAAGGAAACGCAAGGTGGCGAGCGCGCGATCGCGGGCCTGCGAATAAGAAACATATCCGCGCTTTTCGCCGATGCAAAGAGCGGTTAGGCCAAAGCCGGTAGCAGCGATGCTGCCTAAGATGCTGGTGTCCGAGCCGCGAACGTTACATCTATCTTTGACGATCCCGGTCTTCGGGTTGCATTGTTCCCAGAAGAATTGGAAGATGGCGTTTTCCAACTGTTCCAGGAAAGTGTCATCTCCCGGAGAGAGATAGGTTGCAGGCGGAAGAGGGCTTAATTGAATTGCAGTGTCTGGAGCGGGCTTTTGGACTGGGGTCTGATCTGCAAGCGAGCGCCCGTTGGCCAGAACCGGGACGCAAGCCGCCGTGCTTACGAGCTGGCGGAGCAGCTCTCGACGCGAAAGGCCCCTCCGGCTGCGGAATGTAGGGTCCACAGTTCGATTTTAGACAAAAGTGAAGCTTGAAGAAAACCCGGCCGACGAATGCTAGTTCCATCCGGTGAGTCAGATGGAACCTCGCCGGCCGAATTCCGATTGGGTTAGGCTCGAGCGCTCTTGGCCTTGCCTTCTGAGAATAGAGAGATCATCTCGCGATTGAAGGCGGGGATGTCAGTAGGCTGGCGACTGGAGACCCAGTTTCGGTCGCGTATGACTTCTTCGTCTTTCCAATTGCCGCCGGCGTTGCGGATGTCGTCCTGGATTGTGTAGTAGCTAGTCAGGGTGCGGCCCTTCACGAGGCCGGCCGAAACCAGAAGCCAGGGCGCGTGGCAGATTACGGCAATCGGTTTTTTGGCTTGGTCGATGCTTCGTACGAATTCCTGGGCTTTCTTTTCGGCGCGCAGGAAGTCCGCATTTAGCGCTCCTCCGGGAAGAAGAAGGGCGTCGAATTCTTCAGGGTTGGCTTTGTCCAGGGTCATATCGACAGCCACTTTGTCGCCTTTCTCGTCATGATTGAATCCCTGGATTTTTCCGGACTTGGGAGCAATGACAACGGTCTTGGCTCCGGCGTCTTCGAGAGCCTTGCGCGGCTTTTCCAATTCGGCTTGTTCAAAATCGTCGCCGGCCAGGATGGCTACTTTCATTTGTGACAATTTCTGTTCGGACATAATAATCTCCTTTGAGTGTATTGATCGATTGTTGGAGCACGCGACTATGGGGTGCCCGGCTAACGCAGGGGTTAGCGAACTTCTTGTGCTGGAATATCTTCGGGCCGATGCGGGCTATCCGGCCCCGGCTGATCGTGACGCCGTGGATCCGGCGGGTCGATAACTTCAGGAACCTTATCGCCGGGTGTTCTGCCGGGTTCGCGGACAGGGTCGCGGCTGGGGTTTGGATCGGTACAGCGTTCGTAAATGGACATCGTCACTCCCTCAATTTCACGTCTTAGGGCTTGGCAACTTCAAAGTATGGCAAAGGCAAACAAAGCCCTCTATCCCCGGGATCCTGTAGCGTTTGTAGGGATTCTCTGTAGTTATCGGTCGGAAGCGGAAGGGAGGAGAGGGGCCACCCTCAATTTCAGGGGGAGACTATGAGTGGCCCCTTCAGGGGAGAGATCTGAAGAATTGCCGAGTTTGAGACTACAAAGCATCGAGCTTGACTCTAACCTACCTTGGTTCAGCAACTCGTTCTATCGGCTAGGAATTGTATTAAGCGAGGGAAGTCACTGTAGGGGGACTTCCGGTAGCGCAGAGACAAAAGAGAGGGCGAAATGCCTGTTAGAGCATTTCGCCCCGTCCTGTCGAAGCAGGACCCGCCTCCGACACGTCGTGCGCGCTCGGCTTCAAAGGTGTTCGTGTCGTCAGGCAATGTTTTCGTGGATTTTATAAACTCGTGTGCCTGGCGCTCGGCCTCTTCCCTGGCCATGCCGTATCGTTCTTGTATGTTTCCTACGAGCTGTTGGCGGCGGCCGTCGATGACGTCAAGGTCGTCGTCGGTCACCTTGCCCACTTCTCCTTCACTTGTCCATTAAGCTGCTTCCACTTGCCTTCTACCTGATCTCCCAATTCATTCTTTAGCCGGGGCCTGAGGCTTACAGCAAACGAGGGCCGCTATTACGCTGATGCATGTATGGTGATTGCGGCCCAGCGAGCGTAGAAGTGTAGGTCGAGCAGCCCTTCCAGGCGCTACTTCAGATTTACCAGGAGGCGGTATGTTGCGTTGGGCACTAGCATTTTTCGTGGTGGCTTTGATCGCAGCGGTTTTCGGATTTCTCGGGATAGCAGCGGCGGCAGCGGGCATCGCGCGGATTCTGTTCTTTATTTTCCTAGTGCTGTTCCTGGTCTCTCTGATTGGTGGACTAGCCCGGCGAGCCTAGACACTGCGTTAGCTGTATAATGTTGCCACGGGTGGTGGCTAGGTCGGAGGCACTCCAGGACAAAAATGAAAACTTTGCCGTTGGTTGGGATTATCTTGATCGTCCTTGGAATTCTTATTTTTGTGTTCCAGGGAATCACATACACGACCCACAAGAAGATCGTGGATATTGGCCCTCTCCAGGCCAGCACTACCGAGCATAAGACGGTTCCTTTGCCTCCTATACTCGGAGGCCTCGCACTGGTGGGCGGGATCCTTCTATTGGTAGCCGGCAGAAAAGAAGCCTAGTTCGTTTGCGCCCTTCTAACTTTCTCAGAGCGCGAAACCCCTCGTCGATCTTTATCGTTAGCCCAGCACAATACGGATTGTGTGAACGGCTCCGTCATCCGCGAGGGGAATGGTTGGAGCGCCGGGGAGAAGTTTGCCGTCCATTTCGGTAAGGGCCACGCCGCGCGAGACGTTTGAGGGGTTTTCCACTTTGATTTTATATAACGCGGAGTGGTAGCGGAAATCGATGGAGTAGCCGGACCAATTGCGTGGAATACACGGGTCAATATTCAGGATCATACCTCGCACGCGGAAACCGAGTATCCATTCCAACCCTGTACGATACAGCCAGCCTGCCGATCCTGTGTACCAAGTCCAACCGCCGCGTCCGACGTGCGGAGGCTCCGCGTAAATATCACCCGCCACGACGTAGGGTTCCACTTTATAACGCTGCACGTTGGCTCGCGAGTTGGACCGATTGATCGGATTCATGAAGCGGAAGAGTTCGGTGGCCTTGTCACCGTTGCCAAGTTCGGCGAAGGCGATAGCGGTCCAAGTGGAGGCGTGCGTGTATTGGCCACCGTTTTCGCGGATGCCGGGGACATAGCCTTTTATGTAGCCGGGGTCGTGAATCGTCTTATCGAATGGCGGAGTTAAGAGCAGGATTAGGCCGTCGGCAGAACGAATGAGTTGGTGATCGACGGCAGCCATAGCGCGCGCTCCACGGCCGGGTTCGGCTGCGCCGCTTATGATGCCCCAGGATTGAGCGATGGAGTCGATGCGGCATTCTTCGTTCTGCGCTGATCCAAGTGGGGCGCCGTCGTCAAAGTAAGCGCGGCGATACCATTCTCCGTCCCAACCTTCGCGTTCGAGCGCAGCTTTCAACAGACTGACATGCACGCGCCACCTTTCTGCGCGTTCGCGTTCTCCGCGAGCATCGGCGACTTTCGCAAACTCCCAGAGAACGGTGTGCAAAAACCAGCCTAGCCAGATGCTTTCTCCCTTTCCCAAGTAGCCGACACGATTCATGCCATCGTTCCAGTCGCCGGTACCCATCAGCGGAAGACCGTGGACGCCAACGGAGAGGCTGCGATCTAAAGCGCGTGCGCAGTGTTCGAAAATCGTGGCACGATTCTGCGAGATGCGGGGCTGGAAGTAAGATTCGTTTTGACCTTCGGCCAGGAGATCGCCTTCCACGAAGGGGACTTGCTCTTCGAGGACGGTCATGTCGCCGGTAGCTTCGATGAAATGAATCACGGCGTAAGGCAGCCAGAGAAGATCGTCTGACATTCTGGTGCGGATGCCGCGACCGGAAGGCGGATGCCACCAATGCTGAACGTCACCCTCGGGGAACTGATGAGCGGCGGCGCGCAGCACCTGCTCGCGAGTAACCGATCTTTTAGAGACGGTTAGGGCCATCACGTCTTGCAGTTGATCGCGGAAACCGTAAGCGCCGCTCAGCTGATAGAAAGCGGCTCGCGCCCAAACGCGGCTGGAGAGAGTTTGATAGAGCAGCCAGCGATTCAAAATTACGTCCATGCTTTGGTCGGGAGTGTTTACTTGCACTGCGCTGAGCGTGTCGTCCCACTGGTGAAGGACGTCCCGGAAAACCTGGTTAAGGTCTGCGGCGCGATAACGATCCAGAAGGTCGCGCGCTTTTTCTTTGGATTCGGTCTGGCCGAGGAAAAAAATTATTTCCACCCGAGCCCCGGGGCGCAACTCGATGACTGTTTGCAGGGCGGCGCAGGGATCCAGGGCTGCGCCTGTTTTGCGGCCGAGAGGGCGGCTCGTTTCCAGCGCCGCAGGACGTTCGGGGCCACCATTACGTCCGAAGAATTCCGTGCGATCGGCGGTGAAGGAGGATTGGCGTCCGGCCAGATCAGCAAAAGCGATGCGACCTCCGAAATCTCCGTTCCATGCGCTACGTGCGAAGAGCGCGCCGGATGCTGAATCCATTTCGGTGATGATGTAGGGAGCTGCAGAGGGACGTGAGCTTCCCAAGACCCATTCGGCATAGGCAGTGACTGAGAGGCGCCGCAGACGTCCTGAATCATTCTGAATTGCGAGGCGAGAAATTTTTATGGGGTCTTCTACCGGCACGAATTGAATCAAGTCGAGTTGAATGCCGTGAGAGCCGTGTTGAAAGCGAGTGTAACCCTGGCCGTGGCGGCACAAATAGCTGGCGGCTTCGTCGCGAATGGGCAGCGCGGTGGGACTCCAGACTTCGCCGGTGGCTTCGTCACGGATGTAGAGTGCTTCGCCGGCTGTATCGAACACATGATCGTTGGACCAAGGCGTAAGTTGGTTTTCATGGCTGTTGAGGGACCAGGTGAATCCCGAGCCCGATTCGGAAACCAAAAAGCCGAACGATGGGTTTGCAATCACATTGACCCAAGGCTCCGGAGTGCGCAGGCCTTCGTTCAACACGGTCACATATTCGCGGCCATTCTCGGCGAAACCGCCAATGCCATTGAAGAATTGGAGAGCTGGCTGGGGCAATTGCACGTCCTGGCGCTTGCTTAAACGAGTTTGACGAGAAATATAAGGGGAGACGGGTTCTCTATACTGCGATCGGGTAATTTGTTCCGCCAATGTGCCGCGGCGGCTAAGCAGTACAGCTCTTGCGATCATTTGCAACTGCGTACGAGTTTGCTGCGAAACCAAGTCGCCGCGCAGAAGGAAAATTTTGCCGCTCACTCCGCTGGTGTCGGGAGAAAGCCTGAGCTGGCTGCCGCGTACCAGCGCTTCCAATGACGTATGCAATTCCTGAACGTAGGAAGGGGCTTTCTCGTTAATGATCACGACATCGGCGGACAATTGCTTCATGCGCCAGTACTCATGGGCGCGCAAAAGCTGACGGATGATGTCCACATCATCGGCGTCGTCTATGCGCGCGAGGACGATGGGCAAGTCCCCGGAAATTCCCTGGGCCCACAGAGTGCCGATATCGAGAGAAGTGGTACTCAGGATGTCCGAAGAAGGGCGCAGAGAAGAGTCGGAGTAGAGAACTGCGTTTGCCAACCTTTGAAAAAGGTGCGCTTCTTCGGCGCTGATGCTTAAGTGATGCAGTTGCACCTGCGCTTGGGTCCAGGCGAGAGTGATGGTGCGCTCAAACGTTCGCGTATCGCGGTATTTATCGGCCAAATCGAGAAGCTCTTCGCGCGTGGGCGCCACGATGGTGGAAAAAATTAGATGAGCGGTGGTGCCGGGTGGAATGTGCACCATACGGCGCAAGCTGATGATTGGGTCGAGCACAGAGCCGACTGAGTTGGAAAGCGGGCGGCCATCGAGGATCGAAACGGCATTGCGTAAGTTGCGGGCGCGCCCTACAAATTTTGCGCGGTCTGTCTCAAACTGCAGATCGCCGACTGTTTCGCCGTCCACCACCAAAACCTGCGCGGCCCACACGGAAGTTTCTTCCGGGGAGCGCTTGCGGCGTGTAGCGACGACGGCGCCAAGGTCGGCAACAAATTCAGTCTCCACGAAAAGGTTGGAGAAAGCGGGCGCCGCGACATCGGAAGCTTGCGAGGCAAGACACACTTCCGCGTAAGAGGTGACCTGCACATCCCGCGCGCGCACTCCCAAATTCGTAATGGTTACGCGGCGGACTTCCGCGTCGTCTTCCGACGACACAACCACTTCAAGAGTGGTGGTTAGGGAGCGATCGCGCCGAATGATTTCGGCGTGATCTTCATAAAAAATTGCTTCATAGGAATCAGGCTCGATACCGGTAGGCTGGTGGCCTGCCGACCACACATTCCCGGTCTGCTCATCACGCAGAAAAATAAAACTGCCCCAACAATCGCGCGTCGTGTCTTCGCGCCAGCGAGTGACGGCAATGTCGCGCCAGCGGCTATAGCCGGAGCCTGCTGCGGTGAGCATGACGCCGTAACGTCCATTGGAAAGCAATTGCGTGCGTGGGGTGGCGTCGTAGGGCGTGGTGAAGCGGCGGACCACCGGCGGAACAAGCTCACGCACTTTAGCCGAGGCCGAAACTTCCTCCGCACGTGGACGCGCAACCAGGACGTCTCGAGGCGTGCGTTCCTGCAATAGCAATTCGGTGGCTCGCACGATCGGTTCAGTGTGGAAACGCGTTTGCATTACACCGTCATGCAGCACGTTTGCAGCGGACAACAATGTCATGCCCTGGTGGTGCGCCATGTACGCGCGAACTACGGCAACATTTTTCCCCTCGGGCAATCGCGACCCCGTGTAATCGAGCGCTTCATAAAAACCATAAAATCCTTTGCCGCCAGCCTGGGCCAGCCGCTCAAAATTATGAACCGCAGCGGAAGGCTCGATCATGGCGGCAAGGGCGGTGGCGTACGGTGCGATTACCAAGTCCTCGCTGAGGCCGCGTTTCAGGCCGAGGCCGGGGACGCCAAAACTGGAATATTGATAGGTGAAATCCATATCACGGGCGTTGTAAGCAGACTCGGAGATTCCCCAGGGCACGCCGCGCTCTTCGCCGTATTCGATTTGCCGCGCAACTACTTGCTCATAGGTTTGGCTGAGCAAGCTGCCGGATGGAGAGCGCAGCACCAGCGCAGGCATGAGATATTCAAACATCGAGCCCGACCAGGAAATCAATGCCGAGCCGCGTCCGACGGGAGTGAGTGCGCGACCGAGCCGGAACCAATGAGAAGACGGAACGTCTCCTTTAGCAATAGCGATGAAACTGGTGAGCCGTGCTTCAGAAGCCAGCAAGTCGTAGCAATTTGGATCCAGGCTCCCGTCGGTGCCTCGATACCCAATGGAAAAAAGTTTGCGCGAATGATCGAACAGGAAAGTGAAATCCATGGCTTCAAATAATTTGCCGGCTGTTTGTGCGATGGCAGTGAGGCGGTGAATTAGCGCAGCGGCCTCCGCGATCGAATCTTTCATCGCTTGTATCAGCTCTTGGATCCGCGCAAGCAGCTCGCGATTTTCCAGAGGCTGGTGCACTAAACTTGCGCCCAGCGTAGAGAGCTCACGAATGGCGGCTTCAAATCGCTCGGGGGCATCCGCCAAGGTGGGAACGCTGCGGAAGAAAGGCTCAATGGCAACCCATTCGCGAGCCTGGGCCGCGGGACGTTCAGCCATCTGCATGACGACTTCCGAATCCAGTCGCAGCCAGGGAATTAGGATTCTTGCGTCTTGAAAGTTCGATTCCACGCAGGCTCGGGCGCTCTCTGCGTAGTATCGCAATTCAGAATTAGCAGCATTCCCAAGCTCTTGATCGAGCGTTTGCGCAATGTCTGCGACGGTCTGAACGCGATCTTTCAATTCAACGAAGCGGACGGCCCAGTCTGCAGTGTCGGTGGGAGGCAACACGCATGAGGTGGCAGCGGCGTCTATCGCGTTGGCGAGTTGTTTGCGCGTGACGGTGTGGGTGCGCCGAGTGTCCGTGACGCGAGCAAGGGCTTCACGTAACAATAGAAGTGTATCTTCGATTCCAGCCAACAACGATGTTTCAACAGACGATTTTTGAATCAATTCCCTGCAGCCATTGCCCAACGCCAACAGATGACCGGCGATATTTCCACTATCCACGGAGGATACGTATTTTGGATCGAGAGGATGGAGGTCTCGCGTGTCGTACCAGTTATAAAAATGACCGCGAAACTGTTCCAACTTATTCATGGTCTGAAAGGTGGCTGCGAGCCGTTCGACCACGCCCGTGGTTCCAATCCAGCCAAAATCGCGCGCAGCAAGCGTTGTAAGTAAATAGAGCCCGATGTTCGTGGGCGAAGTCCGATGGGCCACCACTGGCTTGGGATCTTCCTGAAAATTATCCGGAGGAAGGAAATTTTCCTCGGGAGTGACAAATTCTTCGAAGAATCGCCAGGTGGAACGCGAAGTCAATCGCAGAGTCTTCGCGTCTTTGGACGTCAGCGTTTCTATTTCCGGGAGGCTGGGAGGAAGGCTGATCCAGCGAGCGACAGCGGGCGCCGCAACCCACAAAGCAACAAAAGGGATCGCGGCAGGCAACGCGTTGTGCCTGACGAATATAACGGCGAGCAGCGCCGCCAAAGCCAGGACGACACTGGAGATCATTCTTTTGTAGACGCCGAAAATATCCAGATCGACTGCGGACTTGGCCTGCGCCGCGGTAATCCATTGCAGCAAATTTTTTCGCGTTACGAGAATGCGGGCCAGCGTGCGCAGGATCGCGTCAGACATCAACCATGCCTGGTAGGCGAGCAAGATCACGGTCAAGGCGATTTGTTCCAATCCCAACGTCAGATCCGAAAGCACCCCGCGAATGTGGCTGCGTTTCGAAATTCCGCCGATGCGCGGACTCAGGCCGGTGAGGAAAGGGATCAACGAAGGAATTGCTAGCGTCGCGAGGATGAAGCGGGTCCACATCCATGGAGATATTCCGGGGACTAACCAACCAACGACCAACGTAAGGAACATGCAAGGCGCGGAAAGAGTGCGGCGCAAATTGTCGAGCATCTTCCAGCGGCTGATCGCCGGAATCTTTACCTTCTGGCTTTCTTCTTTGGATAAACCGTCGTGTCCGAAAATCCAGGGAAGAAGCTGCCAGTCTCCGCGCGCCCAGCGACTCTGGCGGAGGGCGGCGGCTTCATAGTGCGAAGGAAATTCATCGAACAGCTCAATGTCACTAGCCAAAGCAGTGCGAGCGAAGATGCCTTCAAAGAGATCGTGGCTGAGCAGGGTGTTCTCTTTTACTTTGCCTGCCAGTGAAGTCTCAAACGCATCGAGATCGTAAATTCCTTTGCCGGTGTAGGAGCCTTCGCGAAAGAGATCCTGGTATACGTCTGACACGGCCGAGGCGTAAGGATCGATGCCGCTGGGACCGGCAAAGATTTTCTGGAAGAGCGAACCTTCGCGATCGGTAGTGAGCGAAGGAGTGATTCTGGGTTGAACGATCGCGTAACCATCCACAACGCGGCCCACTTCAGGGTCGAATTTCGGACGATTGAGCGGATGGGCCATGGTTCCTACTAGGCGTCCTGCGGTGCCGCGAGGCAGGCGGGTGTCCGCGTCCAGCGTAATTACGTAACGCACACGCGGAATCATTTCCGGCGGGCGCGCCCCGAGCGGCATGAAAGTGGTGTTCGTTGAGCCGCGAAGAAGCTGGTTGAATTCGTGGAGTTTTCCGCGCTTGCGCTCCCATCCCATCCATTTTTGCTCCGACTCATTCCACACACGTTTACGGTGGAACAAGAAAAAGCGATCACCTCCGCCGGGCGGCGGACCATGACTGGCGTTTAAACTTGCGATGGCATCAACCGCGACAGCTAACAGTTGATCGTCACCCTGCAGGCTTTCGGTGGGAGCGTCAACCCAGTCGGAAAGTAAAGCGAAGCGCAAGTCACCATCGGGATTCGCCAGGTAATGGACTTCCAGGTGTTCGACTTGCTCTTTGATTCCCTGCCCTGAAGTGAGCAGAGTCGGAACAGCCACGACAGTGCGCAGCTCGGTGGGGACACCTTCTTTGAATTCCAGACGGGCCAGGGTACGCGGTCCAAGCAAATCGGTTACTGTGCGATTGACGAGTGCGATGGCCAAATCCGATGCGGGAATGGATGCAAGCAAGCCCAACAACACTAGATAGCCGGTATGTAAACCGAGACGGTGAGCGTGATGAAGCGGGAAAGTCAAAATGATGGCGGTCAGTAGTGCGATGGTCCCCAAATAACCGGGAACTGCAGCCCGCACGTAAAGGCGGAGAAGGCCGCGCCGCCACGGAACATGGAAGTCGAGCTCGCGTTCAAATTCCCAGCGTCCCCGCGATATCAGATAGTGGCCGGGGTCAGAGCGACGGTCGTCGGCAGGCTGGCCATCGATTTTCTCCGCTCGACCACGCTTGGCGTGGTGTACGGCGCGCTCCGCAACTTCAATTTCGGAGTATTTCGATCCACGCGAAAGGTCTTCGATGGCGTGACGATAATAATCGCGGGTGGTGAAATCCATTTCTGCAAAATTGCTTCCGGCCCGCAAAACCTGGTCCACCAGGCTGACGCTTTCGAAAAAAAACTGCCAATCGAATTCAGAGGTCAGCCGCATGCTGGTGATGATGTTGCGGACAGTAACCGTCATCGCGGCTTGCTGTTGGTGCTCGGCACGAACAATTTCGTCTGCGGTGGTGCCTTGCGCGGCGAGACGCTCGTCGAGCCAGACGAGGATAGGGCCCACTTTCGGATCCAAGTCGCGCAATCGCTGCACGAGTTGAACGGCGAAAGCCCTTTCGAGAGGCTTCTTTTCAAAACCTCGCAAAACAGTGGCAGGAGAGATGGTGGCTTGGCCGCCCGTTCCTAGCAGACTGTCAGCAAGCAAATCGGCTTCTTCGCGGGCGCGGCGACTCAAAACCAGACGTTCCGCGATCCTGCGCAAATTTTCTACGAGCACGATACGGAGGGTGATGGCAACGGCCCATAATTCACCAATGGTGAGGGGTTGCACGCGTTGATAGGCGGTGACGAAGGCGCGCAACACTTCCGGATCGAAGCGGCTATCGGTATGCGCCACATAAGCCCAGGCCACACCGAAGACACGCGGATAACCTTCCAAGTGCCCAGAGGCTAACTTCGGCAATTTTTTATAAAAGCCGACCGGGAGGTCGTCACGAATTTCGCGGAGTTGCTCTTCCACGATGTAGAAGTTGTCAACCAGCCATTCCGCCGCGGGGGTGATGGTGAGTTCCTGCTGAACTGCTTTGGCGGTGGCGCGGTAATATTCGAGCAACACACGGCCGTTCTCCGCCACGCGCGGGATCAGCGGGCGGCCGCTATCGGAGTCCGTGGTGACAGTTTGAGCAGCGGCCAGGCTTTCCGCATGCTGCTCCAAACGTTCTACGCTGAAAAGCTCCGCACGAATCGGCTCGTGGACTTCAGCGACGATCGTTTGGGTGTGGGGGACGCTGGCCATTGTTTACCTAGAGAGCTGATGAAAGAGCGACTCAGGGATGCGATGCTAACGCACTAGAATACAACGCAAGATGTGAACGCGGGAATGAGAATACGAGATAAGCAAATTTTTCAGACCAAGCACCGGCAAACCGATGAGCGCCAGATCAACTAGCTTTTCGTAATCCAGCAGCTCCCGGCGCCACCAGGGGAGGGACAGGCGAGGGGGGCCTTAACGGAACACCCGCGGCAGAGTGCAGGATTTTTTCCATGTCCGACATTCTGTATGGATGGCAAATAAAATCGAATGCGCTGATATTCAATGCTGCCAGATAATCTCTGTAGTCGTTCGGACAGGAAGGAGCGCAGACGATGACCGCGGGAATTTCCGCGCGTTGCAATCGCAAAAACCTCACGACGTCGCGGTAAGTACCATCCAGAAGCCAGAAACCACACAGACAAAGGCTGACCTTCTCTCGAGATAAAGTCTTCTTTACTTCTTCCATGCCTCGAACCCATAAAGTCTTCACCGGAAACGATTCGAGAAGCTCGGACATATCTCTGCGGATTTCTGTGTCGTTGGTTACAACTAACACTGTAGCGTCAGGTTTGTAAAATTCCCTAGCCTCCGAATGGACAACCTCTGCAATTTTTTCGTTGATGGCGGGTACCTTCATATCAGGATTCCTTTCCTCAGTGGTGGCTTGTAAACACAGAATCCACAGTAATTTAGCGAACTAATTGTCGGCCAGTTAAGGAGTTCCATCAATACAGACAATTCGTTAGACATCTAGGGAATTTCCTGTAGAAGAGCGGAAAGCCGGGAAATCTCGATGATCGCGCGGATTTTCTGCTGCCGCAGCCCGAAAAACGACCGGCGAACCCAAATTCGGAAGTGCTAAGGCTCGATAATTTGATTTCTGACGGCGTAGCGAACCAATTCGCTGACGGTATGCAATTGAAGTTTGCGCATGATATTGGCTCGATGAGTCTCAGCAGTTTTCACGCTGATGTTCAAAGAAGAGGCAACTTCCTTGCTGCTTTTGCCTTCGGCCAAGAGTTGGACAATTTCCCGCTCGCGAGAGGTAAGACGGTCGCGCATAGTCTCGGGGAGATCGGCTTTCGTCTTTCCCTCGTTAAAATTTGTAAGCATCACTTCGGTCGCGCGCGGCGTGAAAAAGGGCTTGTGATTCGCGAGAGTTTCCACGGCGATTACCAGATCGCGATCCGAATCGGACTTCACGATGTAGCCGCGGACACCGGCTTCCAGGATGTCCCGAATGAGCTGGTCCGAATAATGCACGGACAGGATAAGAACCTCAGTATCCGGCGAAGCTTTTCGGATTCTCTTGGCAGCGTCGACGCCGTTGAGATCCGGCATGCTGATGTCGAGAATCACAACGTCCGGCTTCAACTCTTCTGCTTTTGACACGGCTTCGCGGCCGGTATGCGCTTCGCCGACTATTTCCCAACCGGCGTGAGATTGAAGCAGGGCCTTCACTCCACGTCGCATTAGATCGTGGTCATCTGCGATCAAAATACGAAGTGTTTTCATGTTGGTCTCCGACCGTCCTGGATTTGAAAAACATCAACGGGCCCATGCATCCAAAAGTTTGCTAGCTGGGTGCTTCATCACTTGGCATTTAATTCCGTAATCGGCGCACAGTCAAGTGCCGAAGGGCTCGCGAAAAACTTTGCAGGCATGGGATTTAATTGGCTGCGTATCGCGCATAAGATGAACAAAATCCAGCGGCACGCCGCGGACCGCGCCATCAACGGGAAAGCGTGCGTGGAGAACTGCTGGCTGGACTTCATCTTGTGTCAGAGAATTGCAGGGTTAGCTTCCCCTTCGCGGAGGTTGTGCCGGGAAGAACGCACAGCCTGACTTCTTCTAACATCGCTGCACCAGTCATCTGCAACCACCCGGGTAGTGAAAGATTGAATCGGCTCTGCAAATAAGGTGTCAGTGGATCGGAACCCGCGTAGACACTCAAACTCACTGCCGGCGCGGGTAAATACTGAGTATTCCGACGCGTTACGGTGGCGCGAATTTGATTTAGCAGAGATTGCGGGAGTGCACATAAATTTTGTCCTCCGAAATTGAATCAACGAATATCGTTTACATCCGCTCCGCCAGGCATTCCCGCAGTTGTTGTCGCGCGCGCGAAAACCTGGTCTTCACTGCGGATTGAGACAGTTTCAAAACCGAGGCAGCCTCTTTTGCTTGCCACTCCTGCATGCCCAAGAGCCACACTACAAGCCGCGAACCGCTTCCCAGCCCATTGATTGCTTCGCGGAGAGCACGATGATCTTCTGCTTTTGAGTAGAGCTTCTCGGGATGGTAGGCGTCGCCCGCACTCAACATCTGCACCGGACTCGGCTCATCGCCGTTGCTATTGTCGTAGGTCAGGTAGTGATCCTCAGATCGGCGCTTGCGCACTTTTATCAGCGCTTCGTTCATGGCGATGCGCATGAGCCAGCTCGAGAACCGAGACTGTCCACGGAATTGATGAATGTGGGCGTAAGCATTGAGCAGGCTCTGTTGCGATGCGTCTTCCGCGTCTTCTCGATTGCGCGTGATTTTCAACGCAACGTGATAGGCCTTGCGGATATAAGGCTGGATCAAACTGGCGAAAGCGTTCTTGTCGCCTGACTGCGCGCGCTTCACCAGATGAAGCTCGTCATCCAAATATTGAGAGTTTGCATCTCCCCATTTCGAAGGCGCCTGAGTCTTGCTGACTTCTTTAGTATTGCCGTGCACGAATCACCTCAATTCAGTATTTAAATGATTGAATATAAGTAGCTTATTAGATCCATTACGAAGCAAATCCCCCGAAGGACAACGCCCGAATGCCCGTACAAAATAATCAAATTCGAGCTGGGGGTCTATCGGCGGCATCCTGTACTTCAGAGCGGGTGTTCCTGTAGCTTCTTTCGAATCAAGGATTAGACAAATCGTGGCAGACGACGGAGTTAACGCGTCTTTATCTTCTTGGCGCACTCAAAAGTACGCGGTATAGCGAGAAATAGAAGTTGGCATTTGGTGAGAAGTGACCCGGAAAAATTCTTGAAGTTCGACCTCTATGGAACCGCTTGTATGGACTGAACGTGAATTGTCTTTGTCGCGCCATCGTACGTGCCGATAATGGTGACCTTCTGGCCCGCGTAATCGACAGGCTTCTCTTGATCGTCGAGCTGATAGGTAGTCTTGTTCAAACCAAAAAGGACGAATTGCCCTCCAGCCTTCACGCAACCCAGCGCGCAATCTTTCGCAGTTTTGAATCCTTCTTTCTGCATCATATCGGTATGAGATCCTGCGGCAGCGCACTCGTTATCCATGATTTCGCCGGTGAAAGACATGGGTGTGTTGTTGGGTTGCTGGCCAGGCGCACGCAGGGAAAGAACTCCTAGTAACAAAATCGGCACACTCCAAATAGCGGCCATCCTCGTAGTTCCTCCAGATCGCGCTGAGATATTAAAGCTGCTTACTCTGAAAGAAGGGCTTGTGCTGACTTATGACGTCCACCGCTGCGGCCAACCAATGAGCTTGCGAGTTCAACAGGTAACCGCTGCCGCCGGCTTTTTGGGCTTCCCGCACGATTTGATTGGAATCATGCTGGGTGAAAATCAATATCTCAATTGACGGATTTTCCTTCTTGATTTCAGGCGTTGCTTGCAGGCCATTCATTTCGGGCATGGTGACGTCCGTGATGATGACATCAGGCTTCAAATCGCGATCCTTCGATACGGCGTCGCGACCATCCGTTGCTTCCCCACAACCTTGTATTCCGAACGGGCACTGAGAAGTCTTGAAGCGCAGAACGCACCATCTTCTCATCATCAACAAACAAAATTGTAAGTGGCACTCAGATTTCCTGACGCTTCAAAGCCTGCCCATGAGCAACAGAATTAAAAGAATAAGCAGGATGAGACCTATTCCACCGCTGGGGTAATATCCCCAGTTTCTACTGTGTGGCCAGCTGGGCAGGCTTCCGAAAAGAGCAAGCAGCAGCACAACTACCAAGATCATCAGCAACAAGTAAGCTTCCCCCTGTGGCGCGAATGTTTACCGTACTTTCTAGAATGGTCTTGCGCACTTCGCCACCGGCAACGCGAGCGTTGACCTGAAAGGTTAAGCCTGTCCAAGGGATGGGCACAATAAAGGTAACGCTGTAGGAGAGAGGAGTACTTCCGGTAGAGTGTCTATCTAGCTATTGCCGCCGCGCATCGCTTTACTTGAGATTCTTTTCCAGGCGCTCAACCGCGGGCTCGAGCTTTTGTCTGGATTTCCAGAATTTAGACCAGAGATTACCTTTTTCGTCGATGCGACGGCGTATCGAGGATAAATTCCAAGTTTCCGGACGAAGCTTTGGGCTCAGCTCGGCGGCTAGAATCGGCGTCGATATCGGTGCGTGAGGAAAAGCGCGGACAGAATAGACCGAGGCTAGCGACTGCGCTTCGGAATTTTGATGCGCATCGATGTAGATGCTTCCCTTGGGTCGGCGACCGACGGTTCGATCCAAAGTAATTATCCCCGGATGTTGCTGCATGGTGAGCGAAGCGATCGTCGAAACGAATTGCCGAACCTGCTCATAAGTGTAGAGGCGTTCAATGGGAAGGAAGATGTGAAGTCCGGTGGCGCCGGAGGTTTTCAAGAAAACCTTCATGCCTATCTCTTCCAGCTTCGCGGTTAGCATTTTCGCGAGCTTGACCACCGTGGTGAAAGAAGTTCCCTCCGTGGGGTCCAAATCAAAAAAAATATAGTCGGGATGCTCTGGATCATCGAAGCGGGATGACCACGGGTTGTGGTCGATGCATCCGAGATTAGTCAGATACAGCAGACTGGCTCGATCATTGGCCAGAAAATATTGAATGGGCTTCGATTTGCTTTCTGACCGAATGGTGGCGGTTTTAATCCATTCCGGAGCGTCTTTGCCTGCATCCTTTTGAAAAAAGGCCTGGCCTTTGATTCCGTTTGGATAACGCCGCAAGACCAGAGGTCTGTCTTTCAGAAAAGGTTGAAGGAAAGGCGAAATAAAAAAATAATATGCCAACAAATTTCTTTTGGTGTAACCGTCAGACGGAAAATACACCTTATTAAGGTTGCTGAGGCGAAGGGACACTCCGTCGATTTCGACGAAAACTTCCGATTGCGAACCACGATCAAGTTCTTCAGCGAGCTCTTTATCTGTTTTCAGAGTAACGCCTTGAGCGGGAGACCCGGTTGGAACCAGTTTTTTTGGTGTGGGGTTTTCCCCCGTTTCGGGAGGCTCACTGGAACTTGGCTCTTTCTTTGCACGGCTGGCTTTGACCTCTTCCGTTTCCTTTTCAAAGGTGCATTCTTTTGGGTCGTGGTCTTCCTGGAATCCCAGAAATGTGGGTTGGCGGAGGTGCCGGCCTTCGGTCCAACCGCCATACTTCACTCGTGCGACGACCTCGGGCTTTACCCAATGAGCTTTTTCGCGAGTAACCGGCTTGGTTGCGAACGGACATTTCTCGACCCGCAGGGCTTCCAACTGGGCTGCAACCCGCTCTTGAAGAGCGTCGGAAAATCCGCTTCCGGCACCGCAAATAAATTCAAGTTTTTTGCCGTCATAGAGGCCCAACAGAAGCGCGCCGAAATGCTCGCGTGTTCCGCGAGGTTCGGTCCATCCGCCGACGACCGCGTCCAGTTCGCGAATTACTTTGAATTTCAGCCATGAAGTAGTGCGCCCTTCTGGATAAATACTGTCGATTCTCTTCCCCAAGATTCCTTCGAGTTGCTTCTCGAGAGCCAAATCGTAAAGTTCTTTGCCCTTCTCCATTTCATGGTCTGAAAAACGGACGATGGCGTCTTGCCGGAGAATCTGTTTCAGCAGGGTTTTGCGTTCCAGAAGAGGGACTCGACGCAGATCGTAGCCATCACAATAGAGAAGGTCGAAGCAGTAATAGACGACTGGGATTTGGCGCATCAGTTCAGCGCTAGGTTTGATGTTGGAAAACCGTTGTTGAAGAGTTTGGAAATCGCTGCGACCTTCTTTATCCAGTGCCACAATCTCGCCGTCCAGCCAAACGTCATGCCCTCCCGCGGCACTTGGCACCACGGCGGAGATATCCGGATATTCGTCGGTAACATCGCGCTGAGAACGGGACCAAAGACGCACTTTGCCGTTTTGAATGCGAGCGAGTATCCGCGCTCCATCCCATTTGATTTCGAAGAGCCACGCAGGATCGGAAAATGGCCGACCGGCCAAGGATGCGAGGGCCGGTTGTATCCAGTACGGCATCGGCGCACGCTTCGCGGCCGGCGGAAAATCCAAATCGGCCTTCTTCACAACAATTTTGGTTTTTCCCCTGCTTGCCAGGCGATTGGAAATCCATTTCTTCTTGGGGCCTTTGGTTTCTGGGAGGACCGAGCCGGCATGTTCTTGGATATTCCAGGTGTCGCTGGAGGATGAATCGCGATGCTTAATCAGCAGCCATTCTTGTTTTCCGGGTTCCCGGCTGCGGATTTTGACCAACACAAAACTTCCGGTGAGTTTTTTACCGTGCAAAATGAACTTCAGCTCGCCGCGATCGAGCTGCTGTTGCGCCGAGAGATTTCCTTCCACTTCGAAGGTGCCGTTGTCCCATATGATCACATCGCCGGCGCCATAATTGCCCTGCGGTATTTCGCCCTGAAACTTGGCGTATTCGAGTGGATGATCTTCGGTTTGAATTGCGAGGCGTTTATCACCGGGATTCATCGATGGGCCTTTGGGCACGGCCCAGGATTTCATCACGCCATTTACTTCCAGGCGGAAATCGTAGTGAAGGCGGCGCGCGTGATGTTCTTGAACGACAAAATCAGATCCGCGATATGACGGGCGCCGGCCAGCAGGCTCCGGCGTGGAATCGAAGCGTCGTTTGCGTTTGTATTCCTTGAGCGACATCGGGCCGATTATAGGCTGGGGACTCAACAGCAAAAACTTGAATTCTTAAGTACAACGTATTCTACTGACGGCTACAGGCTTCGCCCGATGGCCTTCCTGCCGCGAAGTCTGTATACGGATAAATTGCACTGGAGGGCTGAAAGCCTATGGCATCGTCCGCTTGGAAAGGTTTCATTACCTTCGGATTGATTTCGATTCCCGTCAAATTGTTCCCGGCCGCGCGCAGTTCTCGGATAGGACTCCACCAGTTGCATAAAGTTTGCAAGACCAGGCTGCGCCAACCTCTTTTTTGCCCGACGTGCAACCGAATCGTGGAACGCTCGGAAGTGGTGAAAGGTTACGAATACGAGGACGGAAAGTATGTGGTGATCGATCCGGAAGAAATCAAGAAGATAACTCCGGAATCTGCGCGCTCGATGGAAATTCTGGCGTTTGTGAATGAGTCGGAGATCGATCCGCTATTTTTCGATTCGTCATACTTTGTGGTGCCGGAGGCCGAAGGCAAAAAAGCATATGCGCTGCTGTTGAGGACCATGGAAGACAAGGACCGTGTGGCCATCGCCAAGATCACCATGCATCAGCGCGAGTACACCGTTTTCCTGCGGCCCTACGACCATGGAATTGCGCTGCACAGCATGTACTTCGCAAACGAAATCCGCGAAGCGCCGGGATACGGAAAAATCGAAAACGTGAAGCTGTCACCTCAGGAGGTAAAACTTGCCGAACAACTGGTGGACAATCTGTCCGAGCATTTTAATCTGAAGAAATATCACGATGAATTTGAAACCAGGCTTAAAGCTCTTATCGAGGCGAAACAGAAGGGTCGTGAGATTGCGGCCACTCCTCGTCCGGAACGCGCGCCAGTAATTGACATGATGGCGGCGCTAAAGAAAAGCCTGGAGAGAACCGCGGAAGGCCGGAAAGCTCCTCTACGTGCGACTCGAGAAACTTCGGCTCACGAAAAACGGACTCGGCGCAAAGCAAGTTAAGCTTTGAATGGCTTTTCCCGGCCGATGTGCATCGCCGTGGCCTCGTCAAGATTCTGAATAGTCGATAGAAACGCTCATTCCAATGAATATTTTCAAAGCTACCACGAGCTTCGAAGGCTGGCTTCGAGCCAGAATTCCCGTGGTCGAAGCAGAGCTCCATCAAAAACACGAATTAATGGCTGAAGATGAATTCCGATTTTTTCGCGGAACGTTCTATCGCTGGGCTCGGTTGTGGCCGAAGCATTGCAAGGAGCTGTCCTCCGCGCCATCGGTGTTGGCTGTCGGCGATTTGCATGTAAATAGTTTTGGAACTTGGCGAGACAAGTTCGGCAGACTCGTTTGGGGAATCGACGACTTCGATGAAGCTTATTTTCTTCCGTACACAAACGACTTGGTTCGGCTAGCGACCAGCGCGCGCCTGGCTTATTCCCTCGGTCATCTTCAAACCGATACGAAAAGTTCATGTGATGCAATCCTGGAAGGGTATAGGGACTCTCTGAAAGAAGGCGGCACTCCGGTAGTGTTGGAGGATCAGAACGCGTGGTTTGCCCCGGTTGCACTAAGCCGGTTGGATAATCCGCCTTCTTTCTGGAAGAAGCTGGAGAGCAATCCTGCTCTGCGAAATCCCGTACCCGCGACGCCCAGAAAAATGTGGAAGGAACTGTTTCCTGTTCCGAATCTTCCCTATCGCGTAGTGAAGCGGACAGCCGGGACCGGCAGCTTGGGACATCCGCGCATGGTGGCCATCGCCGATTGGGAAGGCGGGAAAATTGCGCTGGAAGCTAAAACTTTGGTCGCGTCGGCTTGCGCGTGGGCAAACCAGGGAAAAAACCAAAACACTATTTACTACCCGCGAATAATGGAAATTTCTGTTCGCTGCCAAGATCCGTATGTGCGGGCGCAGCAGAACTGGCGTGTGAGCAGACTATCGCCCGATTCTTCTCCCGTAGAAATTGAAACGCTACCCAAAAAACGGGAGGAAGACCGCATGCTGAATAAAATGGGCTGGGAAGCAGCGAACGTACATCTAGGATCGAAACGCTCAGTGAAACTGATTCAAAAAGATCTGCGAGACCGGCGCGCGAACTGGCTTAGAGTGGGCGCTAAGGAAATGGCGCGAATGGTATCCAAGGATTGGAAGGAATGGCGAGCGGAGAAAATGTAACTTCGCTTTTGAGTTTTCAGTCACTACTATGCCAAGCAGAACAGCCCGAGATCCGTCGAACTTTCCTCCGTTTGTAACGGCAGTGATAACCGTGGCCGCGCTTTATTTTGCCAGGTCAGTCTTAGTTCCTATCGCGCTGGCCGTTCTGCTCGCCTTCCTTCTGGCGCCACTCGTTAACCTTCTGGAAAGGGCACGTCTTGGCAGAACCGGTCCGGTAATCGTGGTTGTGCTGCTCGTCGCTGGACTTTTAGGGGGTCTAGGTTATCTGGTCTTCAACCAAGCGATTGGTTTGGCCACTCAAATTCCAAACTACAAGACTACCATTTCGAGGAAAATCGAGAGTTTTCGTGGAGTAAAAGACAATGGAATCGGTAAGGCGGAAGCTACAGTAAAAGAACTGGGAAAAGAATTATCGTCGACGATCGAGACACCCTCGCCAGACGAGGGAGCCGACCAAAATCCGCGGAGCAAGCGTTCTTTGCTTCCCGGCGGGAGTATCGCCCACCCTGTTCCGGTAGAAGTTGTTCAGCAGAACAGCCCGATCGCTTCGGTTCGCGCTTTGCTGGGTCCCTTCCTGGGCCCGATGGCGACACTTGGAATTGTGATGGTGTTTACCGCGTTTATTCTTCTGCGCAGGGACGATCTTCGAAACCGGTTGTTTACGCTAGCTGGGCTTAGCAGATTTCACGTCACCACGCAGGCGTTTGATGAGGCCACCAAGCGAGTGGGGCGGTATTTATTCCTTCAATTCGTGATGAATCTCGGCTACGGCGCACTCTTCGGAACGGCTCTTTATTTTATCCGTGTCCCTAACGCGTTTCTATGGGGAGTGCTTGCTGGGCTTTTAAGATTCGTGCCGTATTTGGGAACTCTGGCGGGCGCAGCAATGCCAATTTTGTTATCGCTCGCAGTTTTTGACGGCTGGTTGAAGCCTCTGTTGGCGTTCGGATCATTCGTGGTGATTGAGATTCTCACGTCCTATGTGATCGAACCACTGTTGTATGCGGCTCAGACGGGAGTTTCGTCCCTGGCGATTTTAGTGGCGGCCATTTTTTGGGCTGCTTTGTGGGGTCCGGTTGGCTTGCTGCTTTCGACGCCCTTAACAGTATGCATCGTAGTGATTGGCCGTTACATACCGCAGTGGGAATTCCTAAGCGTGCTGCTGGGGGACCAGCGTGTTCTCGGAACGGAGGTACGGCTCTATCAACGGCTGCGTCGCGTGGACGCCGAAGGAGCTCGGCAAGTTGTAGAGGCCTTTCTAAAGGAAGGCTCAATCGAAAAACTGTATGAAGCTGTTATCACGCCCGTATTGATCTTTATCGAGAAGGATCGAGCAGAGGTGGGATTGGGTGACGCGCGCGAGCAATTCGTATTTCAAACATTGAAGGAAATCATCGAGGAGCTCACGCTTAAACCAGTTACTGACACCGATTCCCAGGAAATCGAGGAAGCGACGACAGAGGATTCCAGGCTCGCTGCGCCGCATGCGAAGAAGACGAACGGAAACGGTTGCGCGATTACTTGTATTCCGGCTCGCGACGAGGGAGATGAAATCATGGGCATGATGCTCGGCCACTTGTCTAATCGAGCGGGGTACAACGCGCAAGTAATTGTCCCGGCGTCAGTGGAAGATATGATGGAAGAGGCCTCCGAACAGCATTGCGAAGTGATTTATGTTTCTGCTCTGCCGCCTTACAGTGTTTACAATACGCGCCGGCTCTACAAGAAACTACGCGTGCGGTTCCCGAAATCGAGAATCGGCATCAGTTTGTGGGGATTTGCGGGAAATCTAGAAGTAATGCGAACGCGTTTGGGAATCGTTGAGGCAGATATGATCGTCAGTAGCCTGTCGGAAGCCATTAACCAGGTACCTTCGCTGGCCGAAGCAGTCACTCAGTAATTGCATCAAGCTGATTTTTCCCTACGAAGCTTGGTTTTCATAAGTACAGCGTTTGCCGGATAGACCGCGACTTTAACTTCTTCGATACTGGGCATTCAAGCGATCGCTTCTCGAGGTTTATAAACGCTAAAAGGAGCAGCTCCAATGGGCATACGCCGTCCGGAAGATTCCAGCAGCGGGCCGGGTCTCACTCCTATTGATAGTCCGAGCCCCTCTTCGCCGACCGACCGCAGGATTGAGCCGGACCGTACCACAGGACGCATTCCGGCGCAGGATGACGAAGACGACGCGCCGCGGAAATCGAAAAACACTGACAAAAGCAAGAAGGCTGGCGCGTAATCGCAGTAGTGGAATTTAGTGGACCTAAATGGCGGCAGCAGCTTTTGAGCGGAGACGAAAATGAATATTCTCAGCACTTATAACTCGGCTCTACAAGTTGCTGCCGCGTTTTTAATTTTTGTCGTCGGATATCTCGGTCTTTTATTCGCTATCGTGGTTTGCCTATTAATTGCGGAAGGACTTCGTCAGGCTTTTATCCATGCTCGATTTTCGCTTTTGAAATCTGGCTTGAGCAACGCGGAGCTGCCACTCACGCCTGCCGTTGTCAGGGATTCAGCGCTCTTTGGATGGACACATCGTTTAACGGTAAGCCTGACGAGCCGGAGACACCGATACTTCCATCCGTTGCATTAAGGACACCCCGCAAGGCTGAACCTTTTCAAGTTTTGTAGTATGTGTAGTATGTATTGATCTAAACATAGCCGGATAGCTCGTTTTACTTTGCATTCCTCGCGTTTCTTCTGCTATTTTGAACCCTCGGATTAATAGGTACGGCGTTGGTAGAATATCTTCTCGTCTGTTGGAGAAAATATGGTTCGACGTTCGGCACTTATCTTGGACCCCAAGACCAATGGTTCTTCTCCCCTTTTCTGTACTGCGCTCGACTCTTCAGGGGAAAGCGATGCTCGCGCTTCCGGTCGAAAGAAACCAATGAGAATTTTGATTGCTGATGACCATGAAGCAGTGCGGCGAGGTTTGCGCGCGGCTCTGTCAGCAGCCGGTTGGGAAGTATGCGCCGACGTAATAAACGGCAAAGAGGCTGTTGCAAAAGCCACGGAACTGAAACCTGATTTGATCATCCTGGACATTAGTATGCCGGTGATGGGTGGATTGGATGCCGCTCGGTTGATTCGCGCGGCGGATCCGAGCGCCAAAATCGTTATTTTCACCATGCATGAATCACAGCAAATGAAGGATGAGATCGCGCGTATTGGCGTTCAGGCGCATGCTGTGAAGTCGGCGCCCATGAAAAATCTGCTGGATACTATCCAATCGGTTCTGGGTACGGATGAACCGCGGGTAAACTAGCGTTTCTCCAATTTTTCGTCGAGCTTAGTGAAAATCGTGTGAAGTTGTTTCGGCCCGCGTGATTCGCAGCGGTTCAATCCTTTCCGCTTTCACCGAAATTACTCCATCCTGGTTCTGCAGTTCTCCTTCAATCATTAAAAATTGCTGATGAACGATCACCACATGATTGCTCTCGAATAATTGCGGTGTGACGATTGCATTCGAGATTCCTGTTTCATCTTCTAGGCTAATAAACACAAAACCTTTCGCTGTTCCGGGACGCTGGCGCGTGATCACTCCTCCGGCAATTCGAACGTGCATGCCGTTCGGAAGATTTAGAAGCTCCATGGCTGATCGCACGCCCCTTCTCTTCATTTCAGCGCGATGGTGGCCCATGGGGTGAAGTCCAACGGTCAAGCCTGTGCCGCGAAAATCTGCGACTAATCTTTCTTCCCCGGTCATCGCCGCCAGAGGAGAAAGTATTGCGGAGGGAGCCTGAGCGGCTTCCAGTTCTACGGTTTTGCCTTTTATTTCCATTCCCTTTTCTTCCACATTTTCCAGCAACGGGCCTGGGCGCCTAGAGGCACGTTCGATTTGCCACAAGGCATCGCGGCGATGGACTTTCTTTGCGCCAATAAAATTCAACGCGCCGATTTCCGCGAGGGTTGCAAGTTCCGTTTTCTGAATCATGGGGACGCGAAGCTTTAAATCGTGGATGGAGGAAAATGGGCGAATGGCACGCTCACTTACAATTTTCAAAGCTACATCACCTCGCAAGCCTTTCACAAAGCGCATCCCCAGGCGCACGCAAAAAGTCTGGCCACTTTTTTCAAGCTGGCAAAGCCAGTTCGAGCAGGTCACATCGATAGGTTTCACTTTCAGGCCGTGGCGCTGTGCGTCGCGTACCAGCGTGTCGGGCTGATAGAACCCCATGGGCTGGTTATTCAAAATGGCAGCGGTGAAAGCAGCCAGGTAACGGCATTTCAAAAAAGCGCTGGCATAGGCAAGCAGCGCGAAACTTGCGGCGTGGGATTCAGGAAATCCATATAAAGCAAAAGAAGTGATGGCCAAAATAATCTTTTCCTGGGCCTCGGATGAGATTTCATTCCTATCCATTCCTGAGCGAAGCTTTTTCTCTATTTCTTTCATTCTTCGTTCGGAGCGTTTAAATCCGAATGCGCGGCGTAATTCCTCTGCTTCCCCACCGCTGAATCCGGCGGCGATCATGGCCATGCGCAACAGCTGTTCTTGAAATAAAGGCACACCCAGAGTGCGGTCAAGCACCGGTTTGAGTGAAGGATGAAGATAATCGACCGCCTCGCGGCCCTGGCGACGTTTCAAAAAAGGATTGACCATTTTTCCAACGATTGGTCCGGGCCGGATGATGGCTACCTGCACGACGATGTCGTAAAAACATTCGGGCCGCAGGCGCGGCAGACAAGCCATTTGCGCATGACTTTCCACCTGGAACATTCCGATGGTGTCCGCTTTTTGCAGCGTGTCGTAAACTACCGGATCGTTTGCGGGCAACCTTCCTAAATCTATTTCTTCGCCGTAATCTTTCTGGATGATTTGAAGGCAATCTTCCAAGACGGCCATCATTCCCAGGCCCAGAAGATCCACTTTCACAATTTTCATGTCGGCACAATCATCTTTGTCCCACTGCACGACGACGCGGCCGGGCATGGTGGCCGGTTCCAGAGGAACGATCGAATCCAATTGATCCTGGCACACCACCAAGCCTCCGGAATGCTGGCCGAGATGGCGCGGCAAATCTTGAAATTGCAGGCAAAGTTCGAAGAATTTACGGATTTGCGGATGCTGCATGTCGAATCCGGCGTCACGAAATTGCCGCGCCAGAGTGTCATTTGCATCCTTGTATTCCCACGCGCTTACTAGGCTGGTCAAACGGCTCAAAGTTTCAGGATTAAAAGATAACGCCTTGCCGATTTCACGCGCGGCGGAGCGGCCGCGATAGGTGATCACGTTGGCGGTCATGGCTGCGCCCAATTTTCCATAGCGTTCGTATACATATTGAATCGCGCGTTCGCGCTGGTCTCCGCTGGGAAGATCGAGATCGATGTCCGGCCATTCTCCGCGCTCTTCAGAAAGAAACCGCTCGAAGAGAAGGTCCATTCTTACGGGGTCGACGGCGGTGATGCCCAGCGCGTAACAGACCGCGCTATTCGCAGCGGAGCCGCGCCCCTGCACCAGAATATTCTGTTCGCGACAAAAACGAACGATGTCCCAAACGATAAGGAAGTAGCCTGCCAAGTCCAACTTTTCGATCAAGTCAAGCTCGCGTCCGATTTGCGCCTGCGCACGTTCATTATTCAATCCATAGCGCGAGACCATGCCGTCGTGCGCTCGTTGACGCAAAAAATGGATTTCCGGTTTGCCGTCGGGAACCGGATATTTCGGAAACCGATAACCTAGATCTTTCAAAGTGAATTGCAGACGCGAAGAAAGCACCTGTGTATTCGCGACCGCTTCGGGAACATCCGCGAAAAGTTGCGCCATTTCCGCAGGCGTTTTCATATGCAGCTCGGAATTGCGCGCCAGTAGACGGCCAGCCGTAGCCAACGTGCGATGATTCCGAATGCAGGTGAAGACGTCCAGCACCTCGCGACGCTCTGGAACGGCATGGCGCACACCATTCGTAGCGAGCAACGGAAGGCCTAATTTCTCCGCAATTTCGATGGCGGCATGATTTCGTGCTTCTTCTTCGCGCAGAAAATGCCTCTGTAGCTCGACATAAACATTCTGTTTGCCGAAGAGTTCGCATAGCTGCTGAACGCATTTCATTCCGCTTTCAATTCCGCCATTTGCTAAAGCATGCGCCAGAGGCCCTTCTTCACCTCCGGAGAGGCATACAAGTCCGCGGGCGTATGGGACTACTTCCCTGCCCGAAACATCTCCTTTGCCTTTCGGGGCGCGCAATTTCATTTTCGTGATCAAGCGGCAAAGATTCTGATAGCCTTCGCGCGATTCCACGAGCAAGGGGTAACGCCAGCCAGCGGCGGAAGTGACTTCAGCGCCAATGTGAGCGCGAATCTGACTTTTATCTGCGGCCAGATAAAAACGAGGAGCGCCGTAAACTCCATCGCGATCGAGCAAAGCCATCGACTGCATCCCATATTCCGCGCACACCGCCGCCAATTCTTCAGGCAAAGATGCGCCTTCGAGAAAACTGAAAGCGGAGCGAGCGTGAAATTCTGTATACATCAGTCGTAGCGGCCGCGCGCGAACCAGGCGGCGCGGAGCGAGTCGTAATAGATGCGATAAATTCCGTTCTGCGTGCGCGGGCTGGAGATTTTTTGGCTTTGCCCGCTCACGGAATCAAAGCGGACTTCGACGTCCCATTCATCCTGCTGCCAGGTGTCTTCCCGCCACCAATCTCCGGAAGTTCGCCACGGCCCGGAAGCTGCAATGATATTTCCGCGCATACCGCGAAAATAAATACGCGTGGGATCGTTTTGTTGCAGTTCAACATTTACTTGTATTTCCGGCCTGAAAACGCGGAATGCAGTTAGGGGAGTTTCTCTAGAACCAGGGGTGAAAGCAGTTGCATTCTTTTGCGGGATTGTCGATTCGTCGCTCGCCGGCGCGAAACGGGCCATTCGAAAATCGCCGGGACGATGCGTGTCGATCAATTCGGGCGAGCCAACGTTTGCATGGCCCACTAGATTCGCCAATCGTCCGATGGTTAGCTCTAATTTTTCGGGATCCGGGCAACTGGGAAGAAATAGTCCGCCTTGTGCCGCGCGCGGACGAGCCGGCTCGGCAGAGAGAATAATTTTCACAATGGCTGCGTGCGGAGGGTCCGCCTGCAATTGCAAATGCAACAGTTTCAAAAACATTTTCGAATTTCGTGTAGGCACGGGCAAACTCAGAACCTTTTCATAAGTTTTTGGAGCGAGCTTGGGAGGAGAATTCTCGCCGAGGACTTGGAAATCCTTTTCGAAGGAATCCTCTAAATCAAAGTGCGTGCGAATCGCACAGGCTGCCAGTGCACGCGCTTCCAGCCGCGCGCACAATTGATCGAGTAACCGGCCTAGCAGAAACGCGAGCGGCTCGAGCTCGGCAACGGCGAAGTCCAGCGCCATTTCTTCTTCGAAGCGCACTCCGGGCTGTGCCAGCACAAGCGAACGTAAACACGCGCCGCGCGCCAACTCGTGAAGGCGAACTCCTTCCTGGCCCAATCGCTCCGACAATTGCAGCACGGGAAGAGCCGCCAGAGCGGCGCAGTCGCGCACACCCCAACGCTCCAGGGTTTCCAGAATTTCGGCGGAGGGCAAAAGCGCGCGCGCAGACAGTTTGCCCAGGCATTTCGCTTCTTCACCTGGGGGAATCACCGTAATGCCGGAAAAACCGCGCGCGGCGTGCAGAGCAACTTCCAAATTAGAAGAAACTGCAACGTGCACGAGCAAACCCATGCTGGATGCACGTTGCATCAATTGCCTGTAAATATTTTCATCACTCCCAAATAAGGAAGTGAGGCCGGAAATATCCAGAATAATTGTGTCTGGCGCCGTGTCTTCCATGCGTGGAGAAACAGAGGCTCCTAGATCAAGCAAAGCTGCATGAGCCGATTTTTCCTGCACGCGAGAACGGTTGCGAATTTCCACGGCGTGAAATTGCACTGCTTGCGATTTCGTCATGCCCAATTCGATGCCAGCTAGCAAAGCTAGTTCGTTGGCCACGATTACGTTCCGGATTGGAGGAGTTCCATCCACCAGCGCGACGGCCTTATTGCATAAGCTGGGTTCCGCGCGCACAACGGCTTGCACCGGGAAATTGGGAACGTGGATGGAAGCGAAAGCCATAAAATTTCGGTTTCAGGAGCAGCAATAAGTTTCTCTGCAATTCTCGCTTCACTTCGGTGCTGGTTCCATTCGCACAACACTGAGATAACTTCGCAGGACGTTTGTTTCGAAGAGTTCTGAGCGGCCCGCTGAAGCGAACGGTTTTCGAAAACTGTTTGTCGCAATCGGCTGCATGCGGGAACGAAGCAATTCCGCACGAATGCCGAAGCCTTCCAACAGCCAGGAAGGCGGATACCTGAAAAAATCCGTGGCGTGAGCTTCCAGCGTGGTTGCCCATCGCGCTGGTTCCGCTTCCATGTGCAGGACCAGCGAGGCGCACGTTTTGGCATTGGACTCTGGCTCCAAAACCATGAGGACGGTAGGCGTATCCTCCACGGCGCGCCGAAAACGAAACCAGGATTCCAGCGGAACGTGACGTAGCATGTCCGCACGCATGTCACCCAAGTCGAGCGCGATGAAACCGAATCCGCCGCCTTGCAAAAGCAAATCTGTAGCGCGCAGAGTTTGTTCAATGTTGCGGCAGCGCACCCACAGCAATTGTTTTAGTTCTACGCCAGCAGCTTTCGCAGAGTGGGGATCGAAAGCATCGCATCCGTCGATCAACGCGCAGGCTTCTGCATGAGCAGTCCTTACGGCCAAAGCGGAGAGCAAAAGAGTAGTCCGGCCGGAACAAGCTGGACCAAAAATTTCAGTCAACGCTCCGCGCGGCAAACCTACCGCCAATGAATCGATTTCCGCGATGCCGGTGGAAACGGTTTCAACTGCATGGCGGTCGCGATACGAAAATGGAGCGACGACACGCCCTGCCAGGGCAAGTTCGACGTTGGAGCGCAAAGTAGCGAGATTTACAGCCATAACAGGCCCGGGGAGGAGAAAGAGAAGGGTCAATATCTTCGCTTTTTCTTCGCCTAGTCGAAATTCTCTACGAATTCCCTTCCGTTGTCAACGGCTCGCATTCAGTGAAGTTCGCAATATGCGCCAGCGAGAATCCGTCTTGCATCTAAGAAACATGGCAAAACGTATTCCACGTGATTCCGAAAAAACTTTGTTTCCCTTGCATGCATCTTTGGACGAATTGCGAGAGGCTTCCAAAACCTGCAAGGCCTGCGATCTGTGGAAACTTGGGACGCAGACCGTGTTTGGCGAAGGGTTGCCGACTGCGAAAATCATGCTGGTGGGCGAGCAGCCAGGCAATCAAGAAGACCTCGAAGGCAAGCCGTTTGTCGGACCGGCGGGAAAGTTATTGGACGCCGCACTGGAGGAAGCCGGGATCGATCGAAAAACAGTTTACGTGACTAACGCCGTGAAACATTTTAAATGGGAGCCGCGCGGGAAGCGTCGCATCCACAAAAAACCGAATGCCGCGGAAATTGCGGCGTGCCGGCCGTGGCTCGATGCTGAAATCGCAGCGCTGCGTCCAAAAATAATTGTTTGTCTGGGAGCCACGGCGGCGCAGGCCTTATTAGGCCGCGATTTTCGCATCGCGCAACATCGCGGCGAGTTCGTAAAATCGACTCTTGCTCCGCACGTGATGGCAACTGTGCATCCTTCCTCGATATTGCGCGCGCCGGATGAAGCCACGCGCGAGGACGAAATGAAAAAATTCATTGTAGATTTGAAAAAGATCACGCAGGTTCACTAGACAGGCCGCAGCAGTTGAAAAGTGGGCCTTTGCAGCGATTTTGCAAACGAACGGGTTTTCGGGCACAATATATATGTACTCAGTTTAACGACCTTTCTCTTTTCCCAGGTATATCGTGAGTCAGACCGCTTGCGCTGTTTCACTTCCGACCGGCCTCGCATGGGCGCACCCATTGGTTCAGGAGTGGTTCGTCAACAAGTTCGGCACTCCCACTGAACCGCAGGAACAGGGTTGGCCGCATATTCTTGGCGATAAAACCACGCTGATTTGCGCTCCCACGGGTTCCGGAAAAACGCTGGCGGCGTTTCTGGCTTGCATCGACCGGCTGGTTCGCAAAGCGCTGGCGGGCGAATTGGAAGATAAGACGGAAGTTTTGTACGTCTCGCCGCTGAAGGCGCTGGGCAATGACATTCAGAAAAATCTGGATACGCCGCTCGGTGAAATCCTGCAACTTGCGCAACAACGCGGTTTTTTAATGCCGGAAATTCGCACAGCTGTGAGAACCGGCGACACGTTGATGCACGAACGCCGCGCCATGCAGAAGCGTCCGCCACACATTCTGGTGACAACTCCGGAATCCCTATACATTCTGCTTACCGCCGCGAAGAGCCGTGAAATCCTGCGTACCGTAAAAACTGTGATCATAGACGAGATCCACGCCATTGCGGACGACAAACGCGGGTCGCATCTTTCACTTTCGCTCGAACGCGTTGATGCTCTCACCGGAAACCGCTCTACGCGCATCGGCCTTTCCGCCACGCAGAAACCGATCGAGCTGATCGCAAATTTCCTGGCGGGGAATGACGGAAATGATCCTGCAATTGTCCAGATCTCGCAGCGCCGCCATCTGGATTTGGCTATCGAAGTGCCAGCTAGCGAGCTTGGGCCAGTTGCCTCGAACGAAATGTGGGAAGAAATTTACAAACGCATCGCTGATTTGGTGCTGGCCAATCGTTCCACGCTGATTTTTGTCAACACCCGCCGTCTAGCGGAACGCGTGGGGCATCATCTCACGGCAATACTTGGACAAGATGCAGTCGCTTCGCATCATGGCAGCCTGTCGCGCGCTCGACGATTGTTGGTAGAAGGAAAATTAAAATCCGGCGATATACGCGCATTAGTCGCTACTGCTTCGCTTGAATTAGGTATCGATATCGGAACCGTTGATCTTGTCTGCCAGATTGGTTCGCCTCGCTCGATCGCAGTCGCATTGCAGCGCATCGGACGCGCAGGCCATTGGCGTGGCGCTGTGCCCAAGGGCCGATTGTTCGCCACTACGCGCGACGAACTGATTGAATGCGCCGCGCTCGTTCGAGCGATCAATCGCCTGGAGCTGGATCGCATCATGATTCCAGAATGTCCGCTCGACATTCTCGCTCAGCAAATCGTGGCGGCTTGCGCGGCAGAGGATTGGCTGGAAGATGATTTATTCGCACTCGTTCGCCGCGCCTATCCATATCGCAATCTTGCGCGAAAAGAGTTCGATGAAATCATAGAGATGCTTTCAAATGGAATCGCGGCCCGCCGGGGCCGTTACGGGGCGTATCTGCATCGCGATCAAGTGAACAATCGATTGCATGGACGCCGCGGCGCCAGACTCGCGGCCATCACCAGCGGCGGCGCCATTCCAGATAATTCGCTGTACACGGTAATCGCGGAGCCGGAACACATCGTAGTTGGAACCGTGGATGAAGACTTCGCGGTGGAAAGTTTGCGCGGCGATATTATGTTGCTTGGGAACACTTCGTGGCGCATTCGCCGCGTGCAATCCGGCTCCGTTTCCGTGGAAGATGCTAAAGGAGCTGCTCCCAGCATTCCTTTTTGGCTTGGTGAAGCTCCCTCGCGCACCATGGAACTCTCCGAGGAAATTGCCGCGGTGCGAGAGAAAATTAGTTCGCTCACCGAAGGCGTTTCACCCGGGTACGTTCGTGGCGCTCTGCCCGAAGGTGCAGCTGCGGTGGAGTGGCTAAAGCGAGAATGTGGGCTCGACCAATCTGGCGCCGAACAAGCAGTGGAATATATCGTAACCGGCCGCGCGGTGTTGCGCGCCGTTCCCACGCAGGACACCGTGATCGCGGAGCGTTTTTTTGACGAAGGCGGCGGAATGCAACTCGTCATTCACGCTCCCTTCGGAGGCCGCATCAACAAAGCGTGGGGACTGGCGCTGCGAAAACGATTCTGTCGCTCTTTCAATTTCGAACTGCAAGCCGCCGCAACTGACAACGGCCTGAATATTTCGCTAAGCGACCAACACAGCTTCCCGCTGGGCGATGTTTTTAACTTTCTGCAATCCGCCAGCGTGGAACATCTGCTGGAACAAGCTGTGTTGGCGTCGCCGATTTTCAATACCCGCTGGCGCTGGGTAGCCGGGCGCGCGCTTGCGCTTCTGCGATTTATGGGCGGGAAAAAGGTCCCGCCGCAAATTCAGCGAATGCGCTCTGAAGATTTGCTCGCGGCGGTGTTTCCGGAGGCGCTGGCATGCCAGGAAAATATCGAAGGCGAAATTAAGATTCCGGATCATCCGTTAGCTCGCGAGACCATGAAGGATGCGCTGACGGAGGCTATGGATATCGAAGGCCTGAAGAATGTCTTGGATCGCATAGCTTCGGGCAGTATTCGCTGCATCGCGGTGGAGACACCGGTTCCGTCGCAGTTTTCGCACGAAATTCTAAATGCAAATCCGTATGCATATCTTGACGACGCGCCGCTCGAAGAACGCCGCGCCCGCGCTGTAGAGATGCGTCGCATGCTGCCTGATGCAGTACTTTCTGAAATTGGCCGCCTGGATCCTGCTGCAATCTCGCAGGTTCGTGAAGAGGCGTGGCCTGACGTGCGCGACGGCGACGAACTCCATGATGTGCTGCAGACATTGATCGCGTTTCCGCTGCCTCACAATTCAAACCCGAACTCGTTGGAGCTAAATGTAGCGGGCGGGGCGCTGGAACTGCAGCAACGTGCGGCTAATTCTGTTGAAGAGTCGGCGGAATATTTTTCGCAGTTGAGTGAAGCTCGCCGAGCGGCTAGAGCAACAGTCGGCGAGCAGGGCTATTGGGTCGCAACAGAAAAAGCGGCAACTTTTTCTGCTGCGTTTCCTGAAGCACGTTTTGATTCCGCTCTCCCTAAAATCGAAACTTCTGTTACATCGCGAGAAGATGCGCTGTTTGCATGCGTCACTGGATGGATGGGGCAGCTCGGGCCGGTTTCAGCTGCGACGCTAAGCGACTTCCTGGGACTTGCCGTCAACGATGTGGACAAAATATTCCTGCGTTTGGAAGCAAGCGGCGCCATTTTGCGCGGCCACTTCACCGACGGCTCCAGCCAAGAAACGGAATGGTGCGAACGCCGTTTGCTCGCGCGCATCCATCGCATGACGCTGGGAACTTTGCGCAGCCAGATTCAGCCGGCTACCGCGGCTCAATTCATGCGTTGGTTACTGCGCTGGCAACATGTGGCGCCCAGCAGCGAAGTGCTCGGCGAGCGCGGCATTTTGGAAGTGCTGCAACAATTGCAAGGTTACGAAGCGCCAGCCAATGCTTGGGAGCGCCAAATTCTCAGCAGGCGAATTGCGGATTACGATCCGCAAGCGCTCGATCGTCTTTGCCTCACGGGTGCCGCGGGCTGGGGTCGACTTTCACCACACCCGGCAACTTACGAAGATCAAAATAGCATTAGCCGTCGTGTGATTCCCACCAGCGTGGCGCCCATCGCGTTTTTCGTGCGCGAAGATTCGGACTGGATGATATCGCAACATGCGGATGGAGACACGCAGGATCCGCGCGGCCTCAGCCAGAATGCTCGCGATGCCCTCAACTATCTGCGCCAGCGAGGCGCTTCTTTCTTCGCAGATCTCGTGCGCGGCACGGGCAAGCTGAAAGCGGAAATAGAAACCGCACTGTGGGAGCTGGTTACTGCGGGAATGATTACCGCGGACGGCTTCGATAATATTCGCGCGTTGATCGATCCGAAGCGACGTTCCGGACAGGGGCGTGGCCACAACTCCCGCCCGCGCCATAGCGTTGGACGATGGTCGCTGCTGTACGCACACGAAACTCCCGATTGCGCCCGGATCGCTGATGCCACCTGCTGGATGTTGCTGAAACGCTACGGCATCGTCTTCCGCGAAGTGATCGCGCGCGAGACGATTGTTCCGCGCTGGCGTGAACTGTTGATTGCGTTCCGTCGCTTGGAAGATCGTGGTGAAGTGCGCGGCGGGCGGTTCGTCAGCGGGTTTATGGGAGAGCAATTCGCCCTGCCAATGGCCGTCGAATCCCTGCGCGCTATGCGCAAGATTGAGCCCAGCGGCGAGACTGTCACGATTTCTGCTGCGGATCCCTTGAACCTGGTGGGCATTCTATTGCCGGGCGATCGTGTTTCTTCGGTCTCCGGAAAAACTGTCACATTCCGCGATGGAGTGCCGCTGGAAACGGAAGATTCCGCCGCGCAATTTACCGACTCGATTGCGGTGTAAGACCGGACCAGCGACTTTCGCCGCAAACGCGATCAAATGAGCAAGAAATCGGCAGACGCGGCTCCCGCAGGCGAAGTTCGCATCGGCATTTCAGGCTGGAGATACATTCCGTGGCGCGGCGTTTTCTATCCCGAAAAATTGTCTCAGAAAGAAGAACTAGCCTATGCCTCCAGTATTTTTCGATCCATTGAAATCAACGGCACGTTCTATTCCCTACAGCGTCCGGAGTATTTCGAGGCTTGGGCCGGCGAAACGCCCGACGATTTCGTTTTTTCCGTAAAGGCGCCACGTTTCATAACTCACATACGCCGTTTGCGAGACGCCAAAACACCGCTGGCGAATTTTCTGGCGTCGGGGCTTTTTCGTCTAGGGCCGAAACTAGGTCCGATTCTATGGCAGCTGCCGCCCAATTTTAAGTACGATACAGAAAGACTCGAAGAATTCCTGAAACTCCTGCCTCACGATAGCGAATCCGCCGCTGCTCTCGCGAAAAAGCACGACAAATGGATGAAGGGTCGAGCGGCGATGAAGCCGGATGCAGCTCGTCCCTTACGGCATGCGATTGAGATTCGGCATACAAGTTTTGCCACGCCGGAATTTATCGAAATGTTGCGCAATTATAATGTCGCACTCGTTTGCGCCGATACAGTGGAGTGGCCCAGGCTGATGGACGTGACGTCCGATTTCATGTATTGCCGTTTGCACGGCTCGGAGATTCTTTATGCCAGCGGCTACACCAATGAGGCGCTGGAACAATGGACCGGCCGCGTTTGCTCCTGGGCGCGGGGAACAGAACCAGATGACGCTGAACGTGTAGTTAAGGAATGCGGCGCGAAGCTACCGGCCCGCGACGTGTTCGTTTATTTCGACAACGATGTGAAAGTGCGTGCCCCCTTCGATGCAAAGAGTCTTACCGAACGTGTGGACAAGGTGCTCGCGCGTTAAGTGCCTCCGCGACTAACGGGATTTTCCTACCCCTGCTAAGGTATTCCCTGTATCGCTTATCTTTTCGCACGAAGTATCATGCGCCTTGGCCAACCCCGAACGCATCAAGTCGAATGTAGAAGTCAGTTCTCAAGCCCAACCTCTTCTAAGGCATAACCATGGCAAAAAAAGATAAATCGATAATCGAGATTGCCGAAGAAGAACAGCTCAAGCAATCGGAAACGTCAGGCCGCTTTACCAGGCGTTCTTTCCTCACGCAACTCGGTACGGCGAGCTTAGCCGTCACAACCGTGCCGTTGCTCCACTCCGCTCCGGTACAAGAGCCTGTGCCGGCCACCGAAGCGATCCCGGGCGCCGAAGTTCCGGGCGCGGTGCCCATGGTGCTCAACATCAATGGGAAAGAGCACCATATTGCCTTGGAGCCTCGCGTCACCCTCCTTGATGCGCTGCGCGAAAACCTTCACCTTCCCGGCACGAAGAAAGGTTGCGACCACGGCCAGTGCGGCGCATGCACGCTGCACATAAACGGACGGCGCGTAAATTCTTGCCTGACGTTTGCCATCATGCACCAAGGCGACAAGATCACCACCGTCGAGGGCTTGGCTCAAGATGGCGAATTGCATCCCGTCCAAGCCGCTTTCCTGGAGCATGACGGATTTCAGTGTGGCTATTGTACCTCCGGCCAGATCATGTCCGCTGTCGCGCTGCTCAAAGAACCTTGCGGCCAGGACGACGCTGCCGTCCGCGAATGTATGAGCGGAAACATCTGCCGCTGCGGTGCTTACGACAACATCGTCGCCGCAGTTCAAAGCGCGCGACGCGGCGCGTAATAAATTCATTTCACGTCCGAGATCTGGTACCTGAGGAAACAATTCAAATGGAAGCTTTTCAATTCAACCAAGCCAAGACGGTAAGTTCCGCGCTCGAGGCAGTGCGCTCGCAAACGGAAGCAAAATTTGTGGCTGGCGGTACCACGCTGGTCGATCTGATGAAGTTGAATGTCGAAATACCAAAAAAGGTTGTGGACATTAATTCCCTGCCTCTCACCCAAATCGAATCCACGCCCGATGGCGGATTGAAAATTGGCGCTATGGTCCGAAATAGTGATTTAGCACACGATGAAACGGTCCAACAACGTTACACGGTTCTTTCCGAAGCGCTTCTCTCCGGAGCTTCGCCGCAACTTCGAAACATGGCTAGCACCGGCGGCAATCTGCTTCAACGCACACGTTGTTACTATTTTCGCGATACCGCCTATCCCTGCAACAAACGCGAGCCCGGCTCGGGATGCCCCGCGATCGATGGCTTTAACAGGATCCACGCCATCCTTGGAACAAGCGAACATTGCATCGCAACGCATCCCTCGGATATGGCCGTAGCCATGATGGCGCTCGAAGCTGTTGTGCATATACAAGGCGCCCATGGAGAGCGTAACGTTCCGTTAAATGATTTTTACCTGCTGCCCGGATCCACGCCCAATCGCGAAAACGTGTTGGCGCTGGGCGATTTGATCACTTACGTGACATTGCCTCCGTTGACGAATGGCACGCGCTCTCACTATTTGAAGCTTCGAGACCGCGCGTCGTATGAATTTGCGCTGTCTTCCGCCGCCGTGGTCGCTTTGCTAAGCGGCCATCGCATTCAGCGAGTTCGTATTGCTTTAGGTGGCGTGGGGACCAAGCCATGGAGATCCATGGAGGCGGAGCAGATCCTGGAAGGCCGCGAAGCCAGCGAAAACAATTTTCGAGCTGCCGCCGAAGCGGCCCTGAAGGACGCCAAGCCTAGGCACGATAACGCCTTCAAAGTTGAGTTAGCCAAGCGCTGCCTTACTCGCACGCTCAAAAACGTTACGCAGTTCGCTTAAGACGAATAGTTGTCAGAATTGCGCAGGAGAGAACGAATGAGCAGCTCAGTAATTGGGGGACCAATCACGCGCATAGATGGAAAGCTGAAAGTCACCGGCGGCGCTAAATATGCCGCAGACTATCCTATTGAAAAACTCGCCTACGGAGTGGCAGTCCCGAGCACGATTGCCGATGGGAAAATTGCACGAATCGATTCCGTCAAGGCCGAAAAAATGCCCGGTGTGCTGGCAGTTTTTCATCACGATAATTTCGACAAGCTCTACCGTCCCGCTGGCGCCTTTGAGGAACTAAGCCGCCCTGGAGAAAGTCGCCCTCCGTTCGAGGATGGAAATATCTATTACTACGGCCAATTCGTAGCCCTGGTCGTTGCTGATACTTTTCAGCAAGCCCAGGATGCAGCGGCGAATGTTCATGTGACTTACGACGAGAAGGCCCCACTAGTTTTGTTGAATCAAGCGACAACTTCGAACACCACACTGGCCAAGAAGTATTCCCGAGGCGATGCGGATTCAGCCTTTCCGAAAGCTCCTGTACAGCTTGACCAGACTTACACCACGCCGACCGAAACCCACAATCCGATGGAAATGCACGCCACGATTGCCGTGTGGAATAAAGATAAAGTCACGCTATACGAATCGTCGCAAGGTGTGGTGAATCATCACAACGTGATGTCGGAGATGCTCGGCATTCCATTGGAAAATATTGAAGTAATTTCAAAATTCATCGGCTCGGGATTCGGCGGCAAACTCTTTCCCTGGCCTCATTCGCTGCTCGCGGCGGTGGCGGCGCGTAAGCTCGGACGCCCCGTAAAAGTCTCTGTTCCGCGAACTTTGATGTTCACTACCGTAGGCCACCGTCCCGCTACGCAACAACGCATGCGTTTAGGCGCGACGCAGGATGGCAAGCTTGTGTCATTCCAAAATGACATCCTTCAGCACACATCCTTGGTGGATGATTACGTGGAAGACTGCACGCAGGTATCGTCGCTGCTTTATAGCTCTCCCAATAACACTGCGATACAACATTTGGCTCGCCTCAACGTCGGAACGCCCACACCGATGCGCGGCCCCGGAAGAACTCCGGCACTTTTCGCCATTGAATCGGCTATGGATGAACTGGCGATTAAGCTGAATATGGATGCTCTCGAGCTTCGCCTGAAAAATTATGCGGAAACCGACGAGGCTTCCAACCTTCCATGGTCCAGCAAACATCTTCGCGAAGCCTATCAGACGGGGGCGGACCGCTTCGGGTGGTCCAAGCGCAATCCAAAAGTCGGTTCGATGCGCAACGGCGACCTAATTCAGGGATGGGGTATGGCCACCTGCACATGGCCCGCCGGCCGCCACGCTGCCGAAGTTCGCGTTAGGCTCCTCGCGGACGGAACTGCTCGCGCGTCCTGCGCCACGCAAGATATCGGCACCGGCACATATACGGTTTTCGCTCAGGTCGTATCCGACAAAACCGGTTTGCCGTTGGGCAAAATTCAGGTGGTGCTGGGTGACAGCGCTTTGCCTCCTGGCCCTACTTCTGGCGGCTCGTCGGTGACCTCCACGGTGCTCCCGGCTATCGTTGAAGCCACGCAGAAAGCCGTTGACGCTGTAATCCAAGTGGCCGTGTATACTCCCAATTCGCCTTTTCAAAACGTAGACGCCAAGACATTGAAAATGACTCAGGGACGCATTCATGCCCAGGATAAGTCTCCCGATACAGGCGTTCCCTTTCAAGACATCCTGGCTTTGCGCAACCTCGTCGGCCTGGACGGCCACGCAAAAACCGACGCTGATCCGGATGTGAAGAAGTTCTCCACGCATTCTTTCGGAGCTCACTTCTGCGAAATTTCATTCGATCCGGGCATCGCTCGCCTGCGTATAACGCGTTGGCTGACCGTGATCGATAGCGGTCGCATGGTGAACGCCAAAACAGCGAGAAATCAGATTCTAGGCGGCGTAGTGATGGGAATCGGCATGGGCCTATTTGAAGCCACTATCTACGACACCCGCAACGGCCACCCCATCAATAACAATTTCGCGGACTATATTGTCCCGGTAAATGCGGACATTCCGGAGATGGACTGCATATTCCTGGATTATCCAGACACGGTGCTAAACGAATATGGCGCGCGCGGAGTAGGTGAGATCGGCCTCACCGGCGTTGCCTCTGCGCTTACGTCCGCCGTCTATCACGCTACCGGCGTACGCGTACGCGACCTCCCCATCCGCATGGAACAGTTGCTGGTCTAGAGAGTCAAAGGTTCCGGTCAAAATCGCGTATAACGAGAAACGGCCTAATTTGAGGCAGGTGCGGTCACGAATTTTGGTGCCCAAGAGAGGACTCGAACCTCCACTCCCTTGCGGGAACTAGCTCCTGAAGCTAGCGCGTCTGCCAATTCCGCCACTTGGGCATTTCTTGCGGCAAAACAACGAGGAGCAACCATATTGCCGCGTGGCCTATGGTTTGTCAACGAAGCACACGCGGTTTGCGGTAACCTTGACCCTGGAACCTCGCCGCGCTTAAAGTTAACGCTCCGGCCTGCGTCCGATCTGAGGAGCAAATTATGGCATCCGCCCGCGCGATGATTGAGCGTCGCCGCTCAAGCCGCATCTTAATCCGAATCCCGGTGCAGGTATTCAGTGATGGAAGCTTTGGACAGCCTCTCGATACCCCGGCTGAAGCAATTGCCGTTAGCCGCTTCGGAGCCCTTCTTCGCGCCCCGTTCTCGCCGGCATTGGGTTCTCGTATCGAAGTGCTGAATAGGGTTTCTCAAGAAACCCAGGAGTTTCGCGTGGTGCGCGTCCAGGGCGCGGATGACGGTAATTTCGAACTGGGGATTGAGATCCTCTATCCCACAAGGAATTTCTGGCACGTTCACTTCCCCGACGAAAGCTTCGCTTAACCCCCGTTAACGCAACCCATTGCGGGTGGTGCTATAATCCCGCCAATACCGCTTCAGATATGGGCCCGCTTGGGCGGCTCATTCTTGCCAGTTCGACCTCAGCGGGCAGGGAGATAACCATGGAGGAGCTCGGAACCACCCTTTTCACACTGCTAGTAGGCTGGGCAGTAGTTACCACCGTGCTTATCTGTATGCTGATTTATCGCGCCATGCTGGGAGCCCACGAGGAAGACCAGATCTTTCTGGATAAGGCCGGGGATTCCATGGCTCAGGAGCAACGCCTTCTGGTCGCGCGCATCGAGAAGCTGAGCACTCCGATCAACATCCTAATCACGATCTCGGTTTTGCTGCTGATGATAATCGCCGGAATATGGCTCTGGCGCGGATATAAGAACTTCTGAAGCCCGCAGGCGAAGCCACCGTTCCCCGATGATGCTGCGAGCCGACATTCTTCATGTCTCCGCTGACTTACTGATTAGGCCGCGGAGAAGTCGGAGCCGCAGGCATTTGAGCGGGAGGTTGTTGCTGGCCTCCAGCCGATTGTTCACAAAGTTGTGATGTGTGATTGTGGACGATCAGCCAGTTATCTCCCACTTTATTGAACACCAGCGTCGTTTGGCCGCGTATTCCGTACGGCTTCCCATTCAACACCGAGCTGAACTCCCACTGATACGACGCCCAAGCCACATCCCCGTGCACAAAGATGTTCGTGTTGCGCCGGACCACCTGACTTCCCTGGAACGAGGCCCGCTGTTGCTGATATCCCGCGATGTAGTTCTGCCAGCCTAAAATCGGCGGCCCGAAAGCTCCGCTCACGAACGTGGCGCTATCGGAATAATATTTATGCATAGCTTCGATGTTTCCCACTTGAAAGGCGCCCAGCATTTCTCCAATGTCGCGATCGATTTCATCGGAAGTGGGAAGCGGGATCGAAGGCATGGGCGAGTTATCCGGCTTTTTGTTCTTATTTTTCTGTCCCCAGGCTGCCGATGAGGCTATTAAGATTATTGCGAACCCTGCAAGCAGCCGCAGGACGCGGGATTTAGAGTTCCACTGAAAGGTCATGCCGGTTTCCCAAAAATTGGATTTTTGTCGTGCGTCTTTCATTCACTTTCTCCCGATTTGACTGGGAGAATATCATGAACAAAAATTAAGCGGCGGTCGGACCTTTCACCTTGTGCTCATGAGGGAAGGCAAACGGGTCAGTGTTGTCGTAGCGCATTCAGAGTCGTAGAGGATTGGATGGGTCGGGAAGTTCTTTGGTTAGCCCTGACTGCGTCTTCGACGCGTCGCTAGTGCCAGAAACTTGTCCAGACCGATTCATTGATTCCAGAGAACTTATCAGACAAGTTTATGGAGAGTCGCAGACATCGCAAGCAACACGAAATCCGTAATCTGCATACTGAAATTCCGGAGGGATGCTTGACCGCGCGGCGCACCGCGACACTTTCGTGAAATGACGCCAGGATCCTCCTCGCGACGCCCGCCGAGCCGGCGCCGTGAATTTTGCTCCGGCGGGCGCGTTGTCCACTTGTCCTGCCGGTCCTTGGGGATTTCGCTCCGGCGATACTCGGTAGTAATCTGCGTCAAACCAATCGGCGCACCATTCGTGGACATTTGCGCCGATATCGCAAAGGCCGTAACCATTCGTTTCCGCACGCCCTACTGGTTCTGGTCCAGTCTTCCAGCGCGCCGCATAGCTTGCCAGCGATTCGGGGGGCTCGTCTCCCCATGGAAATGATTCCTGTTCCAGGCCGCCTCGCGCAGCATATTCCCACTCCGCTTCCGTGGGTAAACGAAAGTGCTGTTGGGTCATACGGCTCAGCCATTCGCAAAACTCGACGGCATCAAACCAGGAAGGCGCTACCACTGGTTGTAAAGGATCGGAGAAATTTGAATCGTCCCAATGCACAGGTTTGCGATGCCCCGTGGCTGAAATGAATTGGCCATACTCGGCATTCGTCACTTGGCAGGCGGCCATTTCGAAGGTATGCACCCAAACACGATGCACCGGTCGTTCGTTATCCTGGCCCGCATCGCTGCCCATCAAGAACGAGCCGGCCGGAATCCGGATCATACGCGGGGTTGTAAATTCCTCGTGCGCACCTGTTTGAAGTGATTCAGTTTTTGGCTGCGGCATGTTGTGTCTGGCTCAGCAAATTGACAAATAGACGGTAGGCACCTGGCACCCCTGCCGGAAGCTCGCGGAAAAATGACAAGCCGGTGTAGATGTACAATCCTTTTCCGACTCGCGCAGCCACAAGCGCACCAGTTACTTCCGCTTCGTTAAAATCCTTCAGTCCCAATAGTGCTTGATAGCGCGGATCGAAGGTGCCCCAGAAATACAAGCCGCGCTCCTGCTCCCAGCCCTCAAAATCCGCCAGAGTCATTTTGTTAGGAGTGTTCATCAACGGACTATCGGGCGCAAGAAAATGTACCGGAGAATTCGGGTCGGTCACACGCGCAACCCTATCTCCCATTTTCGCCGGGTATGGCGCGGGCGGTTCCTTGTCCCAAGCGAAATCCCGCTGGTACTGCACCAGCAGCGTTCCGCCTCGATCCACATAATCCAGCAGCCGCTGATTTGCGCGCAACAAGTCGGGACGCAGTTCGTAGGCGCGTATGCCCACAGTGATTGCGTCGCACTGGCTTAAATCGCCGAACGCCAACGCTACTTCGTCGAGCAAATCCACCTGAATACCCAACCGTCGCAGAATTTCGGGTAGTGGATCATTTTCTGCCGCAATGTAACCTACTCGCAGGTTGGCCGGAACATTCAGATCCAGAACATGAACAGTAGCGTCGGAAGGCTCGCTCCAATTGCGCGTGGGAAGAGTCGGAATGGGCTCGAGCGAAGTTCTAAACGTCTCTTCGCCAATGCGCGCGTAAGGATGCAGAGCGTAGGCTCCCGGAACGGTTCGCGCCGGGGGCTCTACGAGCAAACGGATTAATTGATCGCCGCTGGTAGAGAAATCCAGTGGCGCAACCGGCTGCGCTTTCCATCCGTCGGGCGCATCTACTCCGACCTCCACCTTTGCTGGTTTCGTTCCGTGATACCGAATACGCGCGAGCAGCTTCACCGGTTCTGACGCTCTCTGCACCGGAACCATCACTTGCTCCGGCTCAACTGTCAGCGTCACCGCCGGAACCAGCTCCAGTGGGTACGTTGCGATGCCCGTGGTCGTTGCCTGCATACTTTCCACCGGCTTCTCGATCGTAAATCGGTAGGAACTCCAAACAACAGTCAAAGCAACACGAACGAGCGGCGCCGGAAACGGCAGGATTGCGTCCTGGGGCGATCTCGGTGCTTTAGCATCCGCCGGAATCGACACTTTGAAATTTTCACTTTCGCTATCTTGTTTCGCTGGTTTTTTGGCCGCGCTCCAGCCCGGTGGAACCTGGATGTCGCTCGCATCCAGCGTCCACTTCACCGGCACGATTGGTTTTCCTTCAAACGCTACTTCCACGGAAAAATCCTCACCCGCTACTAGCTCGTGACGGTCTGCCTGCGCTTCGAACGAAATCGCCACGTCTTCAGCCAGCGCGCGATCGATTCGTTCGCTTACGTGTTGCAACTCAAATAACGCGGATGAAGTTTCGCTGTTGGCACGATCCGCCATGGCGGTTTTCGAAATTTCGTTTCTCAAAACTCCAATTTGCAGTCCGGCCTGCGCCAGCGAAGTAGCTGCATCCGTTCGTTGCAGGGAACGCACCGCAACCAGCGCCGCTTTCAAGTCTGCATCCGCCGCCGTCAGCCGCGTGGCCATCGACGCTTGCAGCGAGGGGAAGCGCGTGCTGAGCGACGTGAGAGGTTCCCCCAGGAGCTTCGCGTCGAACTTCCCGGCCGTGTCTTTCTCGTTTTCTGCGACCAGATAAATCGGCCGCCGGAAAAATGCGTTGCCGAAAAATGCCGGCGTGCCCTGCGAGCGGTGCAGCGCATGCCCTTCCATGCCCATCTCGGTATAGCTCTTGCCGCAAAGCGGAGAAACATCATTGACGGGGAGTTCGACAGCGTCGGAAGTTTTCTCCCGCGCCAGGCGCACTTCCAGCGTTACTTTCCACGGCGCTAATCCTTCTGAGATTTGTTCCGGAAACATTTTTGGATCCGCAGCTGCAACCACCGCCTGCGGCGTCAATATGCCGCTCGCTTGATGCTGCCCATGTCCGGAATGCACGCCGCCCCAGCCATTGATCACCACTTGGGGGCGATACGTGCGAATGGCCCGCACCATATCTTCCAGCGCAATGTTGTCCCAAATCTTCATGGTTTGGTCGGCGCTCTTTGAAAAACCAAAGTCTGGCGCGCGAGTGAAAAATTGATGCACGCCATAATGCTCGTCCGCCAACAGCAATTCTTCTGTGCGAATTACTCCCAACGCGCCGCCTTGCTCCGGCCCAATCGCATTCTGTCCGCCCTGGCCGCGCGTCAGAGTCAGAAGTCCAACGTCCGTATCCAGGCCGCGCGAAAGGTAGGTCAACAAGCCGGACCATTCGTCGTCGGGATGCGCGGTCACAAAAAGAATAGCTTCGATGGTGTCGGCCAGCGACTGCCCCATCGCCTGACGACTGGCAGAAAGCACCGTGAGTCCCGCCAAGATTGTTGCCAGCCAAATTGTTCGCCACCGCTTCATCCAACACCCTCCTGAAATGGCCATTGCCGCAAAAGTCGCGCTCGCACCGAGTAAACAAGAATACCCGCTGACATCGCCGCGAGCGAAGCGAGCATTGGCGTTCGCCCCGTCGAAATAAAAATTGCAATCCAGCCCGTTATCGCGATGATCACTGGAACCGGATAAAGCCACATTCGAAAGGGCCAACGCTCCGCCTTCCATCGCCGATGAAGCAACAGCAGTCCAACCGCTTGGCCAACAAATTGGATGAGGCAGCGCATCGCCAGGATGGCGCGGATTACCGAGAAAAGACTGAAAAACAAGCAGATGAATATCGACGCCGCGCCCAACGCCAACAGAGAAATATGCGGAAAGTGCTTGGTGGGGTGCACCCGCGCGAACGCCGAAAAGAAATTACCGTCCAGCGCCGCCGCATACGGCACACGCGAGTATCCCAATGTGGCGGAAAAAATCGAGCCGAACGCCAAGACTAGAATCAGCGCGGTTGCAAAAGTCGCCCAGCGCATTCCAAACGTCCGCTCTACGAACAGACTTACCACAAATCCCGAGTTCTGCGCCTCTTGCCATGGAACCACGCTTAAAATACTCGTTTGCATCAGAAAATAAAGAATCGCAATCCCGAAAATCGAAAGGAATATCGCTCGCGGAATATTTTTCCCGGGATCCTTCATTTCTCCGCCCAAATTACAAACGTTGTAATAGCCCAGATAGCTGTACACCGTTTGCACCGAGGCATGGCCCAGCCCGGCGAAAAA
>JABDEK010000009.1 GCA_013287135.1 Acidobacteriota bacterium | reverse complement strand
CGCAGACCATCAACCAAGCGCTTGGATACGAAATGAACACCATCGAGTTTGCCATCCAACAGGGCGTGCCGTACGCCATCGACTTCCTGAACCCGGCGCCCGATTTCGAGCGCGACCGCATCACCGAATTTTATTTCGAGCATGTGGTGGACCGCATGGCTCGTCTTGTGATCGATCGCGCGCTCCACGGCTCGCCCGCAAATACATGGCCGCGCTGGGAAGAAATGCTCGGTATGGGCGATGCCAGCGGTTTCACCGGTGCGCCGGAAAAGGGACGCGCAGGAGCGAAATCTGCGTGAGCGGCGCGGCCCGAGCATCGCACACGGACGCTACTCCCGCACAGTTGTGGCACGGCTTGCTGCGCCCCGAAGTTGAATTTACTCCAGAATTCTCCGCCGAGCTGAACGCGCGCATGCGCGCGAACAAGCTTACCTTCGGAGACCGTGTGCATTGCCCGTTTCTTCGGCCCTTTTTTCTTACTTCACAGGACGAAAATCGCGTGCGCGAAGTTGCAGAACTGATTGCGCAACTCGGCGAACGCGTGGTACAGCAGGCGCTCGCCGATCCGGCATTGCTTGCGCAGGTAGCTCTCACGCCTGAAGAAGAGCGCCTGGTACGCATTTCGCCGCGTTACAACCGGGCCAGCACGGCTTCTCGTCTTGATGCTTTTCTTCTTCCGGATACTTTGCAATTTGCCGAATACAACGCGGAATCGCCCGCCGGCCCCGGTTACGCCGAAACTTTAGCCGGAGTATTTCGCACCTTACCCGTGATGGAGCGATTTGCCGAGCATTACACTGTTCGCCAGTTTCCGCTGATGGAGCTTTTGCTCGCGGCTTTGCTGGAAAGTTATCGCGAGTGGGGCGGCACTGCATCTCCTCCGGTAATAGCGATTGTGGACTGGCGCGAGGTTCCCACCTGGAGCGAGTTCGAGATTTTGCAGGCACATTTTGAAAAGGCGGGAGTGCCTACGATGATCTGCACTCCTTCAGACCTTGAATTCGACAGCACCAAGCTCATGTGCCGCGGCCGCCGAATCGATCTCGTCTATCGCCGCGTGTTGCTCAACGATATTCTCGCCCATCCTGCCGAATGTGAAGCTCTGGTGAAAGCGTACCAAGCCGGCGCGGTCTGCGTCGCCAACGCGCTTACTTGTAAAATTCCTCACAAGAAAGCATTTTTCTCCATCCTCACCGACGAGCGAAACTCAGCTCTTTTCAGCGCCAGCGAGCGCGCAGTAATTCGCCGCCACGTTCCCTGGACGCGTTTACTCGCTGACGTGCAGACCAGCCGCGGCGGCGAATCGTTCGGCCTGCTTGAATACGTGCGCAAGAATAGACAGGATTTTGTTTTGAAGCCCAATGATGAATATGGCGGCGCCGGCGTAACCCTTGGCTGGGAAATGAACGCCAGCCAGTGGGAAGCAGCTCTTCAGCAAGCTCTTGCGGATTCCACTCGCGCATGGGTCGTGCAGGAACGAATCGCCGTGCGCCGCGAAATTTTCCCCATGCAGACTGCCGAGGGCGTCGAAATGCGCGACATGCTCGTGGACTTCGCGCCCTATCTCTTCCGCGGAAAGATGGCCGGTTGCCTCACGCGCCTGAGCGCTACCGGCTTGGCCAACGTCACCTCCGGCGGCGGTCAGGTTCCTTCGTTCGTGGTTGACCCGCGCTGATGGATGAGGGGTTTCCATACATACAGGTTTATCTGCGTAGCAAAAAATGGCCGGCAAATTTACAATAACTAGATGACCTTTGGATCTTTGAAGCCGGAGCTGATGCCCGGCGCGCGCAACGCCATCGATAACTGTCTGGCCATCCAGCCCAATGAGCGCGTTACACTCATCGCCGATCGCGCGAGTGGGTCGGTGGCGGCAAGTCTCGCTAAAGCTCTCGCTGAACGCGGAGCCATATGCGAGCCATTTCTGCTCGAAGATTTGGCCTCTCGACCTTTGACTCGCGCTCCGCAACAAGTGCTCGATTCACTCGGTCGCAATGATGCCGGAATTCTCTGTATGCAGCCAATGACGGGAGAACTTACCGCGCGCAGAGACATCGTGGGAGTCGTCGAGCGCCGCCACATTCGTTACGCTCATATGGTCGGTGTAACGCCGGAAATCATGCAACAGGGAATGCGCGCCGATTACACCATGGTTGACAAGCTCAGTGAGCGCTTGCTGCAGCGCATGCACAGCGCGCGTTCACTTACCGTACGCACCGATGCTGGCACATCTCTGGTCGCAGGCTTTGACGCCGCGCTCGATTGGGTGAAGACCAGCGGCCTGATCAACCGCCGCTATTGGTCCAATCTTCCTGCGGGTGAAGTCTTCACCACGCCGGCAAAAGTGGATGGCACATTTGTTTGCGACGGCACTGCGGGCGATCACTTCTGCGGAAAGTACGGTGATTTGCAAAAAACGCCTCTCGCTCTTGAAATCACGGGTGGACGTCTGGTCTCCGCAAAATGCGCGCGTAAGGATTTGGAAGAAGAGTTTTGGAAGTATTGCCACACGGATGAAAACAGCGACCGCGTCGGCGAACTCGCCTTTGGAACGAATCTCAGCCTATCCGACATGATTGGAGTTTTACTGCAAGACGAAAAACTGCCCGGCGTGCATCTCGCCTTCGGCGATCCCTATGGCAGCCAAACGCACGCAGCATGGAGTTCTCGAACGCATGTGGACGTGCTGGCGCGCGCCTGCGATGTGTGGATCGACGAAGAACAGGTGATTGCGAAGGGCCGCTACTTGCTAGACCGGCTCGGCCTGGCCTGAACGCCTTAAAATAATCTCGTAATGTATTCCCACATTTGATGTTTCCAGTACGGCCAATCATGTCCGCCCTGCGGTCCCCAATCATCCAGATGATGCGGAATTCCCTTGGCCGCCAAAATTGCCGAAAGCCGGTAAGACGGTCCGCTGTGTTCCCAGGGCCCGCTGCCGGTTGCGATATGAATGTCGCACTGCGCGAGCTGCGCCATCACGTTTCCGTCCGAAAGATTTGAAAGGTAATCCACGGGATTGTTGAAGTAGGTGTTGTCGTCATACATTCCGTTCATGAAATTCTTGATGTCGTAAACGCCGGAAAGCGCAAAGCATCGCCGCACCGCGTCGGGATGTTTGAATAGTGTGTTGGCCGCGTGATAGGCCCCGAAAGACGCTCCCATAGTAGAAATTAAGATATCCGGCGATTGGCAATTGTCTTGGATGAAGGGAATCACTTCATATCGAACGTAGGCATCGAACTGCGACTGCACCCAGCTGCGATGAAACGGATGCGCGCTCTTGTTATAAAATCCCGCGGAGTTCACTGAGTTGATGCTGAAAAACTTTACGCGCCCGGCGTCAATCAGGGGCGACAGACTTCCGATCAGTCCCTGGCCTTCAAGTTCCCACTCATCGCCTGCGCTGGTGGGGAATCCAAGCAGCGCAGGCCCCCAATGGCCATAAACAACAATACCCATATCCAGTCCCAGCCGATTCGAATGCCAGCGATGATATTCCCGTTTCATGTCACTCCCGTGGATGGACTGCGGTTTATTCGGGTTCGCAGTCGAGCGCGATATTATACGGCGTTTAAGCGCGCAGAATACTGGAAACTCTATGCTTCCAAATTTCTGCTCTGCTATCCTAATGGAATGCTAATAATGTTTCGCCGCTTCTTCGTTTTTCCAGAAAACGGTGCCCAGCTTTGATCGCAGAGCCCCAGGGACAATTACGCAAGCACGAAAAGTATCGCTCGCGATTTCTTCCGCGCACGCGCGACCTGATCGTCTATCTTCCGCCAGGCTACGAGGAAAATTCGCAGTCGCGCTATCCGGTGCTTTACCTGCAAGATGGCCAAAATCTTTTCGATGGGGCGACCTCCTTCATCCCCGGCATGGATTGGCACGTGAAGGACACGGCGGATCAACTGATCTCCCAGGGCGCCATTCGTCCACTCATCATCGTGGGCATCTACAACACCGGCAGGTGGCGTCTTGGCGAGTACACACCCTCGCGCGACAAAAAGATGGGCGGCGGCAAAGCCGACCGTTACGGCCAAATGCTGCTTGAAGAAATCAAGCCATTCGTCGAGTCTCAATACCGCACGCTCGGCGGACCCGCCAATACCGGGATCGGTGGCTCGTCTCTGGGCGGCCTGCTTACGATTTACCTCGGTCTGCGCTTTCCGCAAGTTTTCGGAAAGCTAGCGGTACTTTCGCCTTCTGTCTGGTGGAACCGCGGCTGGATTCTGAATTTCGCAGCTCGCGTAAATTTGCAAAGTCGTCCGCGGATTTGGCTGGATGTGGGCAGCAAGGAGGGCGGGCGCAGCGCGGATAACGTGCGGCGGTTGTGCCGTGTTCTGGTCGAAAAAGGCTGGCGCGAAGGCCACGACCTGCACTTCGAAGTGATTTCCGACGCGGAGCATAACGAAGCCGCCTGGGCGCGGCGTGTCGGGCCGTTCTTGCAATTTCTCTTTCCCTCCGGCGAGAGCGCAGTATAATCCGCTCTCCTGTTCCTGTTGCTGAGCCGGTGTAATTCAGAGACTACCCGAGGCCACCGTCTTTGTCCCCAGAGCGACCGCTAACTATTCTCTGCATCAGTTCATACGAAAAAGGCCAGGAATTTCTCCGCTCCGCAAAAGACGCCGGCTGCCGCGTGCTGTTTCTCACTCTCGAAAAACTTCGTCACGCCAATTGGCCCAGCGAAGCTATCGACGAAATGTTTTACATGCCGGAAGATTTACCTACCGCTGACATCATTCGCGCCGTCAGCTTCATGGCCCGCACGCATCCGATTGACCGTATCGTGGCGCTCGACGAATTTGATATGGAAAACGTCGCGGCCCTTCGCGAGCACCTGCGTATCCCCGGAATGGGCCTCACCACCATGCGTTATTTTCGCGACAAGCTCGCCATGCGCGGCCGCGCGCAGGAATCCGGCATCCTGGTCCCGGAATTCGTACACGTTCTGAATTATGACGAGCTGAAGAGTTTTATGGCACGCGTGAAGCCACCCTGGCTGCTGAAGCCGCGCTCGCAAGCGTCCGGCATTGGCATGAAGAAAATTCACGAGCCAGGTGAGCTCTGGCCTTGGTTGGACCAGCTCGGCGATCAACAATCCTTCTTCCTGCTGGAACAATTCGTGCCCGGAGACGTTTTCCACGTCGATAGTATCGTCTCCGAGCGCAAAGTGGTTTTCGCGGAGGCCCACATCTACGGCAAGCCGCCTTTGGATGTGTCGCATGAGGGCGGCATTTTTACCACCCGCACTTTGCCCCGGACTTCCTCCGAATCCAAAGCTCTGCTGAAGCTTAACCGCACGTTGGTCGAAGCGCTGGGACTCGTGCGCGGAGTTACACATGCCGAGTTCCTGCGCGCGCACGAAGACGGAAAAATTTATTTCATCGAGATTGCCGCACGCGTTGGCGGCGCCTATATTTCCGACGTAATTGAAGCCGCCACCGGTGTGAATTTATGGCGCGAGTGGGCGCGTATTGAAGTGGGAGGAGGGAAGACGCCTTATGTGCTGGCGAACGTGCGGCGAGATTATGCCGGCGTTGTGATTTCTCTGGCGCGCCAGGATAATCCCGACACTTCCAGCTATAACGATCCAGAAATTGTTATGCGCATTCCCAAACATCATCACGCAGGATTTGTCCTGCGAGCGAACAAGCCACAACGAATCGAGGAGTTATTAGATTCTTACGCAACGCGTTTTCGCGAAGATTTCTACGCCACCGAGCCTGTTCCAGACAAACCTACCGCCTGATTACATCGATGACTCAGTTTTTTGTAGCGCCGGCATCTTGCCGGTTCTTTCATGAACAAATGTTCGCGATTGGGCGACTCTATTTGCGTGGAGGGCGGTCCATGCCGTAAAAATCTTCTGAATTAATCGGCTTGCTCACTAGCCCCATCTGCAGAACTTGCAAATGACTGCTGCGGTCGAATACTTTGTCTGGGAAAAACCGCTTCACAACAAGCCTTACTCCGCCGAAAGCGATGCCTGAAATCACCGCAAACATGCAAATAACGCCGGTGCCGATAATCGTTCCCACGATCATGGCGCTGATGGGCGGCTCTTTGAATTGAAACGTAGGCTCGTTCCAGGTGATTTCCGCGTCCGACTCAACCAGCTTCAGCAAGGCGTCAGCTTCCGCCTGGGTCCGCGCTCCATAAACGATCGCCAGCAGCGTCATGGAACGCTTGGCAAACAGCGGAGAAGAATTCGGATCAGAGTTCGCAGCGTTCACATGAAAGTTCTTCTGCAACTCAACAAGCTTCTTGGCGGCAGTCTGCGGAGTAGGGAAATCCGCGAGCAGCAGAGTCACTTCGTGCCCTTCGTTTCTGTATCGGGCAGATTCTGCTTCGGCGCCCTGAGAAAAACCCAGCCAGTCACTCGACGACAGCGGCACAAACTGGTTCAACGTTACCGGGCCCAAAACATAGTGATCCGACCGCTCGACCATGCCCTTGGTAGGCATCTCATCAGGCAGCGATGGCAACGGCCCTTCTTCGGCGTGCGGTTTCACCGCAGCGAGCAGCGCCTTCAAATCCTTTTCATGTCTCGGAAGGTCGCTCCCGCGAACATCAAGCAGCAGATTTCCATCGAGCGCCAATGCCCGCAACGGTCCCACCGCGGAATGTTCACTAAGGGAAGCGTGAGGCAAGTCTGCGCTGAGCATATACGAAAATAGTCCGTAGGCCCCGCTCGGATCCTTCATCCGATATATTTGCACTCCCAGCTTTTCCGCGCCGCGCGTGTATTCGCACTGCTCTCCAGCCACGAATCCGTATTCCGCTAGAACATCCTTGGGAGCAGAGCTGGCGGTCTGCGAAGCGATCTGCGACGGCTGCGCCGGATTGAACGAGGTCTTTCCGTTGCAAGTCCATCCCGCAAAAGAATCGGGGATCACGCCCTGAGCCGGCGTGGACGTTGTCACCAATAACAAAAACACTGAAACAAGACAAAGATAGAGGTAGTGGCGCATTCGCATCCTTAGTTAGATGCCGGAATTCTACTTGGGGTTCCCGTCGGACGCCACCGTGCCGATATTCTCGCCGGTGGCGGCGGATGGATCGCTGGATCCGTTTGCGGCGGCCCTGGATGCCTTCACCGGTAAGGCGCCGGCGCGATTGTCTGAAACAAGCTTCGATTTGTCGTAGGAAAGGCTGTTCAAATTGTCGAGATATGCGGCGATTCCGCGGTACAAGCCATCCGCAACGCGCTGGCGCTGGTCGCCCTTGCGCAGTAGTTTCTCGTCGCTTGGATTGCTTATAAACGAAATTTCCGAAAGGATGGAAGGCATGTTTGCGCCGATTAGAACGACAAAAGGCGCCTTCTTCACGCCGCGGTTCTTTTCACTCTGGCTCACCAGCTGCATCCGGCGCGTCAGCGAATCCTGCACGTCACTCGCAAATTCTTTGGACTCCTCAATCTTTTCGTTGCGTGCGATCTTCTTCACCAGATCCTGCAAGTCGTGCAAACCTTCCTGCGAAAGAGCGTTTTCACGCGTAGCCACTTCCAGCGATTCTTCCGACGTCGCGAAGTTCAAATAATAAGTCTCTATTCCGCGCGCTTCATGGTCGTGGCTCGAATTTGCGTGAATAGAAATAAACAGGTCCGCTTTCGCTTCATTGGCCATAGCGGTCCGCTGTTCCAATGGAATAAATGTGTCATCTTTGCGCGTGTAGATCACTTCCGCGCCAGGGAGCTTTTGTTCGATCAAATGTCCCAGCCGAAGAGCTACGTCCAGACAAAGGTCTTTTTCCATCAACCCGTGTGGGCCGATCGTTCCGGTATCGTGTCCACCGTGGCCTGCATCGATTACGATTCGGCCGATTTTCAGCCCCAGAGCGCGGGTTAACGAATGCTGTCCGTCCCGCGTCGGTTTGGGTTCGGTCGGCGGCTTCAGAGCCGCTGCGTTCGTATTGGCGTTCTTCGCTTTTATAGGTGTGCTTTTCTCGGCTGGCGAAGCGGCCAGTTTAGCGGCGAGTTTGGCGGTCGCAGGCTTATTTGCGACGGCTGAAGACGGGTCACTCGGATTGTCCGTCGGTTTAGGATCTGTATTCCCGCTATCTTCTCTGGCGGCCGATACCGAAATAGTGCTCGCTGGCGCGCTCAAACCGTTCTTCGCCGTGGTCACGTTGGCATTATTCCGGACTTCGATCACCAGGCGGTAGGGATTCGAGACGAGGTAAGCCTTATAATCGCGCGCGCCGTCGACATCCAGCACCAGTCGAACAACTCCCACGCGGTTCTGTCCCAGGCGCACGGACTTCAGCAAACCATTCTGCACATCCATAGTCTTCTTCGAGACCCCGGGACCCAGGTTCGCCTTGTGCAGGTCGAAATAAATTCGATCGGGAGAAGCAATGTGCGCGGAATCAAATTTGACGGTGTCTTCCAGCGCCACAACGACGCGTGTGAAATTATCAGCGTTCCAGGTCTGTATATCGGTTACGCGTGGGGTGCCGTGCGAACTCTCTCGCGCATCTACAACCTGACCCTTCACTTCCGGCGCTTGGTTCTTGGCCTCTTCGCGGGCGTCTGAAATTTCCTTTAATGCCAGGCGCGCATCCGGCGCTTTCTCCGACTTCGGAAAACGTTTCAGAAAATCCTTGAACGCCACCTCTGCAGCTTCTGCCTGCCCTAAATCATCTTTTTGGATTTGCGCAATGGCAAAAATCGCAGCGGAGCGGTAACGCGTCTCGGGATATTGTTTCAGCAGGAAATTATAAGTGTCGATTGCGGACTGATAGTATTTTTCATCGAATTGCTGCGCCATCTGCTGGTACAGCTCAGCTTCCGCAATCAGCGCAGGCGTCACTTCTTCTGCTTGCGGCGTAATCAAATAAACTCTCTGGTACGCGGCTACGGTCTGCTTGTAGAGGGCCAGCGTACGCTCCCGTTCAGGTTTCTCTTCCAAAGCAGTGCGCATGCGGACTGCGCGTTCGAATTGTGCGCGCGCTTCGGATCTTCTATCGGCGTAGGAGGGGCTAGCCAGCGACAGAACTATCGCAAGCACTGACAGAAAAAACTTTATCGGCGTATGAATTTTGGCGGAAAACACTTGCGTCATTCGTTCGTGAAAACTATGCGGCCCTTGGCGTCCACTTCTTTTCGCACCGGAGCTTTTGGCCGGCTCCAGAGCGTCGAGTTGCGGCCCGACCCAGGCCGGAAGTATGCCTCAGTCACTTTTTGAACGTACTGTTGCGTCTCTCGGTAAGCCGGAACGCCCCCCTGCAAGTCCACGGCGTGCTCGCCTGCATTATATGCGGCTAGCGACTTCGACAAATCGCCGTTGTAACGGTCCAGCAGCGACTTCAAATACGTCGTTCCACCCTCCACATTCTGCGCCGGATCGAACGAGTTGTTTACTCCAAAACGCTGCGCTGTTCCAGGAATCAGTTGCATGAGGCCAACCGCTCCTTTGTGCGAAACAGCTTGCGGATTCCATCCGGATTCCGTGCTGATTACCGCTTTGACCAGCGCAGGATCCACATCGTGCCGAGCAGCTGCGTCGCGTACGATGCGGTCCAGTCGTTGATCTATAACACTGGTTGCCGGCCGCGGTTGCGTCGCACTGAAACCCGGCGGCGGCAACGCTCCTGAAACATCCGGCGATGCCTCCGGATTTCGCGCACGAAAACCCTGTGCCGGAGCCGGGGCGGAACTAATAGTACTCCCGCGGCGGGGTGCGGGGGAATCGCCATTCACGAAAATCATCTTGCCATGGCTATCCACCGCGGTGGTTATCTGCGCGCGAACCGGCTGCGCCAGGGCCAAGCAGACCCCGGCGATCAATATGGCCACGGCAAAGTAGGTGCGGTGCGTTTGCATGGTCCCTCGTGCGCTAAACGCTTTGCGAGTACCGAACGCTTGCTAACTCAAAAGCCCGACTGCAACTTTCCCAGGGGAAGGCGGAATCATCGGTCGAACCAAAACACTATCAAATCCGGCGAACAAAGCGACTCAACGAATACTCGCAACCGACCTGCCTGCGAGTCAAATTTTGGACACAAATTCTCGGCCTTGCAGAACTGCCCGCGGAGAAAAGGAAGCCCCATGCGGGCATAAAGCTCTGGCACGGTTGGAATTATAACAAGCGGTCCAGGAGGGGGTATACCTGGCCGAGGGCGTTTTCTATGCCGGATGTGTCTTTTCCGCCAGCCTCTGCCAAATCGGGACGGCCTCCGCCGGAACCGCCAACAAACTTGGCCAGTTCCTGGACAACTTTCCCGGCGTGGATGCGGGAGGTGAGGTCCTTCGTAACTCCCGTGATTATAGCGACTTTGCCGTCTTCCGCAGAGGCCAGCACCACGACCCCAGAGCCTAGTTTTTGGCGCAGGGTATCGACGAGCTGGCGGAGGGCTTCGCGGTCAAAACCGTCGACTCTGGCGGCAACAAAGCGAACCTCCTTCACGATGCTCACTTCTTCCAGAAGGGACTCGGCGATGCCACCCGCCGCTTTGCGTTTCAAGCCCACCAGCTGCTTTTCAAGTTGGCGAACGGTCTCGAACTGGCGCTCCAAGGCGGCGACCACTTCGTCCTCGCCGGAGTTCAACATGCCAGCAACCCGGCGAAGAGTTGAGAGCGATTTCTGATACTCGGCAAGGGCGCGGTCGCCGGAGATAGCTTCGATCCGGCGGATTCCGGCAGCGGTGGAGGACTCGCCGAGAATTTTGAAGACGCCAATCGCTCCGGTGCGTCCCACGTGCGTGCCACCGCAGAGTTCTTTGCTGTAGAAGCCCCGGGGAGATGAGCCATCCGGGATGCTAACCACGCGCACATTGGATTCGGGATACTTGTCGCCGAAGAAGGCCAGCGCACCGGAAGCCAGTGCGTCGTCAATGTTCATGATGTCGGTGCGTGTTTCCAGATCTTTCCAGATTTCTTCGTTCACTTGCTGCTCGATTTCGGAAAGCTCGCTGGGATCCACGGCGGTGAAATGCGAAAAATCAAAACGAAGGTGATCGGGCGCGACCAGCGAGCCGGCCTGCTTCACATGGGTGCCGAGAATGTTGCGCAGCGCGGCATTCAGCAAGTGCGTGGCGGTGTGATTGCGCATGTTGCGGATGCGGCGCTCGGCGTCGGCCACCGTGGCGATGCGATCGCCTACATGTAAATCTTCTTTCGCGACGATGCGATGTGCGATCAGCCCGGTGACGGGGTAATATGCGCCGCGAACTTCTGCGACTTCGAGCGATTCGGAATTGTCGAAGAAACCGCCGGTGTCGGCGACTTGCCCGCCGGATTCGGAATAGATGGATGTGCGGTCGAGGACGACTTCCGCCTCCGTGCCTTTTTTGATTTCGTTTACCGGACCCGTTTTTGTGACGATGGCCTCGACGCGGCAGTCACGCGTGTCCGTGCCGAAGTAAAAGTCCGGCTCGGTCCGAAAGGTTTGCGCGATTTTAGTGTATACGGGATTCGCGGCGTCTTTGTGCACGCCTTTCCACGACGCCTTGGCCCGAGTGCGCTGCTCTTTCATAGCGCGGTCAAATCCAGCCCAATCCACTTGGACGCTCATGTCTCGCGTCACGTCTTCGATAAAATCTCGGGGAAGGCCGTACGTGTCGTAAAGCTTGAAAGCTTTCTCGCCCGGATATACCAACGGTTTTCCGCTTTCTTTAGCTTTGGCGAGCCGTTCGTATAGGTCGGCGCGTTGCGATGCGCGTGACGACTCATTCCTGTCTAGCGTGTCTCCTGGTCCCCCACGTTCGCCAGCCAGCGCTGTGAGCGTTATGTCGTCTTCCAGCTTGGCCAGCCCGACGTCTACGGTTCGCGTGAAACGATGTTCTTCCTCGTCGAGGATACGAGTAATGCGTGGCCCGTGCTCTTCGAGTTCAGGGTAGGCGTCACTCATTTCTTTGCGAACGGTGGCCGACATCATCGAGAGAAATGGAACCGGCGCACTAAGGTCATGCGCGTGGCGCAACGCGCGACGAATAATTTTTCGTAGAACGTAACCGCGGCCGTCGTTCGAGGGAACCACTCCGTCAGCGATCAAGAAGGTCGCGGCGCGGGAGTGGTCCGCAATAATTCGGAGAGAGGGCTGAATCTTCGGCTCGTTTAGGTCAACATTCGCGAGCTTTGCAGCCTCCCGCATGATCGGTTGAAAAAGGTCAGTGTCGAAGGTACTGATTTTGCCTTCCAAGACGGCAGTCATGCGTTCCAGGCCCATTCCGGTGTCGACGGAAGGCTTAGGAAGGGGATTGAGTTTGCCGGATGCGTCGCGATTGAACTGCATGAAGACCAGATTCCAGATTTCGACATAGCGGCCGCAATCACAGGGAAACTTGCAGTCCGCATGGCCTTGGTCGGAAGCGGCGGGGCCCATGTCGTAGAAAATTTCGGTGCAAGGACCGCAGGGGCCGGTATCGCCCATGGCCCAGAAATTTTCTTTCAGCCCAGGAACCTCGACGACGCGATCTTTGGGCGCGCCGACAGCGGTCCACAAACCCGCGGCTTCATGGTCGGGAGGAAGCTTTTGTCCGGAGACTTGGGCGCCGCCGAAGACCGTGAAATAAAGCTCTTCCAGCGGAAGGTTGAACCAATTCGGAGAAGTGATTAGTTCCCAGGCGTAGGCGACGGCTTCCTTTTTGAAATAATCGCCGAAGGAAAAATTACCGAGCATCTCGAAAAATGTTTGATGGCGGTTGGTGAAGCCGACATTTTCCAGGTCGTTATGTTTTCCGCCTGCGCGCACGCACTTCTGGCAAGTGGTGGCGCGTTTGTAATCGCGCTGCTCGAGGCCGAGAAAGACATCCTTGAACTGGTTCATGCCCGCATTGGTGAAGAGCAGCGTGGGATCGTTGTGGGGTACGAGCGGGGAGCTGCGCACCACGCGGTGGCCGCGCTCTTCGAAGAATTTCAGAAATGTTCGGCGGACTTCGTTGCCAGTCCAGTCAGTGCGGGTCAAGACGGCCTCGATTGAAACGAATCATTATCGCAGACGAGTTGGGGGGCTGCAACGCGGAGCGTCTGAACCAAACTGCCGCGTGAACGTTCTCCTAACCGGTTTCTTTCAGGTGGGGATAGCGTCCGCTGTGGCAGGAAGGCCGACGCGCGTTTAGCAAGTCTTGGAAACGAGGAGAGTTCCGCAAATCGTCCATGCTCTGCAATAACCGGTCACCCTTACAAGATGGGCAGGTTTGAAGCTTGCGGTAGTGCGAGTGCCGCTACTCTCGCGGGCTTGGTCCTGCTTGCCAGCAAAGCTACCTTTTCTTCGTGACTCATGGGCTCCCAGGGGACAAGTTTATCCGCGAGAACGTTCATTCGGCGAAGGACAGTCAACTCGAAGAAAAGCTCCATAAAGTCCAAATCGCGGAAAACAAGCGAGCCGGACTCCCTCATCTTGTCGCGAATGCGCTCAAGATGAGCAGGCATCTCGGTCCAGTGAAGGCTGGAACGGTGGTGATGGCAGAGGTGGTAGCCTTCGTTCATGAAGTTCACCTCGTCACAGACGGTCACCGTGTTTGCAAAATAATCTTCGGGATGTTCCGGGTCGCAGAAGGCGTGCTGCACCCAGGCGGTGAGGGCCATGATGAAGTTCATGCAGAGAAGAGGAACCAAAACATAAACGATTCCAATTCTCCAATCGTAGATAAAAACGGCCGCGAAGAAGAGGTAGTATCGCGCCATTCCCCATAACATTCGTCGCCAATTCTTATCATCGCCCTTCGATTTAAAGTAAGCGTAGGGAGCAAATCCGAGGGCGGTCCAAATATTGTCGGAAAGATACCAAAGGAAATGGAGTGGGTTCGTTCGATCGTAGGCAGTGGACGTGACAGTGTCGTCCGGTCCGCCGTTCTCTTTATGATGCAAACGGACATGAACGGTGCGATCGAGTTCCGGAACGTTGCCATACAAATATCCGAGGAAGAATTCTACGTAGCGACCGAAAACCTTATCGTATTTGTCCGAGAAGTAGCCTTGGGGCCGGTGCGCCTCCAAATGTTTGGCGCTGAACATTCTGACAAAGCGCTGAAACTTGAGACCGTATAGAGAAAGATAGAAAGCGAGCGCGAGCAGGAGTCGGGGTTTCCCTAAAAAGAGTTGGATCACGAAAATTGGCAGTGCGCTTAAGCTCAGGGAAACCATGAGTCGTAATGCGGGCGTGTCGCGGGGGTCGCGCAGAACTTTCTGGCCGAGGCGATCGATGAACCGGTCGTACGTGCGAGAGAGAAATTGATACGCGTTGTGCAACGGGCGAATCTTACCGAGAAGCCGGAGCACCAGATAACATCCGATCGAGGGCACAGCTACGAGCAATACCGTAGCGGTACTGGCCAAAGCGATGAGTACAGCTACTGCGTGAATCAGGAGTTTGGGTATGGCTCCAAGGCTCAACGCAGGCCAATACGTCCTTGAGCGAGCGGTTTTTTGCACCTCGCTGAGACCGGCTTCCGTTAGCTTGCCTACGAATTGCATATTCGCTGTTGTACCGGTCGCTCTAGCAATTCAGGATCTTGGCCCCTTTTTATACGTAAAAGGAATTTACACTCAAGGCGAGCAAAGTTCCAGCGTTTACCAGAGTCGAAAATAACGACGTCTGTGCTTGGCTGGCTTGCGGATTCGGTAGTTCGATCCGGTAGCCCAGAGCCATTTTCATAGGGTTTCGCGGGCCGAAGGCCCTCTTTTCGGCGATTCGCGCTGCGCGCGATCAGCATGAGGTCATTTGCACTCAGAGATGCGGATCTCAGAAGCTTCATCGCCATCCCTTTCCAGTCTGGATGTGCTCCCTTTTTGTAGCTCTCCAAAATGATAAGTAACCTTCCGCTCGGCTTCAGGACTCGTAATACTTCCTGCATGTCTTTCACCAGATTTGGCCAGCAATACTGAGTTCACTCCCGCCGGCATAATCCACGCCATACACCTTGCCTTGCGCGGCAGCCGCCGCCACGCTTTTGAATCGTCCTGCCACCGCCACAACCGACATCCAGAATTGTAAAGTTCTTTTCGATCTGAACGTGCCGCAACCCCAGTCGGTCAGATTGGAATGAGAGTTGTTCATGAGCCACAGAAAAGGTCGGCCCGCCCATTTCGAAGGCTTTCGAACTTGGGTGATTGCGTAAATCGCAATGACCGCCAGCAGCGCATAACGCGTAGTAGCGGCCTGAGTTCTCTTAAAGTTGTAGGCATGCTCCACATAGGAACACTACGGTTGTTGTCGCTTGAGGTGCGGACGAAACTAGGAGGAGCCCGTCCCTTCGCTTCATTTTATGTCGTTAGAAAGAGTTGGTCCCTTGGTTGCGCTTACCGATCAGGTTAATCCCAACGGTTCCACCACCACACCCCGTAGGGACGGATGGCGCGCCAGAACGCGTCGCCACCAAGTCCGGACGCGAGAGCGCAAAAGAGAATCGTGCCGACAACACCGAGAGCGACGAACTGGCTTTTTTCTTGAGACAAATAAATTATTACCCTGAAACTTAGAAGGGCGCCAAAAAGAGCGCCGACAACGAAGCGGACTGCGAATCCGAACCGGTCGAAAGGCCGTGCGGCATCGTCTAGTGCGCCAGCCGCGCGTGCCTTTTCAAGAATGCGGTAATAGTCCGCGACGTTTTGGACTGGATCTCGGGGAATGTACTCGGTGCGCGAAGAGTTGGAAGGATCGGCCTCTTTGCCGGCATTTTGAAGTGGAGCCGTTTTGATGAGAGCGTAAGACTCGTTCAGAAGCTTCGTCATCAGAGTGTAATCCGCGTGGCCATCGGTGCCGGTGGAATGGTGGTCAGGATGCCATCGCTGCACCAGCTTGTAGTAGCTTGCTTTAATCCCGCGCGGCGATGCGTCCCACGGTATATCGAGTACACGGTACGCGTGCGCAAGACTTTCACGGTCGGAGTCGCGCTCAACCATTAGGAGAGTGTATTCGAATAACTGCAAATAAACGGATTGCTGTGGAGGAAGGATGCCCAAGCGTTAATCTACAGGCGTTCCAATGGTCTAGCTAGTGAGGTTATAATCCGGCCGGCCATGCCTCTTGCTCCCGGTGCTCACCTCGGCCCATACGAAATCCTGGCACTGCTGGGTGTGGGCGGGATGGGAGAGGTCTACCAGGCGAAGGATTCCAGGCTAGGCCGCGTTGTTGCAATCAAGATTCTGCCCACTCAATTCGCCGCTGACAAAGATCACTTACACCGGTTCGAGCGTGAAGCGCGCTCGGCATCGGCCCTCAATCATCCCAACATTGTCACCATCTACGATCTCGGACAGGACGGGTCCACTCACTACATTGCAATGGAGATGATTGAGGGGAAGACTTTGCGCGATCTCCTCGGGGGCGGTTCGCTCCCGATTCGAAAAGCGATTGAGATCGCGGCGCAAGTTGCTGAGGGCCTTGCTAAGGCGCATGAAGCGGGTATTGCGCACAGAGACTTGAAGCCTGAGAACCTGATGCTCTCTCAGAATGGATTCGTAAAAATACTGGATTTTGGCTTGGCGAAGCTGGCGTTGACAGGCGGAGAAATGACGGGGACGCGGACTACGTCCGGATGGGAGACCCAGGCAGGTGGCGTGGTGGGAACGGTGCAATACATGTCGCCGGAGCAGGCCAGCGGCGGGCCGATCGATTTTCGCTCGGACCAGTTCTCGTTCGGGTTGGTGCTCTACGAGATGGTGAGCGGAAAGAAAGCTTTTAAACGAAATACGGTGGCGGAAACGATGGTGGCCATTCTGCGCGAACAAGTAGAACCGATCGGAATACAGAATCCCGATGCGCCTGCGCCGCTGTGTTGGGCCATCGAGAGGTGTCTGGAGAAAGAGCCGGATAAGCGCTACGCCTCTACAGAAGATCTCGCTCGCGAACTTGCGGCCATACGCGAGCGCTTTTCCGAGAAACAGATTAAGCAGGCCGAGCCGCGCCCAACAAATATTCCGGTGCAGCGAACGCGGTTTGTGGGGCGGGAGAGGGAAGTCGCGACGGCCAAAGAACTCTTGCTGCGGCCGGATGTGCGGCTGGTTACGGTCACCGGTCCTGGCGGGATAGGAAAAACGCGTCTCGCGCTAGAGGTAGCTGGCGGGCTAGTCGAAAACTTCCCGGGCGGTGCTCATTTTGTTCCGCTCTCTCCGGTAAGCGATCCAGGCTTGATGCCTTCTGCGATTGTGCAAACATTGGGAATACGCGAGGCCGGAGGCCAGTCAGCGCTCGAGATACTCAAAAGGAATCTGACGGAATCGTTGCGTGCGCCAACGCTGCTAGTGTTGGACAATTTCGAACACCTGATGCCTGCGGCACCCGTCGTTGCGGAACTTCTCGCTAGCGCTCCCCATCTCAAAATTTTGGTGACGAGTCGCGCGGCGCTGCACGTTTACGGCGAACATGAATTTCCAGTGCCGCCGCTTGCGCTGCCGGATTCGAAGTCTGCGCCTTCGCTTGAAATGTTGTCAAAGTATCCGGCGGTGGCGTTATTCATTCAACGCGCCGCGGCGGCCAAGCCCGGCTTTGAACTGAACGCGGAAAACGCCCGAGCTGTCACCGAAATTTGCGCCAGGTTGGATGGCCTTCCTCTGGCGATCGAACTCGCGGCGGCGAGGGTAAAAGTTCTTTCGCTTTCTGCGATGCAGACGCGGCTGGCGAGCCGGCTACAGTTGCTAACCGGCGGCGCGCGCGATCTGCCCCAACGGCAGCAAACGCTTAGAGCCGCTATCGACTGGAGCTACGACTTGCTGAGCGCCGCGGAGCAAAAACTTTTCCGGAGATTATCGGTGTTTGTCGGCGGATGCACACTGGAAGGCGTGCAGGCGGTGTGCGACACGAAAGGCGATCTTGAATTGGACCTGCTCGATGGTATGTCATCCATGGTGGACAAGAGCTTGCTGCAACAGGTAGAGCAGGCAAACGGCGAGCCGCGTTTTGCGATGCTGGAGACGATTCGAGAGTATGCGCGAGAAAAACTGGACGCTGGTGGGGAAGAGGCGTTGACAAAGCGCGCCCATGCGGCTTACTGCCTGGTGCTGGCCGAAGAAGTGGTTGCAGAGCAGGCCGGCGGAGAGGCAAGCGACTGGCTGGAACAATTCACGCTCGAACACGATAATTTTCGCGCGGCGCTTGATTGGCTGGCGGAAACGGGAGAGGCGGAATGGGGACTGCGCCTGGGCGCGGCGCTATTTCGCTTTTGGGAGACGCGCGAGTATCTGGCCCAAGGCAGCGATAGTCTGGGCAAGCTCTTAAAACTGAAAAGTGCCGCAGCTCCCACGAAGGCCCGAGCACGCGCGCTTTTTGCGGCAGGGGTGCTTGCTTGCGAGCAGGGAAATTATGCTGGGGCAAATACGCTATTCGGCGAAAGCCTGAAGATTGCGCGTGATTTGGGCGATAAGCACGGCGCCGCAGTCTCCCTAAATGCGATGGGAGTGAATGCACGGGACCAAGGTGACCTTGCAGTTGCGCATTCCTTGTTTGAGGAGAGCCTGGCGCTGTGGCGAGAATCGGGCGACCTGCAGGCCATCGCTCGCGCCCTCAGTAATCTGGCGAACGTGCTGAAGCTGCAAGGCCAATATGAACATGCTCGCAGCTTGCACGGGGAGTGCCTGGCAATATTTCAAGGTATGGAAGACCTTACTGGTGTGGCGTGGTCGCTAAATTCTCAGGGGGATGTGGCCCGCGAACAGGGTGACTCCACAGCGGCGCGGGCACTGTACGAACAGAGTCTGGAAATCTTTCGTGAACTTGGAGACCGTTGGGGCATCGCAGGGACGCTCGCCGATCTCGGAAATTTGGCGAGGGAAGAGCGTGACTGTGGCGCCGCGCATTCGCTGTACCGAGAAAGCCTGAAAACTTTTCAAGAATTGGATCACAAACGCGGGGTTGCACGGCTGCTGGAGTGTTGCGCGTGCTCGGCTGCGACGGAACTGCAAGCAGAACGGTCTTTGCGGCTGGCAGGAGCGGCGGCTGCACTGCGGCAAAATATTGGCGCTCCGCTCACTCCCGCGGAACAGATTAAGCTGGAAACTATTCTGGATCCTGCGCGGCAGGCGCTGAGTAATACCGCGAGCGCGATGGCTTGGTTAGAAGGTTGGAGTATGCTCATGGAGAAAGCGGTTGAGGAAGCGTTGAGGCCGTAGGTGACTTCTTCGTGATGGCCCCGGCCGGAGCTTATTCTGCCGTGGAGGGATCGATAAGCCTACGGACGGCGGAGACGCGATTAGCAGGAATGCCTGTGCGTTTGGCGTGTTCTCGCACGGTGGCCTCGTCCGGAGCGAGATAAATGCAGTACACCTTGTCGCCGGTTACGTAGCTATGAAGCCATTGGATCTCGGGACCCATGGCCTTTAAAACGCCGACTGATTTTTGTGACATTTCGCGCAATTGGGCGTCGGTTAAGTTGCCGGCTCCCGGGACTTCTCGTTCGATTACAAATTTTGGCAAGGGCGCCCCCCTATTTGCACGTATGCTAGCATGCGGGTGAAGCGCCTTCAAGGCGGCTTGATGAAGCTCTTTTAAATTGAAGAAGCCCAATAATAAAAATGAGGTTGGCATGGACCTTCGATCGCTGCAGAAGCCATTGAAAGAGCAATACCGCAACGACCCGAGCGCCTCCCGAATCACAATTCGTGCGAAAGGCGCCCAGACGGATGCTCCGGTGTCATGCTCGGTCGATCTCGGCCGCGCAATCTATCGCGCTGAAGCGCACAAAGGGGTGGGAGGCGCCGGCGCAGGCGCGTGTTCCGGAGACCTATTACTCGGCGCTCTCGCGGCTTGCGCGCAGATTACCTGTCAAATGGTCGCGGCCGCAATGGGTATACTGACGGAACGGATTGAAGTGATGGTGGAAGGCGATATGGATCTTCGCGGCACCCTCGGCATAGCGAAGGACGTGCCCGTAGGATTTGAGAGCATTCGCCTTCAGTTCGATGTTGCCGCGCCTGCAGCCACTCCGGAACAAATCGCTGGATTGAAAGAGAAGACAGAACAGTATTGCGTGGTGATGCAGACCCTAAAAAATCCTCCAAAGCTGCAAACCAATTGGAGTCGCTAGGATTGACCGTATAGCGCAGCGCGTTGTTTCGGCTCGTGTCTTAACGCGTGACGCGTTTTTGTCCTAGCGACCATCAAATAGTAAGTGTCCACATCTTTTAGGGAGCGTCGTCGATGAAAGCAGCATTTCTCACTGCGCCGCAGGCGAATGCGAAGGCGCCGCTTACTATCGGAGAAGTGCCGAAGCCTGAACCGGGTCCAGGACAAGTGCTGTTGCGTGTGCGGGCCTGCGGAGTGTGCCGGACGGATTTGCATATTGTCGAAGGAGACCTGCCGGAGATTTTGCCGAAGGTGATTCCAGGACATCAGATCGTGGGCGACGTAGTGGAAGGAGGAGGAAGGGAGTTTCCGAACGGCGCGCGTGTGGGCGTGTCGTGGATGGGCGGAACAGACGGAAGTTGCTGGTACTGCAAGCACGGAATGGAAAATCTTTGCGACGCTCCCACCTTTACAGGCTACTCGGTGAACGGCGGATATGCCGAATATGCAGTCGCGCGGCGGGACTTTGTGTTTCCGCTTCCTTCGAATTTGGATGATCTGCACGCCGCGCCTCTTTTGTGCGCGGGCATCATCGGGTTTCGGAGTCTGCGCGTGGCCGGTGTGGAGCGCGGAGAGCGCGTGGGATTGTTTGGTTTCGGATCGTCGGCGAGCTTGGCGATCGATGTCCTGCACACTTGGGGGTGCTCGGTTTACGTTTCCACCCGAGGGGCATCGCATCAGGCATTGGCGAAATCGCGGAGAGCGACTTGGGTCGGAGGCGAAGCGGACAAACCGCCCGTAGAATTGGATCGGGCGGTGACTTTTGCTCCGAGCGGAGACGTTGTGATAGCTGCGCTCAAAAGTTTGCGCAAAGGCGGAGTGCTGGCGATCAACGCGATCCATCTGGACCGGATTCCGGAATTCGATTACGACCACTTGCTTTGGGGCGAACGCCAGATTCGCAGCGTCGCCAACATGACGCGGCAGGACGCGAAAGACTTTTTGAAATTGGCGGCCGAGATTGAAGTGGATCCCAAAGTGACGGTCTTCAAGCTGGATCAAGCTAATGACGCTCTGGCGGCCGTCAAAAGCGATCGCATCGACGGTTCTGCGGTGATAATCCCTTAAAATTGTGAAGCATCGTGCCTAGCGCTCTGGATTGCAGCGAGGAGAAAAATTAATGCAAATCAGTGGGAACGCAGTTTTGATTACAGGCGGAGGCTCCGGTATCGGGCGTGGTCTTGCGGAGGCTCTTCACGCCGAAGGAAATCAAATTATTATTGCGGGGCGGCGCAAAGAGCTGCTCGACCAAACAGTAGCGGCAAATCCAGGAATGAAGTCTGCGATTCTGGATATCGGAAATGCTGACGCGATACAGAGCTTCACGGAAAAACTTACGAAGGATTATCCCCCGCTGAATGTCGTGATCCAGAACGCCGGCATCATGAAGCCGGAGACCTTGAAAAGTGGCGTGGTAGCCGATGCGGAAGCAACTATAGCTACCAATCTGCTTGGGCCAATCCGGTTGACCGCAGCGCTGCTGCCGCATCTTCTGAAACAGCCGAAGGCCGCCATCATGACCGTATCTTCTGGGCTTGCGTTTGTGCCGTTGGCGATCACACCGACCTATTGCGCAACGAAGGCAGCGATCCATTCCTACACGCAATCGTTGCGCTATCAACTTCGGGACACAGGCGTGCAGGTGTTGGAACTGATACCGCCTTACGTGCAGACGGGATTAACGGGCCCAAAACATGCCAGCGATCCGAACGCTATGCCGCTGACGGATTACATCGCTGAGACGATGAAGATCCTGAAAACTTCGCCGGATGCCACCGAGATTTGTGTGGAGCGCGTGAAGCCGCAGCGTCTTGCCGAGGCAAACGGGGTCTACGATGGCTTCTTCAACAAGTTCAACGACGCCATGGCTGCGGCCGCAACAGAACGTTGGCAGGGGCAGTAACGCAACTGACGGCCACTGCCGCGCTGACGCCAGACTATATTTCCCTGTTGTTAACGATTGCCGGCGTTAGAGATGGTAGCAATCGTGCCGTCGAACTTTGTGAGTTGGACGGTGAAAGGTTCGTTGTAAGTGTGCGCCTTATCGCGCAGATAGCTGAGCGCGACCGCTTCGCCTAGGCGCAGCGATGTATCCGTATCGCTCCGCCAGTGGATGCCGGCGTGAATTCCGTGGCCGAAGGAAACGTTGTGCCCGAGTTTGTTCAACTCGCCATTTACGGTGAGTTCGCCGGCATCTGGACCGGTATAGGATACCAGCGACAGTCCATCGTCGGTGGGTACCAGGGGGTTCGGAATTACCGACTGGCCGTCGAAAAAAAACTTCAGCACGGTGATACAAGCTCCTGCAACGGTCCCGTGTCCTGTAGGGTAAGCGGGATGGGCGGGCGAGCCTTCGGGAAACGCCTGCGAAAGTAAGTAAGTGCCGTACCTGTTGTAACTCTGCTGTAGCCCCTGCGAATTCAAAATCACCTCGCTCAAACGCACGTCGGTATTGCTGCCTTGGCCGGTCTTAAGTAAGTGCACGATTCCGCCGATGGCTTCCGGGCGCGGACGCAAATGCACGAACCATTTCTGATACCACACGGCGTTCAGTGCCTTGGTGGCTACGGCCGCCACTGTGGCTGCGAAGTCGGGAGCGCCGAATGTCCCAAAGCCATTTTCTGTTCGGGAGTTGAGATAGGGATTCCCTGGGTTTAAAGGAACTGGATTAAATCCGCTGAGGACGAGGAATGCCGTGAAATACGCCTGGAAGAGAACGTCCACGTGAGTGTAAGCGGCGAGATCGCGACCGTTCCGCGCGTATCGTACTTGAGAATCAACCTGGTTGCGCAGACCGGTGTCCACCCCGTTTTGAATGTCGAGCCAAGTGGCGAAGTCTGCGCCATAGTCCACATTCGGCACATAGGTGTCCAATTGCTGGCTGATCGGTTGCGCACCTAACTTTGTAGGCTGGATAAAAAACTGCGAGATGTAAGGGCCTAGCGTTTCACCCGGAAACAAGCCGCGGAATAACAGGTCGGTAGTGACTTGGCCACTCGTGTTCCGCGGACCGAAATAGGTCGGCTGCGAACCAAGTTCCGCCGCTGCCTGGGCAGCCAACGCACTCGAATCGTAATCGGTAAATGTCACATCACGAAGCAGAGATCCCCAATAGTGTTCTAATAATTCCGTGGCGTTGTGATCGCTCGCAGTTTTGGGCGGCGGAGGAACTTGCGGCGGGCCGAACTGGCAGGAATCGGCACATTCCAAGTCGAAGGCCAGACCGCCTTGCGGACCGTTCAACCCGCGAGCGCCTCCCATGGTTATCTTTTCGAAATCTGAAAATTTTCCGCCGGCTAAGGCGGTAGTTAAAGTTGCGAAGGCGCCTAGGCTCACTCGACCGAAGGAGTCGTGAGGAAGGCACTTGGTATAGGTGCCGCCCTTGTCCGCATAGCGTTCTAGATCACCGTTGTTAATGTTGGCGGGCGTATGGATCAGCGAGTCACGGGCGGCTTCGGTGACGCGCAACTCGAAAGCTTGGAGAACCCGCGGATTGGTTACGCCAGCCGGTGCCGGTATGTTCGCTGAGGCGCTCGAAGATGACTGCGCTGCCGTGGGTTTGGCCGAAACCAGAGTTGCACCGGCGACTGTCGCGGCTGCAGCAAAGCCCATGCGGCCCACGAACGAACGGCGACCGATATGGGAAGGGGATTGTGGCTCAGATTTCGCGATGGTTTCCGGTTTGATTTTGCGCTTCCGCATGATCTGCTCCTGATTTGAGATTAAAATCCAGTGATTCTCGGCCTCGAACTAAGACTTCGCGGCGAAGCCTACTTCGGCAGCGCGAAGTTTTGCTACTTTCGCGATTACGAATCCGGCGAACATCCATGTGAGCGCTGAATCTAGGAGATTGATCACTGTGTAAGAGCCTGAAAATCCCCACCAATTCCAATTGGGTAGATCGACGATGACGCTGGCGGCGAGTCCCGCAACCGCGAGAAATATAACTTTTCCTGCGTAGCTGAGGCCGCTGGTCTGCAGAAGCATCCAGGTGAGCAGGAATGCAGCGGCTACCAGGGAAAGGAACTGAATGATCAGGCCGCATGCGTAGGAGCCAAAACCGTTGCGGCGAATCGCGGCGAACACAATCGGCCCCTTTTGCATTTTCGCCATGAGGGTCGATTGCGCGGCTTTCTTTTGGTCTGCGGTCATGCCTTCGATGCGAGGCGCACCGGGGAGAAGATAGACGCCTGACTGCGTGGTGTGTAACTGGATCACAGTGGCGACGTCGTCTTCATTTTGAAAAGCCAGCATCGGCTTTTCGTGCCAGCCAAGAAGCTCCCAGGAAATGCTGCTCCATATGAACGCAGCGAGACCGCCGAGAATGGCCCCGAGCAAGAGAGACTTCCACATAAAACCTCCTGAATGGCGTGCGGGTGGGTACGAGATGCGGGATTTTGCTCTGAAACACAACGTTTTGCAAACTATTTTGGCGCCGACTCGGGGTGCTGCGCGATGCTTAAAATATTGCCGTCGGGATCCTTAAACCAGGCGACTTTATCGCCGGAAGGCGTAGTCCAAATGCCCAGCTCGCGATCTTGAGCGAACGGATATTTTTCAAGAGTGACACCGCGGTCTCGAAGCCAGGTCGCTACGGCTTGAATATCCTTTACTTCCCAGCCGAGAATGGTGCCTTGAAGCGGAGTAAAATTCGGCACTTTTGCGATTCGAATTTTTTGGCCACCGGCGCTCATCACGAGCGCAAATTGATCGAGGCTAACGAAATCAAATCCAAGCTTAGCTTCGTAAAAGGCGCGCGTTCTATCGTAGTCCGTGCTCGGAACGAACCCGACCATTTTCCCTGAAGCCAGCATGTTTGCCTCCCTATGTTGATTTCGGCGACAAGGAATAACACTTGCGTGGATTTCTTGCTCTCGCTATTGTGACAACAAATGTCGCATAGGTGCCAAAGCATACTCGCCGCTGCAAACGGCCGACGTGTGGCGGACATGGCCGGCGTGTCGGCAGAACTCGAAGACGCGCACGTTATCCCCAAGCATTCGCACCCGGAAGACCAACTCCTGTTCGCGTCGGAGGGCGTGATGACGCTCACCACCGAGCAGGGCTTATGGGTTGTGCCGCCGCTGCGCGCCGTCTGGATTCCGGCAGACACCACACACTCGGTGGCCATGTCCGGGCGCGTGTCCATGCGTACGCTCTATTTCCAGCCCAGACTTTGCCGGTCATTTCCCCGGAAATGCATGGTCATGAATGTGTCGTCGTTATTAAGGGAACTAATTCTTCATGCCTGCACGTTCCCGAAGTTGCGTAAGGAGGACCCTGCGCAGAAACGCATCGTGGAGATCATTGTGGAGCAGTTGAAGGCGGTGGAGTCGATACCGCTTCAGTTGCCCCATCCCGCGGACTCACGCGCGACCCGTGTGGTAAAAACTTTGTTCGCGAATCCCGGGGACCAAAGAACGCTGGAAAAATTGTGCGCCGACTGCGGCGCTAGCAAGCGAACGATACAGCGTCTCTTTCTGGAGGAAACCAAAATGACTTTCAACAAGTGGCGCCAGCAGCTTCGCCTGCTTCATGCCATGCAGCGCCTGGCTGCGGGAGACAAGGTGACGTCAGCCGCGCTGGAGGCGGGATACAACAGCACGAGCGCGTTTATATCGATGTTTCGCAAACAACTGGGGACAACGCCGACGCGGTATTTACAAGGCAGCGTCGTTCGAGGCGCGGACGCTGCGCCTACGGGAGCCACGAACAAAGGTGACTCCCGAATGGCAGCAGACTAGATTTACTTCTGCGCGTCTGGCCCCTTCTTTTCGGCGGCTGCTTTAGCGGCGGCCACGGTCCACGGCGGGACGATGCCGTTGACGCGCGCGTAGGCCACAAGTTGTCCTAGATGTTCATGCGCATCGGCAACGAGAATGTAGATCACGTCCCCTTCATTTGCCTGCGGGCCCAGCTTCGGTAACAACTTTGCATAATCCGCGTTAGCCATGCCTTGAATTGTCTTCTGCGTGTAATCCCCGGACTTCGTCAGTTCGTCGATAATTTTGGCTTTGTCGGTAGTCGATTTTTCATAGCTCTTGCCATCGAATCCCGGAGGCGGCGCGGCTCCCATCAACCCGAGAATGAAATAGCGTTCACCCGACACATGCAGGAAAACTTCTGCAAAGGAGCGTGAGTCGGGGGTGGGGCGCCAAGTGTATTTGTCCGGCGGAAGAACTTGGGCGAGGCTGATTACTTTCTTATTCACCGCGTCGAGGTCCAACGCGGCTTGCGCCTTCATATCGTAACTAGGTGCGGTTTTGTCTTCAGACTGGGCCGGTTGTGCAGATTGCGTGGGTTGGGTAGCAGCTTGTGTCACCGCAGTTGTTGCTGCGAGAAGAGCGCAAGCCAAGATCGAGAGAGTCAGGCTTTTCATTTTCTTGCTCCTTTGTTCGCTGGCGCACACGTTTTGTGTGCTTGTCTCGCTAGCGGACAGCTGCGCGGGCGAGCCAGCATTGCGCCTGGATTAGGATTATCGGTGAAAGAACACTCCACAACCCTTCTAGGCAATTCTGCTTCTCTTAGACGGCCATGACGGAAAAAGAGTTCAAGAGGCGGGAGTTTTTTTGATTTTATTGGGGGCGAAAGTGGCTTGCCGAGACGGGAAGTCGCGACGCAAACCACGATAATCGGGAATTAAACGTCGTCGCTGGGAGCAGCATCGGTGAATTCGGGTAGATCACCTTTGGTGACGCCGCGAAGCTCGCCGCGGATCATGTCGGAAGAAAACCCGGCGCTAAGAAGGCTGCGGTAAAGAGACGCGATTTTGCGTTGGTCGAGCGGTCCACGAAGATGTGCGAGGCGGCGCTTCAAACGTGTGCGTACCAAAGAGGATTCATCCGTTTCGGCAAAAACAGTTTCGAGAGCTGCGTCGATGTAGCGATCGGGAACGCCGCGAGCGCGAAGTTCGCGTGCGATGCGGAAGCGTCCCTGGCGGCGCAGTTTTATGTGCTGGTTGGCGTAGTCGACGGCGTAGCGAGCGTCGTCGAGATAGTTGCGTTCCCGCAGGCGGGCGACTACCGGCGGGATTAAATCTTTGTCCTCGGCGCGGCGATCAAGGTACGTCTTCATTTCGTGTGTGGAATACGCGCGGCGCATAAGAGCGCGCAGAGCGGAGGAATAAAGATCTTGTTCGCTGGAAACTTTGCGGGGCGAAGAGCGCTGGCGCATGAACAGGAAGAATAGAAGCAAGGGAGCGAGGAAGCAAGGAAGCGGAGACAAAGAAATCGAAAGTGATCAAGCCGTCTTCGCTGCTCCGGATCAGGCCTGGCGTCTCGCAGATTGGTTCATTGCTTATTTTGTGACCACGCGAATTCACCCGTGTGCTTGCGCGGCAAAGAATTATTTTTGTTGCGCTGAGGCGGCTCGCTGTTTTACGCGCTGAGGCGGCTGGAAGTGGCCGGGTTCGGCGCGAAACGTGATCGCCAGGCGATTCCAGGTGTTGATCGTGGCGATCGCCGTCACTAGATCTATAAGCTCAGCATCGGTGGACTGAGCGTGCGCTTGGGCCTAGACGCTATCCGGAACGTGATCGATGCTGGCTAAAGTGACGGCTTCGGTGAGCGCCAGCGCAGCTCGCTCGCGTTCGGTGAAAAAAGGAGTTTCGCGCCACGCGGAGACGGTGTAGAGGCGCTGCTCAGTTTCGCCCATGGCTCGCGCGTCTTTGGTGTGCAGGTCCAGGCAATAAGCGCAGCCGTTGCTCTGCGAAGCGCGGAGTTTAATTAATTCGGGCAAAAGTGGCTCCAGGCCGGACTCGTCAACGTATTTTTGCATGGCTAAGACAGCGGCATGGGCATTTGGATTGATTTTAGTGAGACTGACGCGCGTACTCATAGCTGCTCCTTATTTAATTCACGATTTTTGATCGGCTGATTTCTTGCGGGCGGAGAACATCGCATTCACTTCGCTCGCCGGAATCATGTAGCGGGCCACCCTTTCGTAGGTACCTTTGGATTTGAGCTCGCTGGCGATTTCGCGCAATAGGCCCAGGGCTGCGCGCGATGGGCCGGAGCCGAGGCTGACGCGACGTACGCCCGCAGCTTTCAGTTCTTCGATGGTTGGCGCGCCGGGGCCGCCGAGAACATTCATGGGTCCCGGAGATTCCTGCAAGAATTTTTTTATTTCGTCGATTTTTTTCATGCCGGGGACAAAGATGCAGTCCGCGCCGGCTTCCCGATACAGATTTGCGCGACGCACGGATTCGGCGAAGCGATTGGCGGACGGGCTTTCCGTCGCCCAGTAAGCATCGGTGCGAGCGTTAATCACCAGAGGTATTCCGGACTGCCGAGAGGCCTCTTTCACCGCCTGGATTTTTTCCACGTGGGCTTGCGTTTCTGACACGCGCGCTTCGTCGTCCTCGCCATCTTCCAGATTCAGGCCCACGGCGCCGGCTTCGATCAGTTGTAGCGCCACTTGATGCATCTGAATCGCGCTCGTTGAGTAGCCCGCTTCCATGTCCGCGGTGACCGGAATGGAGACGGCGCGCGCGATGTGGCTGACAACGCGCAGCATTTCGAGGGAGGTGATCTGCTGGCCGTCGGCGTAACCCAGCGTGTTGGCGATGCCGGCGCTGGTGGTGGCGATCGCAGGGAATTCGAGGCGCTCAAGGATACAGGCGCTAGCTACGTCCCAGGCATTTGCAAACAACAGAATATCCGGGCCGTTGTGAAGCGCGCGGAGTTTGTCGGCTTTTTGTTTTTGCGAGATGGTCATTGCAAAGTCACCCGTGAGCAACGCGTCGTTTGTGCGTTGACGATGTTAGGATAACGCTGGGAAGGCGACGCTAAAAGCTTTATCGAAGATTTTGGCAGGCCAAATTGGAGCGCTCCGAAAGCACCGCAGATACGGCAAGAAAAAATACATGCGCCAGACTTAATAAATATAGGGAATTAGGCGATAGGTGCGGCGGATGTAAGCTCTGTACGGCTCGCCAATAGAAGCGGCTAACGCAGCTTCCTCGATTGGAATTCGGTAGGCGTACCCCACGGCCATAAAAGCAAGAAGCACGAGCAACCCGGCCCAGTTTCCCAGAGCCAATCCGAGTCCAGCCAGAGTGATCAGTCCTCCCGTGTAAGAAGGGTGGCGGATGTAGCGATACGGGCCTGCTTCTATGACCGGCTGATCAGTGTGGACTGCAACTTGATAGGTGAAATAGCGGCCGAGTATGCTCATCGAATACAAGCGAAGAGCCATTCCGGCATACATCACGGCGATACCGACAAAGAAAAACGTAACGCGGCCCGAACGGATCGACGCTTGCGGAAATGTGAAGGAAAGCGCGAAATCCGCCGCGATGCCAATCCACAGCATCGACATTACAACCAGGTAAGAGTTGCGATCCTTCAGAGTGGAAGAAGATCTGGCAGGTTTTCTTCTGGAAGCGATCGTTTCAGGGATGATCCAGATGATGTAGGTAGTCCAGAATATTGTGGCGTAGAGGGGTGGGCCGGAGAATGGCAGAGGGTGCAAGCTGGATCTCCTAGTTAACGGGAAGTCTATATGAATGTGGGGGGAATTGTTGATCGAGACTGAGCGATTGCTCCTGCGGCGTTGGAAAGAAGAAGACCGCGAGCCGTTTTACCGAATGAACTTAGATCTGCGCGTGATGGAATTTATGCCTGAGTGCATGACGAGCCAAGAAAGCGACTGGCTCTTTGAGCGGATCAACGAACATTTCAGAAAGCATGGGTTTGGATTGTTGGTGGCGCAGTTGCGCGAGGAGCAATCGTTTATTGGTTTTGTTGGGTTAGCTGCGCCGTCATTCGAGGCGCATTTCACTCCGTGCGTTGAAATTGGATGGAGGCTCGCGGCGGATTATTGGGGACGCGGGCTCGCCACGGAGGCTGCGCGGGCGGTGGTGAAGTATGCGTTTAAGGAACTGGGGCTGGATGAACTCGTGTCCTTCACAGTCCCGGGAAATGCCAGATCACGTCGAGTGATGGAGAAAATCGGAATGACACACGACGCATCGGACGACTTCGACCATCCGAATTTGCCGGAAGGACATCCGCTCCGGCCACACGTCCTTTATCGATTGCGGCGAAACAGAACTTAGTTCACGAGAAATACAGCGCCACAAGTTATGTACGGCTGCCCAAGCGGTCGAACTCGGTCATGGCGCGTTCCATTTCTTCGCGAGCGGCGTCTGCAGAAGAGCGCACACCTTGCACGCGCAGGCGGAAGTCGTCCGGATTCGAAGCGCGCATAAGAGCTTCTTCTAGGGTAATGAGGTTGCGTGTGTAGAGATCGAAGAGCGATTGGTCGAAAGTCTGCATGCCGTACTGGCTGGTACCGGCGGCAATGGCGTCTCGAATCATGCGCGTTTTGTCAGGATTGATAATGCAATCGCGAATGTAGCCGGTGCAGATCATCACTTCCACCGCCGGGACGCGGCCCGTGCCGTCGGCTTTGCGCACGAGGCGCTGGCTGATTACGGCTTTCAAAGTTCCAGCAAGCTGCAAGCGAATCTGTTTTTGTTCGGGCGGCGGAAACACAGCGATGATGCGCTGAATGGTTTCCGTGGCGTCAAGAGTGTGCAAAGTGGAAAGCACCAAGTGGCCCGTTTCAGCGGCTAGCAGAGCGGTCGAAATTGTTTCCAGGTCGCGCATTTCGCCGACCAGCACCACGTCAGGATCCTGACGCAAGGCTGCGCGTAACGCAGTTGAGAACGAGGAGGTGTCCACTTCTACTTCGCGCTGATTGATGAAACCTTTTTTGTCGCGGTGCAAATATTCGATGGGGTCTTCAATGGTGATGATGTGCTCGGCGCGAAGGGAATTGATGCGGTCGATCATGGCCGCCAGAGTGGTGGACTTACCTGAACCGGTGGTGCCGGTGGTCAAAATCAACCCGCGCTGCTCCTCGCAAATCTGCGACAGGACGCGCGGCAATTCCAATTCTTCGATGGTGCGAATTTTCGTAGGAATAACGCGAAGGACCATACCGACGTTGCCGCGCTGCTGAAATACGTTCACACGGAAGCGACCCAGTCCTGCGACGCCGTAAGCCATGTCCAACTCAGCGGTTTCCTTGAATTTTTGTTTTTGCCGGTTGGTCATCATACTGAAGGCCATCGACAGCATTTCTTCCGGCGTAATGCGCGGAACATCGGTGAGGCCGTTGAGCATTCCGTCCACGCGCAAATAAGGGTGATTGCCTACTTTCAGGTGCAAGTCGGACGCCCGGCTTTCGACGGCGCGGCGCAACAAATCGTCAATACTGACAGCCATAGCGAAAGTCCTCGGGTGTGACGCTTCAAGCCAAACTAGCATGCGTCCGCATGGGCTAGCAAGAACAGTGCAGGGAACCATTTCTAAACTGCCAACCTGTACGTTCGGTCAGGTGTCTCCGCAGAGGATTATCGCGAGTTTTTGCAGAGGACGCTAAAGCGGGGACTGCTCGGTGAGAAAGAGGCGGTCGTAAATCACGGCGGCGATGACGCCCCCGAGCAGGGGACCGACCCAGTAAACGCCGTGGTTGCTCCAGTAACGCGCAGCGAGAGCCGGGGCAAATGCTCGTGCAGGGTTAATCGCAGCGCCGGTAAAAGGTCCGCCGAAAAGCACGCCCACCGAGACAGTGAGGCCAATCGCGAAGCTGGACATTTTGTTGAAAGCGCCGCGGGCGTCAACCAGCGTAGCGAAAACTACGAAAACGAGAAAAAACGTCATCAGTCCTTCGAGAACCATGGCGTGCAGTCGCGTGAAATCCGGCGCCAGCAGAGTGACGCCTCTGCCAGCCGATGTCCATATCGCGTCCGGCACGATCGCGACCAGCAGATAGGTGGCTGCGATCGCGCCGAGCAACTGTGCGACCCAGTAGAACAGAGCTTGCAGGGTGCCAAGCCGTCGAGTGACCCAGTAGCCCGCCGTGACTGCGGGGTTTAAATGTCCACCGGAAATGTGGCTGAGGGCCCCCACCGTGATGGCGTACGACAGACCGTAGGCCAGAGCAATTCCCAAAGTGCCAATCGGAATTTGCGACGCGGCGCGCAGGTATTGGTCGGCGCAAATCGCGCCGATAGCAAAAAACATTACTGTAAATGTGCCGATAAATTCCGCCAAGAGCTTTTGAGGCAGGTTATACAACCGTTCCTCCGAAAGACAACGAGCTACCTCGTATTAGAATTTTCAGAACCGCGCGATTTTACTGAATTCGAAGGGAGAAAGCGAGTTAGGAGAAACGCCGCTAGCTGTTTTTAACAGCAAAGATCAATGCGAAATACTAGGGGCGCACGGGCATGGGGACGCCCGCTTCGGCCGTCGCCGGAACATTGGTTGGCGAGAGCCAGTGGTGGCGGTCGGGCTGGGTGCCTCCGGTGAGAGCGAAAAATTCGTCCTGGATGCGTTTGGTGACGGGGCCACGCGAGCCAATGCCAATCTTGATACGGTCAACTGAGCGGATCGGAGTGATCTCCACAGCAGTGCCGCAGAAGAAAAGCTCTTCGGAAATGTAAAGCATTTCGCGCGGGATGACTTGCTCTGCGACGGGAATGTTCAGATCGCGGCAAATTGTAAGAACGGAATGGCGCGTGATACCGGGCAACGCTGAATTTGAAAGCGGAGGAGTGATCACCGTGCCGTCCATCACCAGAAAAATATTTTCACCGGAGCCTTCGCTGATGTAGCCGTGCACGTCGAGCGCGATGCCTTCCACATAGCCGTTGGCGCGAGCTTCCATGCGTATGAGCTGAGAATTCATGTAATTCGCCGCAGCTTTTGCCATTTGCGGCAAAGTGTTCGGCGCGGGACGATTCCACGAGCTGATGCATACATCCACGCCGCTGCGCAGTCCTTCTTCACCTAGATATTTTCCCCATTCATAGCAGCTCAAATAAACCTCGATGGGGCAGCCTTTGGGGTCAACGCCCGCTTCGCCGTAGCCGCGCAGAACGATTGGACGCAAATAGCACGCTCCAATTTTATTCACGCGGATCAGATCCAGATTCGCGGTGCAGAGTTCGTCGAGCGTGAAAGGAACTTCCATGCGGTAAATGTAAGCTGAATTCAGCAGCCGCTGCACGTGATCGCGCAGACGGAAGATCGCGGGACCTTCTTTAGTGTCGTAGCACCGAATACCTTCGAAGACGGCCGAGCCGTAGCTGACCACGTGCGAAAGAACGTGGAGTCGGGCGTCGTCCCAGTTGATGAATTTCCCGTTATGCCAAATCTTTTCGGTCTTCGGTATGGGCATATCATTTGCTCCGGCGCGCGGAGGGGCTGCGAAACTCTGCGCAGAACGGAGTATAGCATAGGGATTTTCATGTCAATTCCAGCGCCGACTGAAACAAGCGTCCGCGTCACATCCAAATTGGCCGCGTACTCTTAACGCTCAGAACTATTGACTATCGCAAATTGTTTCAATGTGAAACGGAAGTTAGAAAATCCAATACTGCGCGATTAAATTCCTCAGGCTGCTCCAGGTTCACAATGTGTCCGGAATTTCGCAGCAGGCCGCAGATTTAGCGACCGGAACGATGGCAGGGACCATCTCAGGATGAGCCAAAGTGAAGTCGAGGGCGATGCGGCCGCCCAGCGACAATCCGACGATGTAGACCTTCTCGACTTTCAAATATTTCAGGAGTGCTGCGAGGTCCTCGTCATCGGAGTAGACGGCCATCGAAGCAGGAGACTTGAATCACGCGGTAGGATTTTGAAAACAGCGCAACTTGCTCGTCCCGCATGCGCGAATCCATCTGTCCGCCGTGAATCAGAACGAGTGGATAACCCTCGCCTGCAACTTCGTAGTAGAGCTGGCCGCCTGTTAACTCGAGAAATTCGTTTTTCGCGTTCGTGGGGGTCGCTGACCGAGGCTGTGGTGATGGGCCGCTCGCAGCGAAGCCGAGAATGTTAAAAAGAAGAATGCTGAGAAAAACCTACCTCGCACTGCTCTGGAATTCATCGGCGGCCTGCTTCAGGAGAAAACGAACATGAACTGTGTCAGTCCGCCGAGATTCTAACAGAAGAAGTTATCGCGTTCATTCATCGCGCAAAGCGACCAGCGGATCAACACGAGTCGCGCGTCGCGCGGGAATGTAACAAGCGAGCAAAGCCACTGCAGCAAGCGCGGCTGAGATCGCGCCGAAGGTAAGCGGATCGGCAGGACTCACGCCGAACAACATGGTACGCACGAATCGCGTCAGCGCCACAGCTCCCAACAATCCTACTGCGAGCCCGATGACAACAAGTCGCATTCCTTCTCCCACGGCCATACGGAAAATGTCTATGCGTTGCGCGCCCAGAGCGATGCGAATTCCGATTTCGTGCGTGCGTTGGCTAAACGAATATGCCATCACGCCATAAATGCCGATGGCAGCGAGCAGAAGAGCGACCCCCGCAAAAATCCCCAGAAGCTCAAGAGCGAAGCGCCGGTCGGCCAGGGACCTCCTAATGATTTGGTCCATGGAGCTGATGCTATGGACCGGAATATTGGGATCGACTTTTTCAACTTCACGCCGCACGGCCTCGCCGAGATTTCCCGCGTCGCCTCTGCTCCGCAGAAAAACCACCGCGTTGACCGGCGCGAACTGCCCCAAAGGGACATAAATATGCGGCACGCTGGGAGCATCAAAACCGTCCGACTTGATATCTCCCACTACGCCGACAATTGTCACGCCCTTAATACCTGCTCCAAATCCAAACTTTACTTGTTGTCCGACCGGATTCTCGTTAGGCCAATAGCGCCGCGCCAAGGTTTGGTCGATCACTCCAACAGTCCCGGTCTTATCCGTATCGGAGGCGGTGAAATTTCGCCCGGCTGTCAAAGGAACTTCCATAGTGCGAAAGTATTGCGTATCTACAACAGCAATGTCTGCAACCGGGCTGCGCTCGGAGTCTTGCGGACGCCCATGAATCGAAAAGGGAGAGTAGTTTCTGCCGGAGTTCATGGGCAAAGTGTCGTTGCCTGAAATTGTGGATTGTTCCACACCGGGCAGCGCCGACACGCGGCGAAAAACCTCCGTAAGAAATGCGGCGCGCTTGTCTTCTGCAGCGTAAGGATCGGTGGCCGGATTGTTGGACACTGGAATCCAGATTTGCACCGTAGTCAAATGGCTGGGGTTGAATCCGGGACGCACTTCGAGCACCCGCCAGAAACTTCGAAGTAGCAGCCCGGCGCCCGCCAGCAAAACAATCGAGAGCGCTACTTCCGACACCACCAAAATCCGCGAAATCCGAGTATGCCGTACGCCCGCACCCGACCCGCGGCTGCCTTCCCGCAGATTCTCCACCTGGTTCGGATTCGTGGCTTGAAGCGCGGGCGCCAACCCGAACAGGACGCCTGTGAGCACAGAGATCAGGAACGCAAAAAACAGAACGCCAGCGCTGAGCTCAACCTCATTGAGCCGCGGAATATCCGCAGGAGCGAGGCCGACGATTGCGTTCTTCAAAAAAACCACCGTCACCAGAGCTACGATTCCGGAAATAAAGGCCAGCAACGTACTCTCGGTCAACAATTGACTGGCCAGACGCCCTCGGCTGGCGCCCATCGCGAGCCGAATGGCAATTTCGCGCCGGCGTCCGGAAGCGCGCGCCAGGAGGAGGTTGGCAATGTTCACGCACGCGATCAGCAGCACGAGTCCTACCGCTCCCAAAAGGATAAACAATTGCGTTCGCTGCGGGCCGACCAAATCTTCTTTCACCGGAACAAGACGTACGGTCCATGCCGAGGCAGCGGGATACTCGGCGGGATACACCCGGCTGAGTTGCGATACATAAGCATCGAGCCGCGCCTGCGCTTCCGCGACAGTTAGCCCGGGCTTCAAACGCGCGATTGCGCCAGGAATCAATCTCAGCGACCTGTCGGCCGGAACGGGAAACGGAAGACCGTTGAAGCCAGTCGCGGCCCATACGTCCACGTCGGTATTTAGCGTGCGGCCCGGATGACGGAAGCCCGGGGGCATTACTCCCACAATCGTATATAGGTCGTTATCCAGGCGGATTTTCCGACCGATGATGTGCGGGTCCGACCCGAAATTGCTGCGCCAAAATCCATCGCTGATGACGACCGGCTCCAGGAATCCCGGAACGGAATCTTGCGCTGTGTAGACGCGACCAATCTGCGGCTTCGTTCCCAGCAGGCTGAAATAATCAGGGCTGGTGATCAGAGACTCGGCGCGGACCACACGATCTCCACCGCCAATTGCGGAATTGCTCGGTGCTACGGCGGAAATATCCTGAAACACGCCCGAGTGGTCTTGCAGATCCCAAAGCTCCGGAGCGGACATCCCTACATCTGGCGTGTTCGGACCGCGAAGATCGTCGAAGACGCGAACGAGTTGCTCAGGATGCGCGAAAGGGAGTGGCCGCAACAGAACGGCGTACACCACGCTGAAAGTGGCGACGTTGGCGCCAATCCCCAATGCAAGAGTCAGCACAGCGACAAGTGTGAACGCGGGACTCTTAACCAACATCCGGAGAGCGTATCGAATATCCTGGAAAAAGGAATTCATGTGATCTCCTTCGCGCACAATTTAGGAACTAGCTTTGAAAGCTGAGAAGCTGTTCAACGCATGCGCGAGCGGTTATTCGTCGCGCAAAGCTACAAGCGGATCAACGCGGGTGGCGCGTCGGGCCGGAACATAGCAAGCCAGGAACGCCACCGCGGCAAGCGTGGCCGAGATGGCGCCGAAGGTAATGGGGTCCGCCGGGCTCACATCAAAGAGCATGGTGCGTGCGGATGTGGTAAGAGCCGCTGCTCCAACCAGACCGATGGCCAAGCCGATGGCGACGAGCTGCATTCCTTCTCCCACCGCCATGCGGAAAATGTCCACGCGTTGCGCGCCCAAAGCGATGCGAATTCCAATTTCGTGCGTGCGCTGGCTGAACGAATACGCCATCACGCCATAAATTCCGATGGCGGCGAGTAGAAGAGCTACGCCGGCGAAGATGCCGAGAAGTTGAAGGGCGAAGCGACGCTCAGCCATGGACCTCGCGATAATTTGATCCATCGTTCGCACACTGAAAACGGGAATGTTGGGATCAATCGACTGCACTTCGTGGCGAATGGATTCTCCCAGCGCTTCGGGATTTCCCGCGCTGCGGAGAAACACAACTGACGAATAACCCGGGCTCTGCCGCACCGGGAGATAAATGTGGGGTGCGCTAGGCGCGTCGAAGCCATCGGATTTAATATCACCCACAACGCCGACGATCGTGAACGAAGGATTCGTCCCAGGCCGTCCACCGAAACTAATTTGTTTTCCCAGTGGATCTTCATTGGGCCAGTATCGCCGCTGGAGAGTTTGATCTACCAACACTACCTGCTGGGATTTATCGGTGTCAGACTCAACGAAATTTCTTCCGGCGAGCAGCGGGACTTTCAGCACCTCGAAGTAGTCGGGCGTGACGGAGGCAAACTCCGCGATGGGCGCGCGCTCCGAGTCTGTCGGGCGGCCCACGATTGTAAACGGAAAACCGTTTCGTACTGCAGCAAGCGGCAAGCTGTTCGTTCCGCCCATGGCCGCTTCTTCCACTCCCGGCAGAATGGATACCCTTTGAAGAATTTCCATCAGAAAAGCCGCCCGCTTGTCAGTGGGACGATATGGATCGGTTTTTGGATCGTTCGGAACCGGAATCCAAATCTGGGCCGTGACTACATGGTCTGGATTGAAGCCCGGACGCACTTCCAGCACGTGCCAGAAACTGCGCAGAAGCAGTCCTGCGCCTGCGAGCAATATAAGAGAGAGCGCTACTTCCGAAATAACCAGCACGTGCGACACCCGTGTATGCCTTCTGCCGGCGCCAGAACCTCGGCCACCTTCTCGCAAGCTCTCCACTTGATTTGGATTTCCAGCTTGCACTGCGGGCGCCAAACCAAACAGCAAGCCGGTAACGATTGAGATCATGAAAGCAAAAAATAAAACGCCGGCGCTGATGTGTACTTCGCTTAGCCGGGGAAGGCTTGCCGGAGCCAGAGCCAAGATGGAGTTCTTGAACAAAACAACGGTGAGCAGTGCTACCAACCCGGAGATTACGGAGAGTAAAACGCTCTCGGTAAGCAATTGCGCCATCAAGCGCCGGCGCCCGGCGCCTAAGGCGAGTCGAATTGCAATTTCGCGGCGCCGTCCTGACGATCGAGCCAGCAACAGGTTTGCGAGGTTGACGCAACCAATCAGCAGCACAAACCCCACCGCGCCGAATAAGACAAAAAGCTCGGTACGCTCCGGTCCAACGAGGTCTTCTTTCACTGGAACTATTCGCGTCTCCCAACTGGCGGCAGCCGGATAATCATTCGGATATTGCCGGCTCAAGCCGGCAACGAACGTGTCTAGCTGGGCCTGGGCTTGGGCTACGGTGAGTCCCGGTTTCAGGCGGCCTATCGCACCAGGGATAAATCTTGCGGCTCGGACGGCTGGCACAGGAAAGGGCGGAGCGTTGTAACCTGCTGCGCACCAGACTTCCACATCCGTCTGCAACGTGCGGCCTGGATGACGAAATCCAGCAGGCATGACCCCGATGATTTGGTACAGATCGTTGTCGAGCCGCATCGTGCGGCCAATGATCTGCGGGTCTGCCCCGTAATTGCGCCGCCAGAACCCATCGCTTATTACGACAGCTTCAATAAAGCCGGGAACCGAATCCTGCCGAGTGAAAACGCGGCCAAGCTGAGGCTTTATACCAAGCATGGTGAAATAGCCCGGGCTAACCGCCAGAGTTTCCGCGCGAACTGGACGGTCGCCCCCGGCGATGTCGGAATCAATCGGCCAAACCGCAGAGAGCTCCTGAAACACGCCAGATCGGTCCTGCAAATCCCATAATTCGGGTGCTGACATACCTACGTTTTTCACATTGGAACTACGAAGATCGTCGAAAACGCGAACGAGCTGTTCGGGTTGAGGGTAAGGCAGGGGACGAAGCAGGACGGCATAAACCACGCTAAAAGTGGCCACATTCGCGCCGATGCCGAGGGCCAGGGTGAGTATCGCGACAATCGTAAAACCGGGACTCTTGAGCAACATCCGCAGGGCATAACGCAGGTCCTGGCCGAATGACGTCATAGTCCCTCCAAACCCGGGCGAATCTGCGGGCGCAGTTACTACATGACGTATATGGACGAGCGCCGGCTCATCCTTGTTAGCAGCAAGTTGGGGATTTACGCAGCCGGAGGTCTACTAGGAGTGGTCGTCCTGTGCCCTTTCCACTTGTGTCTGAGCCGTAAACCCGGAGATGCGGCCCCAGGCGCTCGTCTTCCAATTGTCCGCGCTCCCTTTGGCCAGGATCCAAGGAGGGAGATCTATATACAAAAATTGGGACAGAGCCTGAACGTAGGGCTCATACATCCCACGTAGCTTGTTAAGTTTCTCGTTTGATTCCGGCGTGTCGTGAAGCCTCAGGCCCGATTCGGCGACAACCCCACGGAGCCGAAGAAGTTCGGAAGCAGGCAAGCGGTTTGCATTGTGGCCCAGGGGAGCCGCGTGAAACACTTGCGCCAAATCAACGACTGCATGGCGGCAGATAGCAAACGTAAGCCGGGCTTGCCGCACGCATGTTCCGTCGGCGTCCGCGATAATCAAAGCGGAAGTATCCAGGATCGCGGTGAGCGCCGAGAGCCATGATTCATTATTGTGCTGCGAACGAAAGTAGGTAAGAACCGGGTAGGAAACGTGACTCTCCAGCAGTTCCGCGGCCCAGCGCTCCCAGTCGCGCAGAAGCCTTTCCAAAGCTTGTAGCCCGTGAACACCCTCGTGACGTCGCAGAAGTTCGGCGGCGGTAGGCGGCGAGCCCGCGCGCGCGTCGAGCAGCACGATGGCGACTTCTCTGCGCGAAAATGCTTGATAGATGACCGGCAAGTAGCTGAGTACCAGCGCCAGAAAGCCGAAGCCCAGTCCGCTTTCGAATACTGCCAGCACTCGCTCCAGGGAAGTGTGCGGAGTAACGTCGCCAAGGCCCAAGGTAAAAAAAGTTGTGCCGCTTAGATAGAAGCACGTCTCCAAAGTCGGATGCGTTTGATCTATGCGAGCGTCGCTGAAATACAAAAGACCGAAGCCCAGGATTAACATCGCCGCCCATAGCGCGAATAAGCCCAGCAACGAGAGCGGACCGAAATAACTCAGAAATCCTTCACGTCTTTTGGGTGATTTCACCGCATGGGCAAGTTTGCGCCAGGGAATCCAGAGAACACGGTAGTAGAGTCTGGTCAGGCGGAAACGGCGCGTCACTCTGCGCGGAAGAACGATCGTTTCAAACGCTTCCAGCAGGATCCCTGCGATGATCAGGAAGCCGGCGATGGCCGGAAGAATCATGCGGCTTTCTCCAACGCTGCATTCAACGTGATTTCAGCTTTCAACAGGCGGGAGACGGGACAATTCGCTTTCGCGCTGGAAGCCGCGGATTCGAACGCCGCTTCAGAAATACCGGGGATGCGCGCGGCTACGTCCAGATGGATTTTCGAGATGGTCCAACCGGCGTCGAGTTTTTCGAGCGTCACATTCGCGATGGCGCGAATCTTTTCTGGCGTAAAATTCATGGTGCCAAGCTGCGCAGAGAGCGCCATGGCGAAACAGGCTGCGTGAGCCGCGCCAATCAATTCCTCCGGGTTCGTTCCTTTCGCGTTCTCGAAGCGCGTGAGGAAGGAATAAGGTGCGTCGGAGAGCACACCGCTGGGAGTAGAGATCGCTCCTTTGCCGTCTTTTAATCCTCCGTTCCAAACCGCTGTGGCGCTGCGTTCCATAAATTCCTCCGGTGAGGTCTAAGATTTTGTCAATTATTGGATGCCGGCTTGGTCTTGTCGATGCCGATTCGAACTGTTGCGACGCCGTATGCGCCTGGCTCCTAGAATTCAATGAGATTTCGGCGGCGTCGCCATACTCGTGCTGTTCAGCATTTGAAAATCCTGGCGAACCAGAGCCAGCCGGTCGCCTTTCACGTTTTCATACACTCCAAAGGCGATGAAAGGAATCATGACCGCAAGCACCCACAGTTTTGCGCTTCCGGGAAGCTTTGCTTCCGGCTCCCAACGAAACAGGCGCCGCGAAATTTCGAAAGCCACGAGAAGTCCGATCCCCAGAGCGATCAAGTCGGTAATGATTTCAGAGTGGGTGGCCAGGTTCGTGGCCGCGTTTTCAAGTCCGGTGGCCAGATAAGTGGCCGGCATGAACAGCGAAGCGCCTTGAATCCAATGCGGAAATCTTGCCAGCGGAACGGTCGCGCCTGAAAGAAACAGGAAAGCAGTCCAGATCACCTGGTTGATGACCTGCGTTTCCTGCATGGTGTTGGTCACACTGGCAACGATAAGCCCGAACGCTGAGAAGGTGGCCGACCCTATGCTGATCAGTAGAAAAATGGCCCACAGATTTCCCCAACCTTGCATGTGCAGAGCGAACTTAGTAACAAGAATTTCGATGGCTACGGACGGAAGCACGAGAATGTAGTTCGAAAGAATGCTGGATGCCAGCATCGGTCCTGCGCCCAGTGGCGCCAAACGAAACCGTCGAAGAATGCCGGCTTCGCGAAACATGACGAGCTGCACGCTCAGTCCCCAGAAGCTGCCCATCACTGTCATGGTCAGGATCGAACCCAGAATATAGGCAGTCCATGCCGAATCGCCCTTGCTGAAGATCGTCACAAAGAAGAATAGAAAGCCGAGCGGCATGATCAAGCTGAAAAAAAGAAACGTTCGGTTGCGCATGGCGAGGCGCACGCGAATTTTTGTGAGTATCCAGGTATTGCGGATTACGTTCGATGCCATGTTCGTCCTTTTAATTCGAACTCATTTTGCTAAACCACAGACTTTAATCACGCAGCCTTCGGCCGGTCAGCTCGATAAAAACATCTTCAAGCGACGGCGAAAACATTTCCAGGCTCTGCAGTTCGTTGCTGTCCGATTCGAGATGCTTCACCAGCGCCACTATCGTGTGCGGCGCGCGCGTGGAATGCAGCACATAGGTGCCGTCGAATTCGCGTGCGTTGGCCACCGCATCGAGTTGGCCCAGCACTCCATTCTCCACCGGCTTCGCCAGCCGGACCTCAATGCGCGTAGTGCCCGCAGAAGCATGTTTCAGCTCGCGCGGCGTTCCTATCTTAATTACGCGGCCGTAATCGATGATGGCCACGCGGTCGCACAGGCGTTCGGCTTCCTCGATATAGTGTGTGGTCAGCAAGACGGTCTTCTTGCCGCCCTTGAGCTCTTCGATAATGTCATAAATCTCGCGGCGAACTTGCGGGTCCAAGCCTGCCGTCGGCTCATCTAGGAAGACCACCTGCGGATTGTTCACCAGTGCCATGGCAATCGCCAGCCGCTGTTTCTGTCCGCCGGAAAGCTGGCTATAGAAAGCGTCGCGCTTCTCTTCCAGCTGAAATCGTTTTAGCAGATCGTTAGTATTGCCATGAACGCGGTAGAAGTTGGCGAATAAATCGATGGCTTCTTTCACCCGGATTTTGGCAGGCAGGGAAGTGGATTGCAGCACCGCGCCAATCATTTCCTTGAACTGGCTGCCGCTTTTTTCGGGATCCAGGCCGCAAACCCTCGCGAGTCCGCTATCCGGCGTCCGCATGCCTTCCAGGATCTCAACAGTGGTGGTCTTTCCCGCGCCGTTGGGCCCGAGGAGCCCGAATACTTCGCCTTCTTCCACGGAAAAACTCACACCGCGCAGAGCCGCTACTGTGCCGTAGTTTTTATAAAGGCCTTCCACTTGTATGACAGGTTCCGTCACTTGATATTTCCCCTCTATTTGAACCTTCCTCTATATCACAACCGCCCGAAAATTAAGCGCAGTCATCGGGTCTTGCGACGCTTGCGTTTGGCTGCTTTTTTAACCTGGGGCCTGCGGAACGACCAGCCATAAATTTTCATGTCAATCACGCGGCCAACCACGACGCCTTCGGTTTCCAGCAGACGGCGCTGCTTCGCGGCATACGGCTCGCGAAGGCGAATCCGCCCCCCAGCTCCGAGAACGCGGTGCCACGGGATACCTCGCCCAGGGGGGGTCGCTGCCATTGCATATCCCACGGCGCGTGCACCACCGGGCGTGCGCAGCGCCTTGGCCACCTCGCCATAGGTTATTACGCGCCCGCGCGGAATTTTTTTCACCAAGCGATAGACCGGTTCCCACGACATTTAGTTCTTTCCCCGCAGACTACGCTCCGCCGATTTGCGGCATCTAAGAAGTAAGGCAGCGCGCTGAAAATTTCCGTAACGCCAGCCTGCCCCAGCGCCTTGATACGGTATCCACCCCGCAAAAGCGACGCTTCTGGACTAATAACTGATTAGCATCATTTTCCGGGTCCACCGCATCGTACCATTGACGGCGTAGTGGACGCTTCATACACTACGAACGCTTCATCTAAAGAGGAGGTGTTGTGGCTTTCGTAAGACGCAAAGGCAACACCTACTTTTTGGTGCACAACGTTCGCCGTCAGGGCAAGGTTCAGCAGTTACATCTGGCGCGGCTGGGGGAGCGGCCGCGAATCACGGACGATGTGGTGCGAAAGGTTTCGCGCAACCACCCCTTCCTTGATCTCGATTGGTCAAGCCTGCGCGAGCAGGTAAACAGCCGTATCGAGCTGTTTGATATTCGCTCGCCGTATGTGCAGAACTTGATGCATTCACTACGAAACCTTCACATGGACCTGGCCGATCTTTCTCCGCCGATGTTGCTGCTGGCGGATCGAGCCAATTCAAGCCGGGAACTGGTCACGCAATTGCGATTGCTGCGTTCCACGCTCGATATCAAACTCGATCAATTCGAGCGCACTGAATTCCGCAATCCCGATGGCGGCAGAGAGTTCCGGTAGGGGGAGTAATACCGTGGGAGCGCATGCGCGACAACTCGACCCGACTCAACGCAGTCTGGAGTCGCGTGATTTTGAATCAGGACTGCGGCGTAAAATCGTCGGCCAGGACGAAGCGGTACAAGCTGTGGTGGACCTGTACCAGGTGTTTCGCGCCGGTCTGAATTCGCCGGGACGTCCGGTAGGGAATTTATTGTTTTTGGGGCCGACTGGCGCGGGGAAAACGCGCGTAGTCGAAGCCACCGCTGAAGTGCTCTTTGGCGATCCACGCGCCGTGATCAAAGTGGATTGTGCCGAATTCCAGCACTCGCACGAAATTGCAAAGTTAATCGGCTCGCCCCCGGGATATTTGGGGCACCGCGAAACGCATCCGCTGATCACGCAGGAGGCGCTCGCCCAATATCACACCGACAAGCTGAAAATTAGCTTCCTGCTATTCGACGAAATCGAAAAGGCCAGCGATGCGCTCTGGCAATTGCTGCTCGGCATCCTAGACAAGGCTACTTTGACTCTGGGAGACAATCGCCGCGTGGATTTGTCGCAAACCATGATCTTCATGACCTCAAATCTTGGCGGCGGCGAAATCACCGAATTGATGACTGGCGGGATGGGCTTCGCTCCTAAAGTGAAGGCCGACACGCTCGTTCGCCTGGACGAAAAAGTTGAAAAGACCGCCGCGGACGCTGCCAAACGAAAGTTCGCGCCGGAATTCATGAACCGCATCGACAAAGTGATCGTGTTCCATCCCTTGCGTTCTCAGCAGCTCGAACAAATTCTGGAAATCGAGCTGGGTATGGTTCAGCAGAGAGTGCTGGAAACCGCCAAGGGACGCTTCTTGTTCCGCGTGACCATGCCGGCCCGCGATTTTCTACTCCGCGAAGGCACCGACATGAAATACGGCGCGCGCCACTTGAAACGGGCGATCGAACGGCACGTGGTTTATCCCTTGGCGAGCCTGCTGGCGACTGAACAAGTTTCTCTCGGTGACGTCATCTCCATCGATTGGGATGGTCGCGAGCTGGGGCTCACCTTCTTGAAGGAAGCGGAAGGCGCCCTTGTTCCGGTCACCACTCCGTCCAAAGAGAAAATCACCACAGCCGCCGCCGCAAGTTCTGACGGCCGCCCGGTGGTTTTCCCCGCAGCCACCGCTGCGATGGACGTGACCATCGAAAACAGGACTACGCCGGCAGCGGGACGCAGCATCCCGGTGGAAAAAGCGAAGAACGAAAAGAAGTAATACCGCAAAAGCGCTCTCGATCTCTCCAGAGCGCTTCTGCGCGTTCGCGCGCCTTCGCGCCCGCTCGCACCCTACACCAAGCTACATTCACACTTCGCGATTAAGCGACAATCGATCACTTCGTTTTGACAAGATCAATTGAGAAATTCGCAGCGGGGAAACAAACCTTGCGGCCAAATCGGCGACTACTCTTCGCACTCCGTCATAGGCTCATCGAAGCTGCCGCCATAAACGTTGGGCACCTTAGCCCCCATCGGACGCAGGTACGCCGTAAGCTGCCCTCGATGATGTATGGAATGGTTGAGCATAAATTGCAGATACATCACAGCAGGTAAATTGTAGATACCAAAGAAGGGAAGTGGGGTGGCCCAAAATTCAGCCGGAAGCTTTTCCACTTTGTCGAGCTTTGCCGGCAAGCTCTCTTCATAGGTAGCAGCGATATCGGAAGCGTTGCTGAAGTCGGCGGGCATGGTGTCGTCTTCCATTTCAAATTGTCCGGCGAGAAATCCATCGAGAAACCAAATATCCGCAGAAGCAAGATGCCAGGCAAGTTCCAGCGCGCTGCGCGAATTCGGAGCGGGGCGGTAATCCCCTTTGTCAGCGGGAACGGCCTGAAGAACGCGCAAAGTGGTCGGGAATTCCTTTCTGAGCGTGGCCACAAAGATCGGCAAAAGGAATTCAGCTTGTTCCGGCGTCATCGTGAACCTCCTTCCTCCGGTTTCCAGCGAAGAACCGGCTTGCGCGCCGCGGCCACTTCGTCCAGACGCCCGATGCGCGTGGAATGCGGAGCAGTTTTAACCAGCTCCGGATTCGTTTCCGCTTCTGCTGCAATCGAGCGCATCGCTTCGATAAAGAAATCGCACTCCTCTCGAGATTCCGATTCTGTGGGCTCGATCATCATGGCGCCCGGAACGATCAGCGGGAACGCCGTGGTGTAAGGATGAAAGCCGTAGTCGATCAAGCGCTTGGCGATGTCCATTGTGCTTACGCCATGCTTTTTCTGGCGCGCATCGCTGAAAACCACTTCATGCATCGAAGGAAGATTGTAAGGCAGATCGAAAACGCCCTCCAGCTTCTTCCGAATATAATTTGAATTCAAAACGGCGTCTTCCGTTGCCTGCCGTATGCCAGGGCCGTAGGCCAGAATGTATGCAAGCGCGCGCAGCAGCACGCCGAAATTTCCGCAATAAGCGCGAACACGTCCGATGGATTGCGGACGGCTGTGGTCCAGCGCGAACTTGCCATCTTCCTTTTGCACCACCACCGGCACAGGCAGAAACGGCTCTAAACCTTTCTTCACCAGCACGGGACCGGCGCCCGGCCCGCCGCCTCCATGCGGAGTAGAAAATGTTTTGTGCAGATTCAGATGCATTACGTCCACGCCGAAATCGCCGGGGCGCGTAACGCCCGCCAGCGCGTTCATGTTTGCGCCGTCCATATAGAGAAGCGCGCCGCGTTCGTGGAGAATAGTCGCAATCTCCGCGATGCGTTCTTCGAACACGCCAAGCGTGCTCGGGTTCGTTAACATCAGCGCGGCAACGTCGTCAGTGCAAAACTCACGAAGATGATCGGTATCAATCTGGCCGCGCGCGTTCGACTTGATATTTTTTACTTCGTAGCCCGCGATCACCACGGAAGCCGGATTCGTGCCGTGGGCGGAATCCGGGATCAAAACCGTCTTGCGCGGGTTTCCCTGGCTCTGCAGGTAGGCGCGAATCATCAGCAAGCCGGTAAGTTCACCTTGCGCGCCGGCGACAGGTTGAAGCGTGGCGGCGTCCATTCCGGTGATCGAGAGCAGACATTTCTGCAAATCGTAGAGAATACGCAAGCATCCTTGCGAAACTTCCGCCGGCTGCTCGGGATGCTCGGTAGCCAGGCCTTCGAGTCGTGCGACGAATTCATTTACACGCGGGTTGTACTTCATAGTACAGGAACCCAGCGGATACATGCCGAGATCGATCGCGTAATTCCAGGTCGAAAGCCGCGTGAAATGGCGAATCACCTCAATCTCGCTCACCTCGGGAAAACCTTCGACCGCGTCGCGCGTGAATTCTTTTCCCAGCGCTTTGGAAGCGTCCAACACGGGCACGTCCAGCGGCGGCAGCTCCATCCCGCGTTTTCCCGGCGCTGACTTCTCGAAGATCAGCCCTTCGTTCTGGCTCACATGCTCGCGCGCCTTCAAAATCTTTCCAACGGGCGATTCGATTTCGGTGGACTTATAGCTCAACCTAAACAGCTCCCTTAGACAGGTCTTTCGAGTATTTTCCGTGTGGCCGCAGCCAAACGTTCAATTTCAGCGCGCGGCGTAGTTTCAGTCACGCAAACAAGCGCGCGTTTCGTGAGTTCCGGATAATGCGTGCCGAGCGCGAACGGCCCGATAATTTTCTCGCGCAGGAGATCCTGGTTCACCATCTTCACCGAGCGCGGAAACTCCAGCACGAACTCGTTGAACGATGGCCCCGAGAATACGCGCCGCACTCCGGGAATTGTTTCCAGCTCTGCCTGAGCGAACCGCGCTTTGGCCAAATTCTGCAAGGCCTGTTCGCGCAATCCTTCTTTGCCCAGCAAGCTCAGATGAATCGTCGCAACCAGCGCAAAGAGCGCTTCATTCGTGCAAATGTTCGAAGTGGCTTTTTCGCGGCGAATATGTTGCTCGCGTGTCGCCAGCGTCAGAACGAACCCGCGCCGGCCTTCTGCATCGGTAGTCTGGCCTGCCAAACGCCCCGGCATCTGGCGCACGAACTTATCTCGCGTGGCGATTACTCCCACATAAGGCCCACCGTAACTTGGTGAAATGCCGAACGATTGCCCCTCCATCGCCACGATATCCGCTTCAGCCGGCGGCCGCACGATTCCCAGCGAAACAGCCTCGGCGATCCCGGTAACCAGCAACGCGCCAGAACGGTGAGCAGCTTCCGCCAGCGCCGCAATCTCTTCAATCACACCGAAAAAGTTCGGCGACTGAACAACGATGGCAGCCGCTTGCTCCAGACTTTCCTTCTTCAACGCCGCGCGATCCAGCTGTCCGGATTCGGTGTAACCGATCTCTTCTATCTGCATGCCCAGATTTTTCGCGTAAGTCTGCAAAACATGTCGATATTCAGGGTGAACGCTTCGCCCCACCAAGACGCGATGGCGGCCAGTAATCCGTTCGGCCATGAGCACAGCTTCGGTGAGCGCGGTCGATCCGTCATACATCGAAGCGTTAGCCACTTCCTGCCCGGTTAACTGGCACATCAGCGTCTGAAATTCGAAAATCGCCGTGAGTGTGCCTTGCGCGAACTCAGCCTGATACGGTGTATAGGAAGTGAGGAACTCACCGCGTTGAACGAGCGCGTCAGTGACCACCGAGCGCACGTGCGAATAAACGCCGGCACCCAGAAATGAAGTATAGCCTTTGGAATTTTCCGCAGCGCGCGCTTGAAAATATTGAATGATTTCCGGTTCCGAAAGCGCCGCAGGCAAAGCCAGAGGCGCGCGCAACCGGAATTTTTCCGGAATCGACTCGAAAAGTTCGTTTACGGACTGCACGCCGATCGCTTCAAGCATTTCCCGGCGTTCGGAAGGACTCTTGGGCAAATATCGCATCAGGCGGAATGTTCCTTGGCCTGGCCTGCGATGTAAGCTTCGTACGCCGCGGCATCCATCAGCGCCGAAGCTTCCTTGCGATCGGCAAGCCGCACCTTAATAAGCCATGCCCCGCCATGCGGATCTTTGTTGATTAGCTCGGGAGCGTCTGCAAGCGCGGGGTTTGTTTCAATCACTTCGCCCGCAACCGGACTGAAAATCTCGCTCACAGCTTTCACGGACTCGATGGTTCCAAAAGACTGCCGTGCTTTGAGCTGTGCTCCTACCTTAGGCATTTCGACGAACACCACATCACCCAGCTCGTGTTGCGCGTAATGCGTGACGCCAATGGTCCCGTTCGCGCCATCCACCTTGATCCATTCATGCTCCTTCGTGTAGCGATAGTCCTTTGGGTACATGAGCGCTCCGTCAGTGTGACTCAATTGGATGCTGCTGAGCTATTGCGGTCGCTTATAAAATGGTAGCGCGACGATTCGGGCCGTTTCCCCCTGGCCGCGTATCCCTATAACAATGTCCATTCCGACCGTGCTGAATTCCGGAGGTACGTAAGCCATGCCGATATTTTTCCTCAGAAACGGCGCAGGCCCGCCGCTGGTGACGCGTCCCACTTCTTTGCCGCCGATGAGCACAGGATAGCCGTCGCGCCCGATACGCTTGTCGAGCATTTCAAACCCGACCAGCTTGCGCGTGAGCCCATCCCGTTTTTGCTGCGCCAACACATCGCTGCCCAGAAATGGCGCCTTTTCCATCTTGCAAATCCAACCCAGCCCCGCTTCCCATGGCGTGGTGGTGTCATCAATTTCATGTCCGTAGAGGCACATGCCTGCCTCAAGACGCAACGTGTTACGCGCCCCTAACCCGCAGGGAAGCATGCCCGCCGGCCCTCCCGCTTGCATCAGGTCGCCCCAAAGCTTTGCCGCATGCTCTGGAGCAAAATATATTTCGAAGCCATCTTCACCAGTGTAACCGGTGCGCGCGATCAAGCAGTCAACGCCGCTAGCTTTCCCGAAGGTGAAATGATAGTAACGGATCGAATCCAGAGCCACCGGAGTAAGCCGCTGCAAGATGTCTTTCGCGCGCGGTCCTTGAATCGCGAGCTGACAATATCGCGGCCCCGCGTTTTCCACCTGTGCGTCGAATTTATTGTGCTCGACGATATGCTGGTAATCCTGATCCTGATTTCCGGCGTTGACGCACAGCATATAGTGCGTGTCGGAAATTTTGTGTACCAGCAAATCGTCCACAAAAGTTCCGCGCGAAGTCATCAGCCCCGAATAGTGCGCCTGCCCAAGGGCAAGCTTCGCGGCGTTGTTGCAAGACACCAGTTGCACCAAGCCCAACGCGCCTGGCCCGCGAATTTCAATTTCGCCCATGTGGCTTACGTCAAACAGCCCGGCGCGTGTGCGCACCGCTTCATGCTCGGCCAGAATGCCGGAGTATTCGAGCGGCATGTCCCAGCCGCCGAAATTCACCATTTTGGCGCCTAGCTGCCGATGAATGGAATTCAAAGCGGTCTTGCGTAGTGCAGCGGTTGCCGGAGTTGTCACTGAGAATTTCTCATCATGCGAACGAACATCGAAGCTAGCATGCGTGTTTTCTCGTTGTCAAGGAACGCGGCCAGATGTCCCTTGTTCGCGGCCCAAGCATGCCCTAAGATTGACCCAAGGCGAACCCCGGCCTACCGGAGGCAGACACTTGGTCACTCTCTGCTCGCAGTGTGAGAAGCCGGAACTAGAGTGTACCTGTGTAAAATACTGCTGCTTCTGCCAGGCTCAGTTCGACATCCGCATGGGCGTGGATGGCATGTATTATTGTCCCGATTGCCGCGAGGCTTGCGACGTGCGGTTAGCAGACAAAGATGAGCACTGATCCCAGCCGTACCGAACTCACCCTGCAGGACGATCCCCGGCTCATTGCCGGAGTCGCTGCAATTGTGTTGTTCGCCGGCCAGCGCTGCGGACTTTCGAGCGACGCGCAAGAAGGGCTCGCTGCGGCTACTGCGGATGCCTGCCGCGAAACCTTCCCGCTCGTAAACACCAATGGAAACTCAAACTCCGCTCTAAAAGTAATTGTCTCGGATTTTCCGGACCGCGTGGAAATTGCCATCGAGCACTCCGGAGAATCGCTTCCTTCAGCGGGTCTCGACACTTTTGTAGGCAGTGGGTCCGGTTCGCAAGCGCGGCTGAGCGACGCCCTGCAGAGGTCCAGCGTCGATCGCGTGCAGTACGAAACGCGCAACGGGGTGTCGCGCACGACCCTGATCAAATATTGTGAAGGACGCCGCGCAAAAATCTAGCCCGCCGCCCCGCAGGAATTCCCGAAGTTCCGCTTCATCTAGGAAGGAGCAAGAGCCTTGGTGCGAATCAACGACATCAGCTCGTCCTGGCTAACCGGCGCATCGATCTTCAGACGATCTCCCGTAGGAGTTACGCGAACGTGGTCCAGCGCCTTGGCAAAATCAGGATTCGATTGCGCTTCCTGATAACGCCGGTACATCACGCCTGCCTGCATCGCCGCGCCAAGTGTGTTGGCATCATCGACTGATTCACACACCGCTTGAAACTGGACGTCTAGTCCGGAGTCGGCGTTTACGCTGATAATCATGGCGCGAATGCGTCCGATAATGGCCGCAGCCTGCGGGAACTGGCTGGCTTGCGGCAGCAATTGATGCATCGCCATTGTGGTCGAAGTCTTATCCAAGACCGCCCAGATTAGCCCCGTGCCATTGGCTTCGCTGATGAGTGGAAAGATTTTGTCATTGGCCAACAAGCTTTCGCTGTTACCCGTGCGCACATCGATCATTTTATCCAAAGACGCGCGATTGCCGAAGGCGGCTGTGTTGGAATCCAGAAAAAAGAAGAAAATGTCGTTGGCCGCACCACCGCTTCCAAACGCATACAAGTGGTAGCCCTGCTCCTCAACCATCGGTATCTTCTGAGCTTTGAACTTCGCTTCCGTACTCGATGGATCAAAACCGCCGAGCGCAACGCCCAAGATGTCTCCGCTGTCGCCGCCGGGAGCTAGAATCGTTCCCCAGGCAAGGCTGTCCACCTGTGAATTCGGGTCCACTCCTGCGGAAGCAAGGAACTGTTCGAACTGGCGCATGTGCGCGGGGAGCATCTGGTCCTGCATTTGCGAGAACCAGGAAAGCTTCCGGGCTCCCTTCAAATCCGCGTAGGCGAATTCGGAAGTGTTCTTGGGGAACATTCCCACGACCGTGGTGCTCACCGAGCCGGCCGAGAGTCGCGGAGAAATAGTTGTCAAAATACCGAGCAGCGCGGCCGCCCCCACGACTGTCAAAAGCATGTTTCGAACAAGTGGCTGTCTCACGATTGTTTTCCCCTCAGGTAAATTATCTACCGCAGCGGTCGAGCCGCAGGTTGAAGTTCGAAAGTAAATCTCGGGCACCGTACCTGTCTAGTATAGATGCTAAAAGGGTCCTTGGCGGAATCAACTTTTTCCTATGCGCGCGGCCAGTAACTCGGATTCAGAGCGAAGGCGCGCCGAAAAGCCGGAATCGGTGATGGACTCCAGATTAATTCTTACGTTTTCAAGCGCTCCTCGGACCGCCGCCCCAGCCATTAGACGGCCCACGCGAATATCCGAGAGCATGGACGGGCTGGCCAGGCCTTCCAGCTTTCCGAGCAAATCCAAAACCTGCACGGCTTTCCGCGCCACTTCCATCGGGACATTCGCGGCGCCTTGCAAGGCATTCTGGATTGCGGATTCGCGGCGTCCTTGTTCTTCCGGCGTCGATTGCGGCAGCTTGTACGCTGCCATCACGGATTCAAACGAAGCCGCGTCGCGATCGATCGCTTCCGACAGCGTACGCGATGCAACATGAAATTCCGCGAGAGCATCGCTCAGGGGTTCCACATAGGCTGCTTGCGATTTTTTCTTCCGCGACAACCCGGCAACCATCTGCCCCAGGCTCGCGCCGAGTGCGCCGGCCAGTGCTGCTACCGAACCTCCGCCGGGCGTCGCCGTCGGCTGGGCCAGCGCGTCCAGAAATGGTTGCGCCAGCCACGCCAATTTTCCAGGGCCTTCCGCCGAAGCGGCGCCAGCGAACGAAGCCTCCATACGATTCTCAAATACTTGTGCTGGCGAAAAGTTTTCGAGTTGCAGATAAAAGTCCGTAGTCAGTTCCATTGCTTTCTTGGGAATCAAACCCACGATTTCGCTGCCTACGATAGACACGCCGTATCGCTCCGCCTCACGCTTCACCATCTCGAATACGCGATGGATAGGCGTCTGCTCGAAATCCGTCAGGTTAATTGACACTTGCGCCAGATTCCTTCCGCGCAAATCCACACCCATGGCCTTGACGTAGCGCAGACCGCCGTTTGAGAAACGTATATTCTTGCCGATGCGATTCGCGATGCTCACATCCGATGTGTTCAGATTGATGTTGTAAGCAATCAGAAATTTGCGCGCGCCAACTACCGTCGCGCCCGCCGTAGGATGCAAACGTTGCTCGCCAATATCCGGAGCGCGGTCGATATTGCGCGGCACTTCCGCCAGCAAGCCCTCGAATTGCCCTTTGCGAATGTTCTCCAGATTCGTGCGTTCTGGCCGCTGCGCCGCAGCTTCGTAGAAATAAACGGGAATGCGAAACCGCTCCCAAATCTCGCGTCCAACTTTTTTTGCCAGCGCAACGCAATCCTCGATGGTCACCCCTTCGATGGGGATGAAGGGAACCACGTCGGTCGCGCCCATACGCGGGTGCGCGCCGGAGTGTTTGGTCAAGTCGATCAGCTCAGCCGCTTTGCCCACGCCCCGCAGAGCAGCTTCTGCTACAGCTTCGGGCTCGCCCGCAAGCGTCACCACGCTGCGGTTATGATCACTGTCGCTCTCGCGGTCCAGCAGATACACGCCGGGCGCTTCGCGCATGGCCGACACAATCGCATCCACCTTCGATGCGTCGCGCCCTTCGGAAAAGTTTGGAACACATTCGACGAGTCGTTTCATTATTTAGAGGTTCTTCATATGCAGGATGGCGCCGCGTTTCATCGTGAGGCTGCAAAGATTCACACCAAAATAATACGGGATTTCACGATAGTCGGCCACGTCAAACGCAGCCAGGTCCGCATATTTGCCAACCTCGAGCGAGCCCACGCGATCGTGCACGCGCAAGGAGTACGCTGGATTGATTGTCGCAGCCGTGATCGCTTCCGCCGGCGTCATACGCATTTGCGTGCAAGCCAATGACAAAATCATGGTCATGCTGAGAGTCGGGCTGGTTCCAGGATTAAAGTCGGTAGCGATACCCAAGATCGCCCCTGCCTCAATTAGCTGGCGGCCCGGCGCGTAGTCCTTCAGCCCAAGATGGAAGCAGCACCCCGGCAACAGGGTGCAAACCACATTCGAAAGTCCGAGCGCTTGAATATCACCGCGAGTTATTTTTTCCAGATGATCGGCGCTCGCGGCTTGCAACTCAATCGCGAGACGCACCGCCCCCGTGTGCGCCAGCTGCTCGGCATGAATGCGCGGAACCAAGCCGCCCGCTCGTCCAGCCATCAGAATCCGCCGCGATTGGTCCACGGTAAACGCACCGCGGTCGCAGAAAACATCGCAAAACTCAGCCAACCCCGCGGTCGCCACCGCAGGGATCCATCGGCGCGTCAGCAAATCGACATAAGCCTCGGGACGCCGCCGAAATTCCTGCGGCACCACGTGCGCCCCCAGAAATGTCGCGTGAATGTCGAGCGGATGCTCCTGATGAAGGTCGTAGAGAATCTCTAGAATCTTCAGCTCGCTTTTCCAATCCAGCCCGTAACCACTCTTCGCTTCGATGGTGGTAGTACCGTGCGCCGCAAACTCACGAAGATTTTTCAGCGCCCGTGCTTTCAGCACCCGAGCCGAAGCGCTGCGCAAATGTTTTACCGTCGAGCGAATTCCGCCGCCCGAGCGCGCAATTTCTTCATACGTAGAGCCCGAAATGCGTTGCTCGTATTCAGCGGCGCGGCTAAAAGGAAAAATCAGGTGGGTGTGCGAATCGACGAACCCCGGTAGAACAACGCGGCCGCCGAGTTCCAACTTTTCCGCATGTCTCGCTTTGGGCAGCCGTTCGATGCGACGCTTCGCGCCCACCGCCGCGATGCGATCCTGATGCACCAAAATCGCACCGTCGCGAATGATTTCAAGCTGGCTAAGCGCGCGCCCTCGCCGCGGCACAGGACCGCGCAGCGTTAAAATCTGCGAGCACCCCGTAATCAGCCAGTCTGGCACGGTTGCGATGATACAGCGTCACTTGGTGGAAAACACTATTGTCGAGGATTCAAAGAAAGTTTTAGGCGCCTGCGCCTTTAGCAAGGTACGCAGGAGCGAACACTTCTGTCACAAAAGACTCGATCGTGGTCGGCCTAGTATTTTCCGCCGAACGCTTTTCCAGCGGTGTAAGCAAGCCGGAATTTCCCGCCTTCCACATTTCGATCAACAGCTTGGCCGTTTTTTTCGGCATGCCCGTCTGCACCAGAGCGGGTTCCAGCATCATGGCCGGCACATGCATATAGCTGAGTTTAGGTTTGCCTATCGCCTCGCCAACTATTTTCGCGACTTCCTTCATGGTCACATCACGCGGACCAAACAATTCTTGCACCGAGCTGCCCGAAAAATCGCGTGCGTGAAGTCGTTTCGCAGCGTAAGCGCCGATGTCTTTAGCCGCGATCATGGGCACCGGCAGGTCGCTGTCTGTTCCGCCCGGCAGAAAACCCATGGTGCGCAGGGGCACCATGCCCATAAATAAATTTTCCATGAACGGCCCGGGCCGCAGATGCAACACATGAAGTCCCGGCACGCTATTCATTTTTTGTTCCAGATGATAGGTCCCAACGATCGGCCCAGTCTTTTCCGGATGTTGCGCCCCCAAACTACTCAGCGTCACAGCGTAGGGCACGCGCGCGCTGGTAATCGCTTTCAAGTACGCATCGGAAACGGAGTCTTGGTACGCGCGGTAATCCTCGTCAGCCGACTGCGGAATCAACAGATAAACCGCCGTCGCGCCCTCAAAGGCTTTCGACATCTGCGCCGCATCTTCCGCGTTGCCGACAAAAGCCTCCGCGCCCTTCTGCGTCAACGGTTCCAGCTTCTTCGCGGCGCGGCCGATGGCGCGTACTTTCGCACCGCTAGCGAGCAGCGCTTCGACGGCAACCCTTCCTGTGTTTCCAGTCGCTCCAGCAATAACGATCATTTCTTCTCCAAGGCCAAAACAGCAGTTGGCCGGATTATCGAAATTTGTTGCTCAAGACATAGGAATCTTCACGCCAGACTTTTGCGCAAATTCGATCGCTTCGGTATAGCCCGCATCCACATGCCGCGCCACGCCAATTCCAGGATCATTCGTCAACACCCGCTCGATGCGCTCCGCCATTTCCTTCGAGCCGTCCGCCACTGTCACTTGTCCCGCGTGCAATGAGTAGCCGATACCGACGCCGCCGCCATTGTGAATCGACACCCAACTCGCGCCGCTCGCTGTATTCAGTAGGGCATTCAGCAGCGCCCAATCCGCAACTGCGTCCGATCCATCTTTCATCTTTTCGGTTTCGCGGTAAGGCGAAGCCACCGAGCCACAATCCAGATGATCGCGCCCAATCACGATCGGCGCTTTCAATTCGCCTTTCGCCACCAAGTCATTCAACGCGAGTCCAAATTTGTCGCGCTCGCCATAACCCAGCCAGCAGATTCGCGCTGGCAGTCCTTGAAACCGCACGCGCTTCTGCGCCAGATGAATCCAACGCGTCAGAACCTCGTCGTGCGGAAACATGTCGAGCACCAGTTTGTCCGTTCGATAAATATCCGACGGCTCACCCGAAAGCGCAGCCCACCGAAACGGCCCACGCCCTTCGCAAAACAGCGGACGAATGTAAGCCGGGACAAATCCCGGAAAATCGTAAGCGTTCTTCACGCCTTGCTCGAATGCGAAAGTCCGAATGTTATTTCCGTAGTCAAACGTGACGGATCCCAGTTTCTGCAACGCAAGCATGCCTTCCACGTGCTTGGCCAACGATTCGAGCGAGCGCCTGCGATACGTTTCTGGATCGCTCTTACGCAACTCGGTAGCCTGCGCCACATCAAACCCCTGCGGAATATAACCGCCAATCGGATCGTGCGCGCTGGTTTGATCCGTCAGCAGATCCGGCACCACACCGCGCCGCGCAAGTTCCGGAATCACGTCCGCGCAATTTCCCAGCAATCCTACGGAAGTGGCTTCGCGCTTGCGCACCGCATTCTTCAAAATTCGCAGCGCTTCATCGAGGTCGTTCACCATCACGTCGCAGTAGCCCGTCTTCACGCGCCGCTTGATGCGCTCCGGGTCGACATCAATACCCAGGAACGCCCCGCCATTGAGGGTCGCCGCCAGAGGCTGCGCGCCCCCCATGCCGCCCATGCCTCCGCTGGCCACCAGCTTTCCCGCCAGGTCGCTCTGAAAATGTTTTCGCGCCGCCGCGGCAAAAGTTTCGTAGGTGCCTTGCAGGATTCCCTGCGTGCCAATGTAAATCCAGCTGCCCGCCGTCATCTGGCCATACATCATCAATCCCGCGCGGTCGAGCTCATCAAAGTTTTTCCAGTCGCTCCAATGTCCCACCAAATTTGAATTCGCGATCAGCACGCGCGGAGCGTAGCTGTGCGTGCGAAAAACCCCAACCGGCTTGCCCGACTGCACCAACAGCGTCTCGTCATTCTTCAGCGATTTCAGTGACGCCACAATCGCGTGATAACACTTCCAGTTCCGCGCCGCCTTCCCGCGCCCTCCGTAAACGATCAAATCTTCCGGCTTTTCGGCGACTTCCGGATCAAGGTTGTTCATTAACATGCGCATGGCCGCTTCCTGCTGCCAACCTTGGCAGGAAAGCGTAGCGCCGCGCGGCGCACGCACCGGCTGGTATCCGGTTGTTTCTTCGGTCGCGAGTTTCGACATCGGAACCTCCCAGAACATCTTAGCGCACCAGCCATAGAATTTCGCAGTTTGGTGTTTCGCTGGAAATCCGCCGCCTGCGTTGCGCGATGTTGTCCCATACGCTAAAGTGAATCTATTACGATGGATTATCCTCCGCTCACGAAATCCTTTCTCGAAACCGTGGACAGGCACGCGAACCCTCGCGCCCAAATGTATCGCACCGCTGAGGGTTGGCAGTCGATCGCGGCGCAAGAAATGCTACGTCGGGTGGCGGGATTGTCGAAAGCCTTCCGCGAGCTGGGAATAACATCCGCCGACCGCGTGGCGATCCTCGCGCCGAACTGCCCCGAATGGCACATCGCCGACTTCGCGATACAAGGTTTGGGCGCAGTAAGCGTCCCAATTTATTTTAATGAATCGATCGATCGCCTCGTTTACATCATGAACGATTCCGGTGCCCGCATAATTTTCACTTCCGGGGAAGCCCAGACGCGAAAAATCGCGGAATGCCGCGACAGAATTCCCGCGCTCGAACACGTAATCTCCGTGGCGCCTCTTTCCGACTTCAGTGGCGAGATTTTGCGTTATGAAGCGCTGATCCACACGGCAGGCAATGCTGACGTCGCCGAATACCGCAAGCGCGCCGCGGAAATCTCCGCCAATCAATTGGCCACCATCATTTATACCTCCGGTACCACCGGCGAGCCCAAGGGAGTGATGCTCACCCATCAAAACCTAAGCTCCAATGTTGTTGACTCGCTGAAGGATCATGATCTTTCTACCAGCGACGTCGCGCTGTCCTTTTTGCCCCTGGCCCACGTTTATGAGCGTACCGTGGACTACGGCTATCTCTTCGACGGCATTCCCATCGCCTACGTTGAGCAAATGGAATCCGTTCCGCAAGCTCTTCTGGAAGTGAAACCCACACTGGCCGCTGCCGTCCCGCGCTTTTTCGAAAAGATTTACGCAAATATTATCGACAAGGGTCATCGCGAAACCGGCATAAAAAGGAAAATCTTTGATTGGTCCTTGCGCGTAGCCGAAGAAGCCGTTCCGTGGCGAGCGCTTGGCAAGCAGCCTTCGTTTTGGACCAAACAACGCTGGCAGTTTGCCGATCGCCTCGTTTATTCAAAAATTCGCGCCGGACTGGGCGGCAGAATCCGCTATTTCTTTTCCGGCGGAGGCCCACTGTCCCCCGACCTCGCTGAATTTTTCTGGTCCATCAATCTGCCGATTATGCAGGGTTACGGCCTTACCGAAACTTCTCCGGTGATTTCGGCTAATGTTCCGAAAAAAAATAAAGTAGGCACCGTCGGTCTGCCCATCGCGCACGTGGAAGTCCGCATCGCCGGCGATGGCGAGATTCTGGTGAAAGGTCCCTGCGTCATGGAAGGCTATTTCCACAAACAGAAAGAGACGGAGGAAGTTTTGACGCCCGATGGATGGCTTTGCACCGGTGACATCGGAAAACTTGACGAAGACGGATATCTAATCATTACCGACCGCAAAAAAGAATTGTTGAAAACCGCGGCTGGAAAGTTTGTTGCGCCCGCCATGATCGAAAATCTCCTGAAACAGTCTAGGTACGTCACCAATGCCATCGTAGTGGGTGACAAGCGCAAGTTCGTCGCGGTATTAATCGTTCCAAACTTCGCAGCCATGCAGCAGGAAGCTCAAAAGCACGGTAAAGATTTTCCCGGACCGTCTCAGATGACTTCCGACCCCTGGGTCCGCGACCTGCTCTCGCGCGAAATCGAGCGGCTGACCTCGGCGCTTGCGCAATACGAAAAACCAAAACGCTTCGCGCTACTCGAACAGGATTTTACTTTCGCAAACGGCGAACTGACTTATACGCTGAAAATGAAACGGCGCGTGATTGAGAGCCGCTATCAGGATTTAATCGCAAAGCTTTATGCCGACGTAGAGGAGCCGCGCCCGCGAGCGTTACTATAGTTCAGGAGATTTCGATGGTAGACCACTTGGTGATTGCTGGAAAAACATTCAATTCGCGCCTGATCGTTGGCACCGGCAAGTATCGCAGCTTCGAAGAAATGCGCCGCGCGCACGAAGCTTCCGGCGCCGATATGGTCACGGTAGCGATTCGCCGCGTGAACCTTACCGATAAATCGAAGGAATCTCTTCTCGATTACATCGACCGCAAGAATTTTTTTATTTTGCCCAATACCGCTGGGTGCTATTCCGCGGACGAAGCCGTCCGCACCGCCCGCCTCGGACGCGAAGTGGGCCTCTCCGAATGGGTCAAGCTGGAAGTGATCGGCGACCAGCAAACACTTTTTCCCGACACGGAAGAGTTGATTCGCGCCACGAAAACTCTGGTCGCCGAAGGTTTCGTCGTACTGCCTTACACCAACGACGACTTGATCGTCGCGCGTAGACTAATCGATGCCGGAGCCGCCGCTGTAATGCCGCTCGGCGCCCCCATCGGTTCAGGGATGGGTATTCAAAATACCGCGAACATGCAGATTCTGCGCGAACGCATCACAGAAGTTCCGATGATAATAGATGCAGGTGTGGGAACCGCGTCGGATGCCGCTATCGCCATGGAGCTTGGCGCCGACGGCGTCCTGATGAACACCGCGATTGCGGAAGCGCAAGACACCGTGATGATGGCCGAAGCCATGGGCGCTGCCGTGGAAGCTGGCCGCAAGGCGTTCCTTGCTGGCCGCATCCCGAAAAAGTTGTACGCCACCGCGTCCAGCCCTCTTCAGGGCGTAGTTCGCTAGTCTTTCCGTTCGGCAAGCTCAGCGAAACAAAAGGTGCCAAGAAATGTCCACCAGCGCGTGTACCAGCGCGCCGGGGAACAGCGATCCCGTCTTCATCCAAACGTGCCCGTAAAACAGTCCCGCGATGGTCGCCAGAAAAACATACTTCCAGTTTGGAAACGGCGCGTGCAGGATGTGCGAAAATCCGAAAATCACCGAAGCAATCGCCAGCCCGGTCCACTGATTCTTCAAAGTCCGTGAAAGCAGATTCTGCAGCACGCCGCGAAACAGGAATTCTTCCGGCCAAGCCGTAAAAAATGCAATTCCCACCGTGGCCAAGGGAAGCGAGCGCAGCCGCGCAATTGTCGGATCAAACTTCAGAAAGCCCATTTGCATTCCCAACGGCGCCGCGATCGCTGCAAAAATCAGGAAATGAATCGCCACATTCGCGCTAAATCTGCGCCGCCACACAATCTCGTAGCCAATTCCGTCCATACGCCGCAGCAAAACGAACGCAGCAATGCCCGTGCTAAGCGCTAACAAGATCGTCAGCGTGTGCGAGAGTTCCCCGGGGTAGGGAAACACGTGATACATCCAACGGAATTCCACTGGCAGCCAAACGATTAGCGCCGCCGCGTAATCTTCCCAAGTCCCCGACGGCTTGCCCGTGCTGCGCGCCAATAGCAACGGCGGCAAAACGCAATAAGCCGCGCCCGCTAGCGCCATTTTCCAATTGCCGGTAACGGTCGTGGTGTAAATCAGGACGGCGAACAGAGGCACCAGCGTCGCGAGCACTCCGCCATGTTCACCCAGGAATTTTCGGGCGCGATCCAGAACAGACGGACAAGCCAGAAAAAATTCAAACGCGAATAGCACAGCGGCAACGCTGAGGGCCATGCCGTAACGCCGCCCCTCATAACCAAGCCGGAAACCCAGCAGGATCACAAAAACAACAATCGGAACCCACACCGCGAAAGCAATCGGAAGCTTCAGTTCCCAGGATTTTGAATTGCCATTAGCCACAGCAGGATTTTACTGAACTGCGCGGAGCTTCCGAGAAAAACTTGCTTTGCGTTTGCCTCTCGGCGATTCTTGTGCGGCTTGAACGCCACCGAACAGCCCGGCAAACCACAGCGCCTCGCTTACATTGACTGGATGCGCGGTTTCGCCTGCCTGTTGATGTTTGAAGTCCATTCATACGATTCCTGGCTGGGCGGAGCGGCGCGCCAGTCGCGAGTCCTTAAATGGTCGCAGCTTAGCGGAACCATCCCCGCGCCCCTTTTCCTTTTTCTTGCGGGAGTTTCCTTCGCGCTGGTCTCTGACAAAATGCGCAAGAAAGGCGCTACGCCAAATCAGATTGCTTGGACCACCATTCTTCGCGGCGCGGAAATACTCGGCCTCGGGTTGCTTTTCCGCGTGCAGGAATATCTTCTCGGCATTCCTTGGGCTCCCTGGACCGATTTGCTCCGTGTGGACATCTTGAACACCATCGGCATTTCGATCCTCTTGTTGGGAATTGTAGGACGCTTGACGCAAAGCCGCGGAGCCAACGCCGCCGTGGCCCTCATAACCGCGGCCGCAATCGCGCTGGCCACGCCATTTCTTTACACCACTTGGCGTCCGCGCTGGCTCCCCTGGTATCTCGAGTCCTACATTAACGGCGTCCACACTTTCAAGGCCCCGCAGCCCTGGCTCTTCCCGATTTTTCCCTGGGCAGGATTTGCCTTCGCGGGTCTAGCTCTGGGCTATCTTCTCTTCAGCGATTGGGGGAAAAATAATTTGGAAAAAGTAACCTTCGCGTGCGGCGTCGCGGGTGTGGCGCTGTTTTATCTTTCACAATGGCTAGATGGACGCACCTTGCAAATCTATCCCGATTACGATTACTGGCACACCAGTCCCAATTTCTTCCTCGCGCGCGTAGCCATCATGCTGGTGATCGTCTTCGCAAGTTATGCCTGGTGCCGCTGGGGCCTCGGCCAGGTAGGATTCAGCCCGTTAATCCAGATGGGCCAAACTTCCTTGTTTGTCTATTGGGTGCACATCGAATTCGTTTACGGTAGATTTTCCATTATGAAGAAAGAGGGCGAGTCCATCCCCATGGCTACGCTCGGTTTTCTGATTATTACCGCCGCGATGGTTCTTCTCTCACTCGCGCGAACCACCTGGAAAGACCATCGCAGGGAAATAATTGCGTGGTTTAAACGAACTTTACGTCCGGCCGCGCAAAGCTAAGGCTTTTTTGTGGGACTATACGGATGGGATGGGGGGTTTTGCAATTCACTAGCAGGCTTCGGCTGTGTCTGAAATATCACTTCGCCCTGCCGCGACAGCTTCATTTCTTCGCGCGCAATTTTCTCGATCGCCGCCGGATCACTCTTCAGCGCCTTCACGCGATCCTGCATCCGCTGATTTTCATCATCCAAACGCTTAATGTCTTTCCGAATTTCCTCGGCTTGCTTTTGGGATTGCCGCATCGCCAGCACGCCGTGCGTGCCGAAAATATCTTGAAGCAAGAGCAAAGCGAAACCTAGGATCAGGAACAAGTAACTGTTCCGCCGGAAAAATTGCCCGAGCTGCTCAAAGAATCCGACGCTCGGCTCGCTCGTGGGAGTCTTCGCCGTCTCTTGCTTGTTCACTTGGCGGCCGCTTGCGTCGTAATCCACTTGCGCGCCTCCTCTGCCAATTTTTGCGAAGCCGCCACGCTAGCGGTCTCAGCGTAAATGCGCACTACGGGCTCGGTTCCAGAGGGACGTATCAACACCCACGCTCCATCTTCAAACGCCAATTTCATTCCGTCGAGTCGATTCACGTTTACTACTCGCTTGCCCGCGAATTCGCTTGGATCATTTTTCAAACGCTCCACTAGCTTTTTGTGCGCATCGTCGGAAAGTGGCAAGTTCACGCGCACCGGCCAATATTCGCGTCCCACTCTGCGAAACAAATCCTGAAGCTGCTCACGCAGGGAAGTCTGCCGCGCCGCAATCATTTCCGCCACCAGCAGACACGCCAGAATACCGTCTTTCTCCGGCAGATGCCCGCGAATGGTCATTCCCGCGCTTTCTTCGCCGCCAATCGCGATTTTGTCATCGCGCAGGAACGGGCCAACGTATTTGAAACCCACCGGACTCTCATAAATTTGAACGCTGTACAATTTCGCCACCGCATCCAGAATGTGCGAAGTAGCCACGCTGCGCGCCGCTCCCAGCTTGTATCCGCGCGTCTCCAGCAAATAATCGAAGGCAAGTCCGAGAATGTGATTCGGGTCGATGAACGCGCCGTCGCGGTCCAGTATTCCGAAGCGGTCGGCGTCGCCATCGGTCGCCAGTCCGGCCAGCGCTTTTTTCTCCAGAACCGTTTTCTTCAGCAGCCCAAGATTTTCTTCCGACGGATCCGGCCCCTTGCCTTCAAACAAAACATCGCGGGTGCAGCGAATTTCAGTCACCGCCAGCCCGTCTTCTTTCAGAATCCGATCCAGCCATCCCGCCCCGCACCCGTGCACCGCGTCGCAAACGAAATTGCCCTTCGCTTTCGCCAGCACGTCGAAGCGAATCATTTTCTTTAGTTGCGCAAAGTAAGCTTCGCGCGGATGGATAGCTTCGAATTTATCTTCCACCTCGTGGTACGGAGTCTTGTCCTCAGGCAGCGCAGCGGCGCGCTTCTCAATATCCTTGGTGGTTTCCACTGCTGCCGGCCCGCCTTCCGGCCCGGAATATTTCAGCCCGTTATAGTCCCAGGGATTGTGACTGGCCGTAATGTTCACGCCACCGGCCAGTTTGTTGAAAATAATCGCGTGCGCAATCACCGGAGTAGGCGTGGGCTCCTGGCAGAAGAGAATACGGCAGCCATGCGCTTTCAGCACTTCCGCCGAAGTGCGTGCAAATTCCGGCGAGAAGAATCGCATATCGTAGCCAACTACCAGCGTCGCCGATTTCGTTTGCGCTAGAACGTGTTCCGCTACCGCAGCCGACGCGCGACGCACTCCGCCAAACGTGAAGTCGTCGGCAATCACGCCGCGCCAGCCAGAAGTTCCGAAATGTATCGCTTGGTTCGTCACGGACGCCTATTGTATCTTGGCCCCCAAGCCGCAACCACACAACATTCAAAATGATGCGCGGCGTATAAGTAAAGACACAGAGAATTTTGAGATGACCAACAAGATCGTGGTCCTGGTCACCTGCGCTACGGCAAAAGAAGCCCGCAAAATCGCCCGCGCCCTGGTTGAACAACGCCTGGCCGCCTGCGCGAACATTTTAGCCAGCCCCGTGCAGTCCGTCTACCGCTGGAAGGGAACTGTGGAATCCGCGAAAGAATTTCTGCTAATCATCAAAACGACGAAAGCCCGTTTCCCCAAATTGAAAGCCACAGTGAAGCGCCTGCATAGCTACGACGTCCCCGAAATCATCGCGTTGCCGATCGCGGCTGGCGCGCTAGACTACCTCGACTGGATGTCAGAATCCGTCGCGCGCTAACCCGTAAATGGTGGGCCAAGAGTTTCTGAAGTGACGCTTCTATGTCATTTTCGTGGACGGCGTTCTGAGGCACTTTCAATGGAGCTTGGATTTTCTTTTCGCTTGGGCTTTTTCTTTAGTGACACGGGCGCTCATCGCAAATCTTGGAGCGGCGCTGGGCGATGCAGCGACCTTTTAGCCGCGACCGATGGAAGAGCGAATATTGGCTTGTTTTCGCCGGCTACTTGCTCACTCCGGCGACTCTTGCTATTGCCGTGATTGTGGCCGTCCATCCTGAGACTGGGCCGCGTCCAATGCCGAACACGTCGGCCGTTTGGGCCTCCCACCCCTTGTTCGTCGCTTCGCTTTTCTTGGACGCTTACTGGGTTTACCGGATGAAGGGACCGCGACGGTTTGCCGTAGCGGTTAGGTTGATTGCGCTAGGGACCATGTTAGGCGCAGGATTCATTTCTGGAATGGCACTCAGCGGAGATTGGCTCTAGCCTCCTTACCAAGTTACAGGAGGACTGGTTTGCGGCGCCAAAATTTTGTTGCTTGCCGCTAGACCTGCGCCAGCGACTGATCCAAATCCGCAATCAAATCTTCCACATCCTCAATCCCAACCGAAAGCCGAATCAACCCCTGCGTGATCCCGACTTCCTTCTGCTTCTCCGGCGGCATGGACGCATGCGTCATCAAAGCCGGATGCGAGATCAGCGTCTCCACTCCTCCCAAACTTTCCGCCAACGAACAAATTCGCACATGATTCAGCAACGTCTTCGCCGCCTCGAGTGACCCCAAGTCAAACGACAACATCCCGCCAAATCCCTTCTGCTGCCGCTTGGCAATCGCATGCTGCGGATGCGACTCCAGTCCCGGATAAATCACTTTCTTCACTTTCGGATGGTTTTCCAAATATTTCGCCACCGCCATCCCATTCGAGTCATGCCGGTCCATACGAACAGCCAGGGTCTTAACACCGCGCGAAACCAAGAAACAATCCATCGGCGCAAGCCCCGCTCCAGCCGACCGCTGCACGAAATATATTTTCTCGGCATCTTCCTTGCGTGTCAGAATCACCGCCCCGCCCACGCAATCGCTGTGCCCGTTCAAGTATTTCGTCATGGAATGGACCACGATGTGCGCTCCCAGCGCGATCGGTTGCTGCAAATAAGGACTTAGAAAAGTGTTGTCCACTACAAGCGTCAGATTTCTTTCTCGCGCCAGCTTCGAAATCGCCGCCAGGTCTGTGACGATCATTGTCGGATTCGTCGGCGTCTCAACATAAAGCATCTTCGTGCTCGGCTTGATCGCCGCCTTCACTTTTTCCATGCAAGACGTGTCCACGTAGCTGAATTCCATCCCAAATTGAACCAGCAGTTGCGTCGTCAGGCGGAAAACTCCGCCGTAAACCGCCTCAGAAAGAATCGCGTGATCTCCCGGACGCAGAAGCCGGAAAACGGAATCAATCGCGGCCATCCCCGAAGTAAAAACGTATGCCGACTGCCCACCCTCCAGTTTCGCAATCGTGCGCTCCAGCGCCTTGCGGTTGGGATGGTTCGTCCGCGCGTAGTCGTACCCCTTGCTTTGGCCCATTTCATCGATCACGTAGGTGGAGGTCTGGTAGATCGGAGCCACAATCGCTCCGGTGAGGGCGTCCGGCTCCTGCCCCACGTGAATTGCATCGGTCGAAAAACCCATCGCTGGCCTCCAGTTCCTGCAATCATCATACGTCAGAGCGATGTAATCTCCACACCATCAGCGCCTGGGCAGCGCGAGTAAACCAACCAAAGCGGATCTTGGCGGTCCTTGAATTCTTTGGGCTTGAGAGCCACTTACGATTGCTGTAAAAGAAGTCCTATGAAGGCTGCGACAGCCCCCCAGAGATTTCTGTCTAACCTCTCAGGTTTCGCTCTCTTCACTCTGCTCCTGATTTTTTCGGTATGCCCGCGTACCGCGATCGCTAGTCCGAATCAGTCCTCCACGCCGGCGCAACCACCGCCCGCGCAAACGCAAACCCCTCCGCCAGATAAAAAAGACAAAGACAAGAAATCCTCCGAACCCGCCACCGTCAAACTACGCATCGAAGTCACTGGGGCGGACCGAAAGCCGGTCGGCAATGCCAGCGTTTATATCCGATTCAACGAGTCGGGGGGGTTGTTTCACCACGATAAGCTCGCCGAACTGAACTTTAAGACCAATCAAGACGGTTCTGTGAAGGTGACGGACGTTCCGCAAGGCAGAATTTTGATTCAAGTAGTAGCAAAAGGCTGGCACACGTTTGGAAAATGGTACGAGTTCAACACCGACTCCGAAACCGTCCAGATCAAGCTGGATCCTCCGCCGCACTGGTACTAACAATTTCCTTCCATCCTCAAATTTTTTCCCGAGTTGGAATTGCTAGCTTGGATAATCCCATTTCAGCCGGCAGAAAATAAAAATCAATCCTCGCAGCCAGTTATCTTTTTATTTTTCGCGTCAACTGCACACAAACAGTGCAAAGTGAAGTAAGCCATTGCTGGGCGCATCGTTCCGATTCTAAAGCCGTCCTTTTCCACACGCTTTTCAACAGAACTGTTGAAAACTTTTACAGTCCGTTAACACTTCTTTCGCGGTTCCAGGACGATTGGCTTTCGAATTGCTTTCCCGGAAAATTTAATTTTCTTTCCGGGTTCGCTGAGCTTCTCCAACAACGCTCCCAACTAGCTTTGTCGTTCATGCCCTCGTGTTATCATGGATTTTCTGCATCGAGATGCACTCAGCTAAATGAAACAACTCATCCTCAACGCAGATGATTTCGGAATGACCCGGGGTGTGAATGAAGGAATTATCCGCGCCCACCGCGACGGAATTCTCACCAGCGCCACGTTAATGGCCAATGGCCCGGAATTCGACGATGCCGTCGTCAGAGCCAAATTAAATCCAGGATTGGGCGTGGGATGCCACCTAGTTCTCGTCGGCGGTCCGGCCGTTGGGCCAAAAGAGAAAATTTCTTCCTTGGCCGACGAAAACGGAAATCTCCCTGAATCACTCGGCCTGTTCGTCGCAAGACTCACCGCCGGATTCATACGAACGAAAGCGATCGAACGCGAAATGCGCGCCCAAATCGAAAAAATCCGCGCCGCAGGAATCGAGCCAACACATCTGGACACCCACAAGCACACCCACGCCCATCCCAAAGTGATGGAATCCCTGGCGCGCGTTGGCAAAGCGCTCGGAATCACGCGCGTTCGTAAACCCATGGAAAATCTTCGAGATTCCTGGCAGAGCACTCGTGACGCAAATTCGAGCCATACCCTGGAACTCCTCGCCGCCGCAGCCGCGCGCACCGTCACACCGTGGTTCCAAGCCATCGTCCGCAACTACGGCTTGCTCACTCCCAATAATTTCTTAGGCTTAGCGATGACTGGCAGTCTCGGCCCAGCCGCCCTGCGTCGCATGATTGACACACTTCCCGACGGTTCCAGCGAAATCATGCTCCACCCCGGCATCTGCGACGACGACCTCGCCAAGTCCGGCTCGCGCCTGCAAATGCACCGCCACACCGAAATGTCCGCCCTTCTCGACCCTGCCGTAAAGAGCGCCGTCGTGGAAAGGGACATTCGCCTAATTACCTATCGCGAGTTAAACTAGCAGAATGCAGCCTGAGCGCGCCGTGCCACCCCGCTACTCCATCGTCGTCCCGTTCCACGACGAGCAGGAAAGCGTCCGCGAACTTCACGAGCGCCTAAGCGAAGTGATGACCGGCCGCTACGATCCCGTTGAATTTGTTTACGTGGACGACCAAAGCTCCGACGCTACGCCCCAAATACTAGCCGCCATTGCCGATGAAGATTCTCGCGTCGCCGTCCTGCGCCTGAAGCGAAATTATGGACAGACCACCGCGCTCGCCGCCGGCTTCGATTTTGCCTCCGGCGACATCATCATCTCCATGGACGGAGATCTCCAGCACGATCCCGCAGACATACCCAAGCTTCTCGCCGCTCTCGAAGCCACAAATTCCGACATCGTTAGCGGCTGGCGTGAAAAACGCGTAGACAATTTTCTGCTTCGGCGTCTGCCTTCGCGAATCGCAAATTGGATGATGAGCAAACTATCTGGCGTGGACATCCACGACTTCGGCACCACCTTTAAGGTCTATCGCCGCGAGATCATAAAAGACATTCCTCTGTACGGTGAAATGCACAGATTCATCCCCGCGCTTGCGGCCTGGAACGGCGCGCGCATCGTCGAAATCCCCATAAAAAATATCGTCCGCCCCGGCGGCAAGTCCCATTACGGAATTTCACGCACCCTACGTGTTTTCTTCGACATCATCACCATTCGCTTCCTGATGCGTTACATGACCCGCCCGCTGCACTTTTTCGGTCCCACGGGACTGGTGGGCATGTTCGTCGGAGGCCTAATACTTTTTGTTTTGCTCCTTGAGAAAATCTTCTGGGGCGTGTCAATTTTTCTCCAGCACGGACCGCTTCTCGTTTTGGGGATGATGTTATGTTTGTTCGGTGTGCAACTGCTCGCCGTCGGTTTGGTTGGCGAGTTGCTCATGCGCACGCACTTTGAATCTCGCGAAAGCCCGGTCTATCGTTTGGAACGTGTCTTCGGCGCACCGCGGACCACCGAAGCTGCCCAGCCCTCTGGTGAAAATCCGCTTGCGGCAAAGTCAGTCAGTCGTTAGAGTACGCCCTACATTTGGGGAACTTGCTTAACATTCCAGCGAGGAAAACATTTCATGCGTAAAGCTATCTTAATTGGTTCTGCGATGATCGTGCTGGCCGTTGTAGTTTTTGCCGGCAACAACGATCCGTGGAAAGCCAAACCTTATCAGCAATGGGACGACAAAGACGTTCGCAAAATTCTCGGTGACTCGCCCTGGTCCAAAGTCATTCAAGTGGATGCCACCTGGACCAACCTAAAAGATATCCCGGCCGCCGATTCGAGCCAGCTTCCCAGTGGTTCCACAAGCGCACCCGCTGCCGGAGGAAAGATGGGCACCAGCCCATCCGCAGCGGCCAATCCCAGCGTGGGAGCAACACCTGGCGCTCCTCAGCCGGGACCTGGTGATCCAAAGCCACAGGTAACCTTCGCCGTGCGCTGGGTTTCCGCGCGCACAGTCCAAAGAGCTGCAGCACGCAGCGCGGAATTGGCCGGCCAGCTAAAACCGGAAGACGCCGAAAAGCAACTCGCCAACCCACCCGACGTTTACGAAATCGCGCTCACTGGACCGGACATGCGGCCTTTTCAATCCGCAGACGAGGACACGCTAAAGAACAGCGCGGAGCTGATCGACAAAAAATCCAAAGAAAAAATTTCGCCCACGAAAGTTCAGATCAGCCGCACCGCCGACGGCAAGAAAGTCCAAGCGGTCGCCTTCATTTTTCCCAAGAAGGCTGACAACGGCGAGCCCGCTATCCCCGAAGATGAAAAGGGTGTCGATTTCGTTTGCAATGTGAACGGCGCAAAAATTCATGTGACCTTCGATGTTTCTAAAATGCAGGATAATCAGGGACGCGATCTCTAAGTCGAAATTCCGTAAGTAATCTCAATCTCGCGAGGAGCTTCGATGAAAAACATTCCAATACGCTTCGCGGTAGCTGCACTGTTCTGCAGCCTGCTGGCCTGCGCAGCATCAGCTCAGATGGGCCGCTTCTCGGCGCCCCACGTGATGGGGTTTTGGAACCCCGTCGTTGGCGCAGGCGCGGTTTACACGGTGCAGCCCGCCAAGGGCGATAAGACCGAGATGCAGATCGCAATCGTCGGCAAAGAACAAGTCGACGGAAAAGACGCCTATTGGTACGAGATGTCCTTCAACCAGGGCAGCGGTCAAATGATCATGAAGAGCTTGATGGTTCTCAACGGCTCAGACACTCATGTCTCCCGCATGATCATGCAGATGCCCGGCCGTCCGCCCATGGAAATGCCCATGCAAATGATGCATCAGGATCGGGCAACGCAGCCCGCTGACGTTCGCTCCGACGCCGAGGATTTGGGCAGCGACACCATCACCGTGCCCGCCGGCACATTCACCTGCCAGCATTACCGTACGAAAAACGGCGGCGGCGAAGTTTGGGTCTCCCAAAAGATTTCTCCCTACGGCTTGGTGAAGTCCAAGTCGAATGACACCTCCATGGAATTGACCAAGGTCGTCACGGGCGCGAAAGACCAGATCACCGGCACGCCTCAACCCTTCAACCCACAAGGGTTCATGCAACAACAGCAGCAATCGCCGAACCAGTAAGCTGACTTAAAGTAATCTTTCGTTCAAAAGACGTTCCGCTGGAGTCGGGACGTCTATTTGTTTTTATATGTAAGGATTTGTGAAGCAAAGACGACGCCGAGCAACCCCTACAGAGAGAAACGCATATGCGTTCTGCAGAAGAAAAATTCTATCGGGCGCGGATTACCCATCGCGATGAATTTTCCGCCGGACTTTGGAAGATTCGTCTCGATCCCGGCGGCCCATACGATTTTGCAGCCGGACAATTCGCCACTCTCGGCGTGCAGACTCCGGAGAAACTCATTGAGCGCGCTTACTCCATCGTCTCGTCGCCCTACGAACCCGAACTCGAGCTTTTCATCGAGCTGGTCCCCGGAGGCGAACTCACTCCGCTGCTGCACGCTCTTCGGTCTGGCGCCGAAGTCTCCCTGCGCAAGATCGCCAAAGGCCGCTTCACCTTGGATTTGAAAAGCGGCCACAAAAATCATCTGTTGCTCAGCACCGTCACCGGCGTAGCTCCCTACATGGCCTATCTCCGCACGCTTTACAAAGATTCCACCGAAAACCGCTTTCCCGCTGACGTCCACCTTTATCTAGTCAATGCTGCCAGCCGCTCCTGGGAATTCGGCTATCACGAGGAAATCGCAGAACTCGCATCGAAAGCGCCGTGGCTGACTTACGTTCCCACCGTCAGCCGTCCGTATGAAGACACCGAATGGCGCGGTGAAACTGGCCGCGTGGAAGACATCATTCGCAAATACACCGACCGCTGGGAGTTATCCGGTTCAGACACCACCGGCTATCTATGCGGCCATCCTCAAATGATTGAACTAGGGAAGGGGATTCTTCTCCGCCGCGGTTTTCCCAAACAATCCTTGAAGGAAGAAGTCTACTGGATTCCGCCAAAAACTCTCCGGCGCTGACGGGCTTGCCAGCGGCCTTGCTGTGACCGTCAGTGCCGGGTTTCCGTTGCGTCTCTTGCTAGAGGGAGGGGCCCGCAGCGGCAAGCTGTTCCATCGTGCTCGAAATCGCGCGGATCGGTGTGGAAACGTGGACCGTGTCGTCTTTGTCTTCCACGTCCACCACGATCGATCCACCTTCTTTCGCCACACGCACGTGCTCACCGGGCTCTTTCACTTCCACCAGCGTCATGTCGTCGGTCTCGCGTAATTGGTCCAGTGCTGCGCGGATCGTCGGCATCCATGGACGAATTTCGGCGGCCGCGTGCGACAAATCCTTTTGCGGCGCGAAATGCACGGCGATTGACGCGAGCATCGCCGGTGCGATCACGTACACGTGATGCACTTGCGGCTGCCGCTCCACCACTTTCACCTCTACCAATCCTTCGCTGCAAAGCAGTCCCACGCCGGCCACCGCTGTTCCCACCACTCCTAACGCAACTTTCCCGAATAAAATCACAAATCACCTCCGCCGGAATTTGGCCTGCTATTCTTGGCTGCCTTTCGAGTCCACCCAAATGCGAACGTGCTGCGATGCATCTTCCACCGTAACCAGCAAAGAATCGCCCGCATCGCTTAGCGCTTTGATTGCCGCCGACACATCCAGCTCGTTGTCCTTGGCCGTCGACAGCAGCGCATCCACAACCTTCATCGGAACCGTGATGTCCACCTTCTGCCCACCTTTATTTCCGTCGCGAACGTGCACCACCAGATTTCCATTCGACTTCGCTACGCGCACATCCTGATCTTTTTCTTTTACCGTAACGAACTCGTTGTCCGGAGCCGCGCGCACGGCGTCCAACAGCGCGCGAATATCCACATCGTCCATATCCGCATGCCCGATCTTCACATGCCCGTTGTGCATATCGCCTTTATTGATAGTCGGCAAAATCTTCTCCGCCATCGAAAGCGGCACGTTCACATTCACGCTCTCGCCCTTCGAGGCGTCCTCAACCTTCACATGCAGATATCGTTCGGTCGGCCCCGCCATCGCTGCTGGCGCGGTTGCCACCATCCCTGCCAACACACAGATCATCCCAATCCCGCAAAGTCGTTTTCTCATTTTGGGGAAGCCTCCCGTGCTCTTCCTGCTCCTAGGTACGGAGCCTCCATCGCAAATGTTCCGTGCTTTCCCAAGAAATCACTCAAAACGGTCATCCCGCCTGCCCGGACCAAGGAAGGGAGCGGAGTCCCGCGCGCCTTTGCTTGCCCCGGATTTTTCGGGGGCGGGACGCAGTTCGAGGGATCTGCTCACTGGTTTGGACCGAAGTTTTGGACCAGACTAGATCTGCTTCCGCATTTGCATGGACTACTGCCTCTGAATCTTGAAATAAACAGCCGCCAGCGGAGGGACTCGGATCTTCAGCGAATAAGGACGCCCATTCCACGGCACAGGCTCGGCGGCAAGGCCGCCTTCATTCCCATTGCCGCTTCCTTCGTAATATTGCGAATCGGTATTCAGGATCTCGCGATAAAAGCCTTCTTCCGGCACACCCACGCGATAATTTTCGCGCACCACCGGAGTGAAATTGCACACCGCAACGACGAAGTTGCTTTTGTCACACGCGCGTCTGATAAACGAAAGAATGCTGGCCGCGTTGTCATTCGCTTCCAGCCATTCAAATCCCGGCCATTCGAAGTCAACTTCGTACAGCGCCGCTTCCGTCTTATGCAGCCGGTTCAAATCCTCCACCAGCCGCTGAACTCCGCGATGCGGCGGCGAATCTTCCAGCCGCCAATCGATCGAGACCGTCTCTGACCATTCATTCCGCTGCGCCAGCTCGCCTCCCATGAACAAAAGTTTTTTCCCCGGGTGCGCGTACATGTAGCCGTACAAAAGCCGCAAGTTCGCAAACTTCTGCCATTCGTCCCCCGGCATTCTTTCCAGCAGCGAACGCTTGCCGTGTACCACCTCATCATGCGAAAGCGGCAAGATAAAATTTTCGTTAAACGCGTAAATCATCGAAAAGGTCAGCTCATTGTGGTGAAACTGCCGGTGAATCGGGTCCAGCGCAAAATAGCGCAGCGTGTCGTTCATCCAGCCCATATTCCATTTCAGATCGAATCCCAGCCCGCCATCGTACGTAGGACGCGAAACCGCCGGCCACGACGTGGACTCCTCCGCAATCATCAACGCACCCGGATGCCGCTTGTGCAACACCTCGTTTAGCCTCTTTATGAAATCAATTGCTTCCAGATTCTCGCGCCCGCCGTACGGATTCGGTATCCACTCGCCGGGCTTGCGCGAATAGTCCAAATAGAGCATCGACGCCACCGCATCCACTCGCAGTCCATCCATGTGATATTTGTCCATCCAGAAGAGCGCATTCGAGATCAAATAATTCTGCACTTCGTTGCGTCCGTAGTTAAAAACTAGCGTTCCCCAATCCGGATGCGCCCCACGCCGCGGATCCGCATGCTCGTAAAGATGCGTGCCGTCGAAAAAACTAAGCCCGTGCGCATCGCGCGGGAAATGCGCCGGCGTCCAATCCAGAAAAACTCCAATGCCTTCTCGATGGCAACAATCCACGAAAAACATAAAATCCGCGGGCGAGCCGTAGCGCGGCGTCACCGCGTAGTACCCCACCGTCTGGTATCCCCACGAACCATCGAAGGGATGCTCCATGATCGGCAGCAGCTCGATATGCGTGTACCCCAGCCGCTTCACGTAGGGAATCAGCTCTTCCGCCAGTTCGCGATAAGTGAGCCAGCGGTTTCCTTCGGAAGTCTTACGCCTCCACGAACCTGCGTGCAGCTCGTACACCGCCATCGGTGCATGCTGCCAGTCCCGCGCCGCGCGCGCCGTCATCCACTCCGCATCTTTCCATTCGTAGTTATCAATATTGGAGACCACCGACGCGCTTTTCGGCCGCAGCTCCGCCGCGAATCCGTATGGATCGGATTTCAGCCTCACAAAATTTCCGTACCGCGAACGTATCTCAAACTTGTACAGCGCGCCTTCATCCAGCCCCGGAATAAAAAGCTCCCACAGCCCGCTCACGCCGCGGTTGCGCATCGTGTGGACGCGCCCGTCCCAAAAATTGAAATCGCCCACCACGCTCACCCGCTGTGCATTCGGCGCCCACACCGCGAAGTGCACACCTCGCACGCCATTAATTTCCCGCATGTGCGCGCCCTGCTTTTCGTATTTCAGGTAATGTGTGCCTTCGCCCGAAAGGTACAAGTCGTAGTCCGTGAGCAGCGGCGGAAACGCGTAAGGATCGTATCCCTCCCAAGAATTGCCATCCGCAAATCGAAATTGCAGCCGGTACTCCGTCGGCGAAATCGATTCACTGTCCCCTGAAATGTTGGCAATAGAAGCCAACGCGGGTTTGCTCCCACTCGAACCAGCGCCATCCAACGGCGCCACCGCCTCTTCGTGCGAATCCGCAAC
>JABDEK010000008.1 GCA_013287135.1 Acidobacteriota bacterium | reverse complement strand
GAATCACGATGGCAGCAACAATCAAAACGCCACCCATGGTCGGTGTTCCTGCTTTCTTTTGATGCGCCTTGGGACCTTCCTCGCGAATGTATTGTTTCACCTGCAACGCGCGCAGCCGTTCGATCACCCACGGCCCCATCACCAGAGAAAGCAACAAAGCCGTGACACTGGCAACCGCGGTGCGAACCGTGATGTAACGAAAAACGTTCAGCGGGCTGAAATAAGGCCGCAGCACGTAATAAAAAAGGTAGTAGAGCATCAGCGCGTGCCTTTTGGTCCCGCTTCGATTGTTTCTGTGCCGGCGGCCGACCCGATTTTCTTGCGCCGCGCTTCGATGGCCTCCAGGATTTTTTCCATCTTCACGCCGCGAGAACCCTTCAGCAGCAGCAAATCTCCCGCGGCAACGAATTCCGCTAGAAATTTCGCGGCGTCCTCTGCATTGTCAAAAAACTTTGTGCGCTCGGTTGGATGGCCAGCTTCGATCGACGAGCGGATAAGCGTCGCTGCATCGCCGCGCACCCCGACAATCCAATCGATTCCTTTCAATGCTCCCGCGAACCTTCCGCATTCGCGATGCAATTCCGCGGAACTGGTTCCAAGTTCAAGCATTTCTCCAGCCGCAAGAATTCGCCTGCGATATCCGGAAGTATTCGCAAGAAGCTGCGCCAGTGCATTCAAAGCCGTCGGGCTCGAGTTGTAACTGTCATTAATCACTGTGAGGCCGCTCTCGAATCGAACTACCTCGCCGCGCTTGTCTGCGGGCACAAGAACCGGAAAAACTTCTCGCGCTTCCGCGGCACCGATGCCCCACACGCTCGCAGCCGCCAAAGCTGCCAACGCATTCATCACGTTGTGCCGTCCGATCAAAGGCAATTCCAAACGCGTGTGTCCGCTTGGAAAAACAAATTCAAAAGCCGAACCTTCCACGCCGCGTTCCTGAATTTTTGCGGCGCGAAATTGCGCGCGCGCGCTCGTTCCAAACCAAATCACATTGCCACGCGCCACATCCGCAAAGCGAGCCACACGCTCGTCATCCGCGTTGAGCACCGCGGTCGCACGGGGCCATGCGAGCTTTTCGATTAGCTCGCGCTCCGCCAGCGCAATCTCTTCAATCGACGAAAAAAATTCCAAGTGCTCCACCGCGATGCGCGTAATCACTCCTACATCAGGCGGAGCAATCTGTGCCAGCCGCGCCAACTCTCCCCGATGCGACATGCCCATTTCCACCACGGCCGCGTCGTACTGATCGTCAAGTTGCAACAAAGTGAGCGGCAGCCCGTATTCGTTGTTCAAATTTCCTTGCGTTTTCAATACGCGGAACCGCGCGCCCACAAGCGCCGCAAAGATTTCTTTCGTGGTTGTTTTGCCGATGGACCCCGCCACCGCACCGATTCGCCGGCCCGGTTTCGCGCGCCGCCAGATCTCGCAGCCTCGCGAGGCCAGCCGGTGCAGCGCGACGAGCGTGTCGTCCACCGCGAATAGTTTTCGCTGCAAATCCTCGGGATATTCTTGTAAGCTTTCGCGCGCCACCACCCCGGCCACAGCTCCGCGAGAAAGTGTCTCAGCGACAAAGTTGTGTCCATCGTGACGCGGACCGCGTATCGCGAGGAACAGTTCTCCAGGCTGAATCGCGCGAGAATCAATCGAGACGCCGGCCATCCCGGCCACGGGATCGAGGCCCGCGGGAAGCGCGACACCCAGAGTTTCGGCCACTTGAACCGCTGTCCACCGCATTGCGTCTCCCCAGGGCTAATGGTCGCTCGCAAGACTGCTGGTTCAAAAACATTTTCGAACACTGCAAATTTCGCCCCGAAATGGCTACTTTTTGACGCCTTTCTTGGAATACCCCTTGCGCCTCAAAATCGCTCGAGCTTTTTCGCGGTCGTCAAATTCGAACGTGCGGTCGCGCAAAATCTGATAATTTTCGTGGCCCTTGCCGGCCAGCAATACAATGTCTCCAGGCTGCGCTTCGTCGATGGCCATCTCCAGCGCCACGTCGCGGTCCGGTTCAATGCGGTACTTCGCATTCACTTTCTGCAATCCCACCACCACATCATTCATGATTAGCAGCGGGTCCTCGTTGCGAGGATTGTCGTCGGTAAGAATCACCAAATCGCTCAAGGCTCCAGCCGCTTCGCCCATCAGCGGACGTGTGGAGCGGTCGCGCTCGCCTCCCGCTCCGAACAGCGTGATGATTCGTCCGGATGGGTTCAGTTCACGCGCGGTAGTAATCAAGTTGCGGATCGCGTCGTCGGCATGTGCGTAATCCACCACGACCAGAAAGGGCTGCCCTTCGTCAATTTGTTGGAAACGTCCGGGAACCAATTCCAGATTCGCGATTCCCTCTTCGATTTTCTCGCGCGGAATTTCCAGGGCGATGGCCGCTCCCATGGCGCTCAAAATGTTGTACACGTTCATGCGCCCCACGAGCTTCGAACGCACTTCGATTTTTCCCGCGGGCGTTTGCGCGGTGAATGACAACCCATCAAACCGCAGCGAAAACGTTTTTGTGGTCAGCTCCGCGGTCTCGGTAAGCCCATATTTGAGCGTGCGCTTCGCCAACCCTTCCAGACGCAGCGAATAAGGGTCGTCTGCATTGATCACGGCGACATCCGGAACGCCTGCGCCCATACCTTCAAACAAGCGGCGCTTCGCGGCGAAATATTCTTCGAATGTTTTATGAAAATTCAGATGGTCGCGCGTGAGGTTAGTAAAAATCGCAACGGCGAAATGGCCTCCCCACACTCGTTCCATGACGAGCGAGTGCGAACTCACCTCCAGAACAGCGTGTGTGCCGCCGGAGTCGCGAACTTCCGCAAACATCTCCTGCAAGTCCAACGATTCAGGCGTTGTATTGACTGCTGTGCGAGTCCCGCGCGGAGTTTCGTATCCGGTGGTGCCGATACGCCCAGTCGTAAGTCCCGCAGCGTGCAAAATCGAATCGACGAGAAAAGTGGTGGTGGTTTTTCCGTTTGTTCCGGTCACGCCAATAAGTTTCAGCGCGTTCGCGGGATGGCCGTAATAATTCGCCGCTGCTACAGCCAACGCGCGGCGCTCTGCGCCGCGAAGCAGTTGAACCCAAGTAATCGCGGCGCTGGCATCAGCGCTTCGCGGCTCGGCGCTCGCAATGGCGATCGCACCACGCGAGATTGCATCGCTTACAAATTTACTACCGTCCGCTTTTTGTCCCGGCAAAGCGAAAAACAATCCTGCAGCCCTGACTTTGCGGCTGTCACAAGCCACTGAAGAAATCTTAGGGTCTGCAGCTCCGCTGGCGCCAACTCGCTCGATTCCACTCAATATTTCTTGCAAGCTTGACTCGCGTCCCTTGGGCGCCTCCGAGCTGCCTCCCGAATTAGCGTCCGTCCCTTGCTCCATTACAAATCTCAATTTACGTTCCTTTGCAGATCTTTAGATCGCGCATCGGCCACCATGCGCCCAAAGCGCACGGCCACCCGGCTTCCCCGCGGCACGCGTGCGCCCGCCTCAGGCGACTGTTCTAAGGCAACTCCGCTGCCAATCAGCGACGGCGCCAAGCCCAGTCGCGAACATTCTTCCGTCACGCCGCGAACTGTCTGTCCCGCTAAATCCGGAATCACCACAGCGTCTTCGTCGCTAACTGCGAGCGACGTAGCTTCCAGAGAATCGGGCTGATCTTTTGCCGCCTTAAAACGCGCTTGGTTAATTCCGGCGCTGCTATCCTCTTCCGGCTCGTGCGGGTGCTTGGCATTCTTCGCGGTCTGCACAGCGGATGGCCCCGGAATGTCGTAGTCCACATCCATATACGCAAGCACCTGTTCCGCGATGCGCTTGAAAACCGGCCCGCCGATTTCTCCCCCGTGGTGTGCTCCCTCCGGCGAATCGAACACAATGAGTATGGTCATGGCCGGCTCGTTCACCGGTGCGAACCCGACGAACGAAGCAATGTATTTATTCGGCGAGTAGCGCCCGGTGTTTGGATCGATTTGCTGCGCGGTCCCAGATTTGCCCGCTGCTGTGTATCCATTGAGCTGTGCCAGTTTGCCGGTGCCGGACAGCACCACCGTCTCCATCATTCCTCGAACGGTAGCGGCAGTTGTCGCGTCCGTTACTTGCTGCGGCGCAGGATGGGAAACCACCAGCAGCGGCGACCCGCCTTGAATTTCTTTCACAATTCGAGGCTTGTAGAGCATTCCCCCGTTGGCCACCGCCGAAATCGCAGAAATAATTTGTACCGGAGTCACGCTAACTTCCTGTCCGATGGCCACCGACCCAATGGCGCTAGCCATCCAGTTATCCACGGGGCGCAATATGCCGCGGTTTTCGCCGGGCAATTCAATTCCAGTCAACTGTCCGATTCCGAAGGAATGAATCACATCGTAGAACTTCGGCGCGCCCAGACGCATGGCCACCTTGATAGATCCAACATCACTGGAATTCGCCAGGACGTCACGCACGCTGAGAATTCCGAAGGGGTGCCAGTCATGAATCAGCCGTCCGGCCACAACGATCGAGCCCATCTGGCAGTCGATCATTTCATCGGGATTGGTGACCCCGTTCTCCAGCGCGCCGGTCATGGTGATCACTTTAAAAGTCGAGCCCGGTTCATACGCGGCCGAGACACCGCGGTCCATCCGCACTTCGTCTGGATAACTCCCCGCATCATTCGGATCGAACGTCGGAGCATTTGCGAACGCCAGCAGCTCGCCGGTATTTGGATTCTGAATCACGACGGTCCCATACTTCGAGTGCGTCTCTTGCATCCCGCGCGCCAATTCTTTTTCGGCGATGAACTGAATAGTTTCGTCCACAGTGAGCACCACGCTCGCGCCGGGATCAGCAGCGGCCTCGCTTCGGTCATACCAGCGCCGTTTGCCGTCCGCCATTACCATCATGCGCCCTGGCTTGCCGCGAATCTGTTTGTCAAAGGCGTACTCGATGCCGCCGATTCCTTTTTCGTCGGTATCCACGTAACCCAACGCGTGGGCCAGGCTTTGCCTCTGCGGATAAACCCGCCGATTTTCTTTCTGGAAGAAAACGCCCTTCAAATTCATATCGCCGATGCGCTGGACGGTTTCCGGCGAAAGCTTCTTGGCCAGACGAACGGGCGTCTTCGCTTCTCGTATTTTCGTTTCGATTTCTACGGCAGGAATATTCAGAACGCGCGAGAGCAGCCCGGCGACGAGAGAAGCGTCTTTGATGTCGGTGGGATCGCCAAAAATCGAGTCCATCGGGATGCTGATGGCCAGTTCCCGACCTTTGCGATCGTAAATCGCGCCGCGTCTCGGACTTATTTCAAATATGCGCCGTTGTTGATGCTGGGCTTTCGCGAAGTATTCTGCATAGCAGACGAGTTGGAGATAACTGAGGCGGAACAGCACCGCCGCCATCCAAATCAACGCCACGACCCCTACTACCAACCAGCGGCGACGCAGGCTGCGCTGCTCCATGGTGCTCCGGCCTATCCCGCAAAAAACTTAGCCCCGCGCGTGTTCGAAATGCTTCGCGGGGTTCGGACCCGGTCAGCCGGGTCTCTGCCAATTTCGTATACCAAACTTCTTAAGGGCGCTGGTTTTGAGAAACAGGGCGCGCTTGCGCTAAGACGCCGTCGCTGTCCGCTGCCACCGTAGGCGCCTGGCCGACTACCGGCACCGTCAATCCCAATTCTTTCCCGGCGATTGAATAAACGCGGTCCGGCGCGCTCAAAGTGTCCACTTCCACATGAAGCTGTTGATTCAGCACCGAACTTTGCGCTCGCAGCGTTTCGAGCTGTTCGACCTGATAGCGCAGTTGGATGCATTCAAAATGCTGCCAGGTATAAACCAGCAGGCAGGTTGCCAGGGCCGCTCCCGCTGCAACGCGCCGCCAAAAATCCTGCACACGCGCCGGCGAAGTGGGACGAACCAGCCGCGAATTATCGATGTGTTTTACTGTGTGATATTCGATCATGACCACGCCTCAGGCGCCGAGCTATCCGCCGTCGCCACTTTCTCCAAAACGCGCATCTTTGCGCTCCGCGAGCGAGGATTGTTTCTAATTTCCTGTTCTCCCGGCTGAATCACTTTCTTGGTCAGCACGCGAAAATTTCTTTCGCGCGCAAGCCGCTGGAATTCGTGTTTCACCATGCGATCTTCCAGCGAATGGTAACTGAGGACGATCAACCGTCCCGCTGAAGCTAAAGTGGCAGGGGTCCGCGAAAGAAACTGCCCGAGTTCCTCCTCTTCTCGATTCACCGCTGTCCGCAGCGCCAGAAACGTTTTTGTCGCGGGATGCAGTCTCTGCCTTCCCCTTGCTTTACGTCCCCCTGCCACAACCGTTGCCAGATGTTCGGTATCGCGGATCGGCCGCGCGCGAACAATTGCTCTGGCGATTCTGCGTGAGTCCCTCTCATCGGCGTTCTTGTAGAGAAGGTAGGCCAGTTCTTTCTCCGGCCAGAAGTTCACAATTTCTTCCGCTGTCAGCGGCGAGTCGGGATTCATGCGCATATCGAGCGGCGCGGCCCAGCGAAACGAAAATCCGCGCTCAGGAGTATCCAGCTCGAGTGTAGAAATCCCCAGGTCGGCGACCACACCATCCAGCGGAGGAAGATTCAGCTTTTCCACCACTTCGCCGATCTTCGAAAATTCTGCGTGCACCAAAGTCACCTGCCGCTCAAGCGGCCCTAATCGCTCCCGCGCAATTTGCAGCGCGCGCGGATCGCGATCCATCCCCAGTAAACGCCCCGTGGTCAGCCGCCGGGCAATTTCGATGGCGTGCCCGCCGGTGCCGACCGTGGCATCCACATACGTGCCTTCTGGTCGTATCCGCAACCAGTTCAAAACTTCGTCCAGCAGAACCGGCGTGTGCAGAACGCTCAAAAGCTAGATGCCCAGTAAATCCAATTCCTTTTCGTCTTCCGCCGTCAGAGGGTTACGGTTCAGTTGTTCCAGGAACTGCGCGTGATTCCAGACTTCCAGGTAAGTCAGCTGGCCCTGAACGTCTACCTCGCCCTTCATTTGCGCTGATTCCCGTAGCGTGGGTGGAATTAGAATGCGCCCCTGCCCATCCACCTCCACTACTTGGCCGTAATAGTTCACCCGCGCTAAAAACTTCTGTTTGGAACGGTTGTGAGAGGAGACTTTCGCGAGTTTTTCTTCGATCTTTTCCCAGGCTTTCATGGGATAGATGCGTGCGGTACCGCCGGTTTCGCTGGTCACGTAAAACTTCGAGCCTGTCTTGCGCAGCTCCGCCAAGAAATCGGCCGGGATTTTCATTCGGCCCTTTTCGTCGACTGTCGCTAGATAGCTTCCCCGAAGCATTGGTGCCTTTAAAAGCCGCGCCCGGCTTGTACAGCGAAGAAATCACTCTTTTGTTCGCCCCTACTGGCTTGTTGCTTTTACCACTGCGTCCCACTTCTTCCCACTTTGTGCCCCGATTGTAGTTAGGTTCGAAAACATGTCAAGAGGAATCCGTTATGGAATCGAAGATTTTTGTGGAAAACAAGATGCGTCGTTGTGGCTCACTGCAACCAAACCACAATTAGTGGTGCATGGTCATGAACGCTCTGCGCACGGCTAGTTGCTCGATTCAAAAAAAGTGCAGAAAATGTTTTGTAAGAGTTAACAGCAAGAAAAATTCTTCGCATTCCTCGTTTCTTTGCTACGTCAGCCCACTTTCGCGCGAGCATACCTCAAAGTTGCGGGATGGTGAAGATTTGAATGTAGCGCCGCGGCCTTCAGCGCGGCGCCTTCTAGGCCGGCAAGCAGCACTAGGCGGCGCCGCGAACGCTTCCGCAAGCCCAATGAGATTGCAAGCCCTCCTGAACTCAGCCCCGGCAAAGGAGCTGAAATCCAGATGCAGGTGTAAGGGTAGAAGTCGAGCGTTTCGCGGAGGAATTAAGGACGTGCCGGGCCGATCGAATCCAGCCCGCGTAGTACGGACTGCTCGTCAGGACTCAGGCCGCGCATGAACTGTGGATCGTTCAGCGCCGCCTGCCGTTCCGCCGGACTCATTTCCCGCAATGTGTGCAACCGTCCTGTTACGATCTGCTTCCTTTCAGGTGACATCCGCTCCCACTTAGGAGCAAGGTTGTTTTGCACGTACTGGCGCTGCTGGGGAGACAAATTTCGCCAGATTCGCGCACTGTGCGTAAGCTTGTCCTGCTCAGCAGGCGATAGATTCTTCCATTGGCCCAAATTTCTGCGAATTTGAGCCTGTTGCTGGGGTGGAAGACTCTTAAAACGCTCATAGTTCTGCAAATAGCGCTGTTGTTCCTGAGGCGACATCTCTCGCAAATTCTGCCGCACTCCGGGAGGCTGTCCAGCTAACGCGCGATTATCAGCGCCTGCTCGATTCTGATTCCCGCCATTTCCTGCATTCGCCTGCGGACGAGCTTGATTTTGCGGCGCACGCGCGTTAACCCCCGAGCGGTATGCCCCAGGCCGTTGTCCCCCCGTACGTGCATTCGGACGCGCGGGAGCTGCTTGGCGCGGTGCTGCTCGCATACTGGGCGCATGCGCAGGCGCAGCACCACCATGCTGCCTCTGCGCCAAGGCAGGCTGCGCCGCAAGCCCAATCAAAAGAGCCAGCGCAAGCCCGCCAATGAGTTTCAACCGCTTCATTTATCCGCCGTTATTCCTGTTGTTGCTGCTGATCGTTCTGCTGATCTGGTTGTGGCGCCGGCTGCTCGTCCGCGGGGACTTCGTCCAGCGCGTCAAACTTGCTCAGCACGTCGTAATTTTCCAGCACGTCGAGATTCTTGATCACCTGAAATTGCTGTTGCTCGTTTTGCACGCTACCAGGCAGGCCCGAATTATCTTGCGGTAGGCGCGTGATCCAGACGCTCACCGCCAGCAGCAGAGCCATAGCCATGGCCAGCCGCGGTTGCGGCACAAACCAGCGGAACCAGCGCGGTTGGGGCTCTTCGGCAATTCGCGCGCGCATGCGAGCGTCAAAGCCAAGCGACGGCTCGACGATAGGCACCTCGTCCAGCACACTCCACAACGTGCGTAGTTCCTCCGCTCGCGTGCGGCAAGCCACGCAAATCGCCAGGTGCTCTTCCACCTCGTGGCGGTCCGCTGAATTCGACCGGCGATCCAGGTACGGAATCAGTTCTTTTGATACGTCCTCGCATTTCATGATTGGCTTCCCTCTCTGCGTGAAGCGCTGGCGTTAACAAGCGGCGCCAACTGCACACGCAGCGTCTCGTATGCGCGAAATAAGAGCGATTTCAAAGCGCTTTCCGAGCACTCTAAAATTCTTGCAATTTCCGCATAATCCATTTCTTCATACTTATGCAACAAAACCGCGACACGTTGCTTTTCCGGCAGCTCCGAAATTACTTTGCGGATGTAATCTGCGCGGTCGCGTTCGATCATGTGTTCGTCAATGCGCATTTCCGGCGCCGGTAACTGCATCGGAGCGGCATCTTCATCCGGCGAAGAAGCTGCGTCGATCGACACGTCCTTCTGGCGATGCCGATTATCGCGCACCGAATTCAGCGCCAAGTTCGTCGCGATGCGGAACAACCAGGTGGTGAACTTCGCGCTGGGAGAATACTGTTTGCGAGCCCGGTAAACCCTGAGGAAAACTTCTTGCGCCAGATCCTCGGCCGTCGCCGTATCTCTCACCATGCGATAGAGGAAGTTGACCAGGGGCCTGCGATATTTCTGCAGTAGAAGGTCAAAGGACGCATCGTCCCCAGCCTTCACGTCCAGCATCAATTGGACGTCAGACCTGGTCATGGCCTCCACATTCTATCTAACACCTGTAGCCACTTAAAGTTGCAGCAGTAACAAATGTGTCCAATGGAAGGTTTTCCAACGCCCTAAACCCCATTTCCCGGGAAGAGTTGCTGAATCTAGAGGCTTTAAGAGTCGTCGCGCCGGGCTTTAGCCTTCTGCTCTTTCTTCGGCGGCGCCGGTCAGACGTGGAAGAGGTACTTGAGCCCTAGCAGGATGGCCACGCCCAGGAACACTAAGAGCGGCATTCCCGGCCCCGGTTCCCGGTTTACCTCGGGAATCAGATCCGAAGCGGCGACATACAACGTAACGCCCGCCGAAAATGGCAGCGCTTCAGCCACCACATTACCCAGGGCGAACATCAGCGCCATCCCCAGCAACGTTGCACCACCCAGTATTGCCGACGACAAAAACGCCGCGCGCCTGCTCTGCCCACTCGCCAGCATCAACGACGCCACCGTAAATCCTTCCGGTAGCTTGTGCAGAAATATCGCCAGAAAAATTACCACCCCCAAGGAAGTGGAAACCAGAAGGCCAGACGCAATCGCCACACCGTCGAAAAAAGTGTGGATCACCAGGCCCAGCAGCGCTGCATAGCTCGCGTGCGCGTGCGACATCTCCTCCGTATGCGTCTCTTCCCCAAAATGAAAGTGCGGCGCTACGGTATGTTCGAAAAAGTGCACCACAAAGTAGCCCGCCAGGACGAAGATGAAAACGGAATTTGTACGATGGAAAAATATGGAACCGTTTTCACCCTGCAACTTCAGCGATTCCGGGATCATTTCGAGTACCGCGGTAGCCAACATGAACCCGGCGCCCAGCGCGATGAAGTATTTCAGGTAACGGCGCAGCGATTTCGCCCGCGTGATCAACGAGCCGCCCACCACATTGGCTCCGGCCGCCGTAATTCCAAGCAGCAGAGCGAGCAGTATGCGGTTTGCGTTGACGGAAAACATCGTGCTAGCTCGAGTGGCGGAACAAAATCACATCGCCATCCTGCACGATGTACTCTTTCCCTTCGAGCTTTACCTGCGCGCGCTCCTTGGCCACAGCGAAACCGCCGGCCTTCAGCAGGTTTTCCCAATTCACCACTTCGGCTTTGATGAATCCGCGCTCGATGTCGCTGTGAATCGCGCCGGCGGCCTGCTGCGCGTTCATTCCGCGCTCGATGGTCCATGCGCGGCACTCCGGCTCGCCGCAAGTGAGAAACGAAATCAAACCCAGCAGCCGGTAGCTGGCTTGAATCAACCGATCGCGTCCCGATTCGGCTAATCCATAAGCGCGCATCATTTCCGCAGCTTCTGTGTCTGGCAGCTCAGAGAGTTCAGCTTCAATCTTGCCGCAGAAAGGCACCACCGCCGTGTGCGGTTTCGACGCCAGCTTCTCCAGATGATATTTTTCGGCCACGCGATCGATGTCCGCAGCTTCTTCGTCGCCAAGATTCAGCACGTAAAGCATCGGCTTGCGGGACAAAAATTCAAATCCGGTGAGCATCTTCAATTCTTCCGGCTTGAATTCAAGTTCGCGCAACGGCGTTTCATTTTCGAGCGCTTTGCGGCAACGAGTCAAAAGCTGCAATTCGGCTTCGAGCACTGTCTCTTTCTTCTTTTTCAGATCTTTTTCCACGCGCTCTATGCGCTTGGACGCTTGTTCCAGATCGTTCAACATCAGTTCGATTTCAACGCTTTCGATGTCGCGCAAAGCGTCGAGCGACCCGCCTTCGTGCGGCACCGCCGGATCTTCAAACAGACGCACCACGTGCGCCAGCGCGTCCGCCTCGCGCAATGGCACGAGCGACGCGGAATTCTTCTCGCGGTCTTTTTGCAGGCCGCCAACATCCACGTATTCAATGGTTGCAAACGTGATTTTCTTGGGCTTAAAGATTTCCGAAAGTTTCACGACGCGGGCATCGGGGACTCGGGCTATCCCAACATGTGCTTGATTCGGCGAACTCCGTGCTTCCACACGCGCACGCGTGAGAATTCGAAACAGACTGGTCTTCCCTACTTGCGGCAGTCCAATAATTCCAGTTTTCATAAGCCGACGATAGTAACACACACGATTGCGCTGAACCGCCGATAGCCCTAGGACGGCCGCGTCGCGAAAATTGCGGGATTGTCCAACTCAGCGAGTCTTCGCTATGCTAAGAATTCGCCCATGACTGACCAAGCCGCACTTCCTTTCGATCACCAAAAAGCGCACGCGCATCTTTCGCAGGCCGATAAGCGGCTCGGCCGCCTGATTGCTGACATTGGCGAGTTCTCTTTCAAGCTGGACGAATGCGACAGCGTGTACGAATCGCTGCTCGAAGCCATTACGCACCAGAGTATTTCCGGAAAAGCTGCCACCACGATCTACGCGCGCATCAAAGCGCTGGGCAAAAATGGCGAATGTCCTACGCCCGCCGAAATTCTGGCAGCTTCATCGCAGTCACTGCGCGAAGCAGGACTGTCCGCTGCCAAAGCGCTGGCCATGAAAGACCTTGCGCAGAAAACGATCGATGGCGTGGTCCCCACATTGGAAGCCGCACATAAAATGTCAGACGAAGAATTGGTGGAACGCTTGATCTCCGTTCGAGGCATCGGCGCATGGACGGTGGAGATGTTCCTTATTTTCCGTCTCGGACGTCCTGATGTTCTTCCGATCCACGATTATGGAGTGCAAAAAGGTTTCGCGATTCTCTACCGCAAGAAAGCGATTCCCAAGCCGCGCGAGCTTGCCGCCTTCGGCGAACGCTGGCGTCCGTATCGCACCGTCGCGAGCTGGTACATGTGGCGGGCGGTCACGCGCGCGGGCAAAAATGCCAGAAAAATCATGAAGAACATGGGCAGGAATAACGCCAAGAAAAAGACAGCCACGGGGAAGAATCCGAAGAAGCGCGGCGTCCGGAAGAAACGGAATCGATAGCTCGCCGCTTTAGAAATTGCGCAGCTTCTATTTGAGATTCGCGGCAGTCAATTCGCAGAAAATTTCGTCAGGTCCCTCACCGTCAGAAACAACGCCGCAAAACCAATCAACAGTACAGAACCTTCCAAATTCACTGAAATTCTGTGCAGGCGATTGAACTCCACGCGCAACGGATCATTCACCGGCGTCACCGCCACCGAACCCATCCGCGTTCGTAGCGCGGCCAGCTTCGGTGTCACAAGGCGCTGCGACGCGAGCGTAAGCAACAGCATCAGAACCACGCCCATCGCAGCCGGCCGAACGAGCCCCTTGAACGACTGCGCGAGCGCTACCGACGCAAACAAATAGAGCACTGCCGCAACCACGCCCAACATATGCAGGCGCCCCAAGGTAAACTGAACTACCGCTCCGGCCTGGTCCGGATTCGAAAGCGTGCGAAATGCTCCCGGCGCAACCGCCGCGCTGAAATAAAAGATCGATCCCACCCAAGTGCCCAACGCGAATACCTGTATAAATCGCAAAATATTTGTCATCTCTCGAAGCCCAGCCTCTGTCAGAATTTCGCCGCATTACATGCCGGTCAGGCCCAGACTATCACGCCCCGCATCAAACGCCTGCCATCAGCGAGTCGATGGCTTTCATCTCTATTGCCACTCATTCTTCAATTGAGTAAACTTCCGCCATTCCGAAATTGTTTTTCGCTCAACATCACGCGCAGCAGAAGCAACAACATGAAATCTAAGTTTGGATGCATCGCAGCGCTTGCGCTGATCACGATGGGGGGTTGTCGCTAACTTCCAAAGCGACAACCCCAGTTTCAGTAGCAGCCCAGCGACCGTTCGCGCAACTGGAATAATAAGATCAGATCAGCTCAGCTCAGTTCAGGTGAACTGAGGTTCGCAAGCTTCCTGGGTGGCTTTGCAAGCATCGGTCCTGTCTCAAGTTCCGTAAATCGAAGACGCAAACAACCTTTTGAACACACCTGTACCCTTCGCCTTTTCACTTCGTCCAACGAATGGTGGTAAAACTTATGTGTGGGGTAGTGGTGGGCGACCAAGGACTTGAACCTTGGACCTCTCCCGTGTGAGGGGAGCGCTCTAACCACTGAGCTAGTCGCCCGCAGGTACTAACTTTTTGTAGCAGAAGGCCACGCGAATTGCAATCAACGACGACAACTGCCAGCACTCGACTCGCCGGGCTCCTGCGCTCAATCTCAGGAGTAGTGAAAGGCAAAGAAGACGTCATCCAACTGGCGCTGACCACACTTCTTGCGCGCGGCCACTTGCTGATCGAAGACGTTCCCGGCGTCGGTAAAACAACTCTAGCGCAAGCGCTGGCGCGTTCTTTCGATTGTTCGTTTCAACGCATCCAGTTCACTTCGGACATGCTACCCAGCGACGTGATCGGCGTCAGCGTGTTCAATCCCGCCACGCAAGGGTTCGAATTCAAGCCCGGCCCTATCTTCGCAAATATCATCGTCGCCGACGAAATCAACCGCACCACACCGAAAACGCAGTCCGCGCTGCTGGAAGCTATGAACGAATCGCAAATCACCGTGGACAATCACACACATCCGCTGCCCAAACCTTTTCTGGTGCTGGCCACGCAGAATCCGATCGAACATCACGGCACCTATCCGCTTCCCGAGTCCCAGCTCGACCGCTTTCTGATGCGCATTCGCATGGGCTATCCTTCGCGCGCCAGCGAAAAAGAAATCATTCGCAATAATTCCGGCGCCGCTCCGGTGGACAAAATCTCGGCTCTGATGGATGCGGCGGACGTGATCGCCATGCAAGACACTGTCTCGCACGTAAGAGTGGAAGAAAGTTTGCTGGATTACGCGCTGGAAATTGTTGAGCGTACTCGTCAGACCGAACAACTGAGCCTCGGCGTCAGCCCGCGGGGCGCTGTCATGCTGCATCGTGCGGCGCAAGCGCGCGCGTTCCTGGAAGGCCGCGATTACTGTTTACCTGACGATTTCAAGCGTCTCGTCGTCCCCGTTTTCGCGCATCGCGTCGTGGTCAGCTCGCGCTACGTCTCCACCCAGAAAAAATCCGAGCAGGCCGAAACGATTCTGCGCGAAATCATGGAAACCACGCGCGTCCCACTGTAAACGGGGCCGCGAATGTGTCCCGTTTTTTGTAGCGCCGGCGTCTCGCCGGCTGTTATGGCCGCGTATTGGCAGCAGCGCTATTTTCCGATCCGGGTTGGACAGACCGTACGAAGGTCAGGCGCGTTGCAACAAAACTCTCGAGGCTCATGCAAGTAGCAGAACCCGACTCATTCGCTGCACGCTGGTGGCGCGGAATTGACCGTCCCGGTTGGCGCAACTTTGGCGTCGCCATGCTCGTATTGTCCGGCGCGCTGATCACCGCGCTTTTTTCCGCGGCCGCTGCTCAGGAAGGCCGCGTCGGAGTCGCCTCTGTCACCACCATAATTGCGCTTGGCCTCGCCGCGTGGGTCGCCATCGTAATCGTTCCGCAGCTCGCTCGGCGAACCAGCCTTCGCTGGCTCGTTTACCAGGTCGATTACCGCCTAACGCGCGAAGGAATTGTTTACCTCGTCGCTGTTTTCATTCTCGTTCTCGCGGCCGTAAATACCGGAAATAATTTGCTCTTCATGATCTTGGCGTGCTCGCTCGCCGGAATTCTTATTTCCGGAGTGCTCTCGCGCGCGGTGCTCACCGGTGTGGACCTAAAGTTCGACATGCCCGAACACATTTTCGCCGAGCAGCCCGTGCTCGCTGAGTTAGAGCTGCGCAACGAAAAACAAACCTGGCCTTCCTTTTCTTTACGCGTCACCGGCGAGAACAAAAAAGGCGCTGCCGAAGTTCTTACGCGGCCCGTATTTTTCCCTTACATTTCGCGCCAAGGTTCTGCCCGGCAAAAAGTTGAGCTGACCTTTCCCCGGCGGGGCGTTTATCAACAGGACGCGTTCAGCATTCGCACGCGCTTCCCTTTCGGCTTCTTTGAAAAAAGCCGCCAGGTCAATTCGCAACTGGAAATCGTGGTGTACCCGCGCGTTTCTCCAACCGACCATTTCTACGAAGTCCTTCCCCTCTTGAGCGGAGAAATGGCCAGCCACTTCCGCGGCCGCGGCCACGAATTGCACTCGCTGCGCAATTATTTGCACACCGATAGCGCGCGCTTTGTGGACTGGAAAGTCACTGCAAAAGCCGGGCGCCTGATGGTTCGCGAATTTGCGCGCGAAGACGAACGCCGCGTGATGCTGGTCCTGGATCCTTTCGTCGGCCCTCCCGATCCAGCGCTAGGGCCGAACGCGATAGCAGTACACGCCGAGCGATTTGAGCGAGCCGTCACCATGGCCGCCTGCATCGCATGGCACTTCAACGAGATTAACTCCGTGCTCCAGTTCCGCACGCACCGCTTTACCAGTTCAATGGCGCCAGCCGCTGAAATTATCTACGACACGCTGCGCGAACTTGCCACACTGAAAGCGGAAGACTCCGCCGTCGGCGGCACATTCCTCGACGATCTCGCCACCGATCACGAAATCTTCAAAATCATCCTCACCAGCCGCCCGCAGCGCTCAATCCCCACCGCGCTGTGGTCCTCGTCCTATTTCCTCTTCATCGACTCCCTCTAATCGTCGAACTGCTAACCGCAGTTGTAGCGGCCGCCTTCAGGCCGGCGTAGTCTTGTAGCCTCCTGCTGTTCTCGGTTCCACCCGCGCTGTGGCCCTATTCCTGCTTCCTTTTCATCGATGCACTTTAAAGCTCTGTATTCCGTCTTGAACTGCCATCCTAGCGCAGCGAGGGATCTGCTTTCCGCTTCCGCGACACGGATTCCTGACCCATCACGGAATCATGCGAGAATACCTCGCGCATGAAAACAAATCTTCCGCCGGCGCAGCTCAAAACGTTTCAAAAACGCCTGCTGCGCTGGTATCGCGCGCACAAACGCGACCTTCCCTGGCGCGCCAGCCGCGACCCCTACGGCGTGTGGGTGGCGGAAGTAATGTTGCAACAAACGCGAATCGCCGCCGTAATGCCTTACTACGATCGTTTCCTGAAAGACCTGCCGGATGTCGAAGCACTTGCGAGAGCTCCGATTGCCGAAGTTTTGAAACTCTGGTCCGGACTTGGCTATTACAGCCGCGCACGCAATCTGCATCGAGCGGCAAAGGAAATCGTCGCGCATCGCAACGGAAAATTTCCGCGCACACTCGACCAGGCTTTAGAACTCCCGGGAATCGGCACATACACGGCCGCAGCGGTTTTAAGCATCGCCTACGACGTTCCGCTCGGAGTCGTCGATGGCAATGTCGCGCGTGTGCTAGCGCGCCTATGCGCAATGGAAGGCGACTTGCGCGAACCCCGCCGTTGGCGCGAACTTGCAAATATAGCGCAAGAGTGGCTCGCTCGAGATTCGCCCGGTGATTGGAACCAAGCGCTGATGGAGTTGGGCGAGGTAATCTGCACGCCGCAAATTCCGCGGTGCGACTTTTGTCCAATATCAAACTGGTGCCGCGCATACAACCTCGGCCTAACGCAGAAAATCCCGGCGGCTCGCCTCAAACGCGCCACCGAGCACATAAAAATCGCCGCTGCGATTCTTCGCGACCCGCGCGGCCGCACGATCCTGGTGAAGGATCCCGGCGCGCATGATCACGTGCTCTTTTCCCGCATGTGGCAATTCCCCGCCGTACAAGTAGCACGCCATCCAGAAACTGAATTAGAAGCGCACGTGTGCGCAACTCTCGGCATCGACAGCATCGCACTGCAAGGACTTCCAGCCGCCCGCCACAGTGTCACCTTCCGCAACATCACACTGCTGCCGTTCCTGGCCCATGTCGAACAGCTTCCCAAACTCCCGCGCACTCGCATCCTGTCGATGGAAAATTTGAGTCAGCTCCCTATATCGAATGCCACCCGCAAAATCGCCGCGGCTTTTTTGACGAAGCAGAAAATCCGATATAGAAAATAGTGCTTCCGTACGCAGAATTTTCCCTCGTAGCGGTCCCGGCTGGCTAGTATCCGCAAAAACCGCCAATAACGCCGAAGAAACTTTTGCCAGTACCGAGGGGCTGAAGAAAGCGAGGAGAGCCGATTCCTGTCGAACGAGAATCTGCTCAACTCCGACTTTCCGTAGTTGCTTAAAGGCGATCTAGCAAGCCGCATTCCTGAGCCTTACCTAGGCTATACCGCAGTACCGTTATTTCCGCGCCATCGCGTCATTTCAATCCACGCTCATTCGAATCTCCAGGTGCTAGCATCGTATTAGGACCATGAGCTTCACCGCGTCAACCACCGCCAGCGCGCCGCCGCTTCCAGCCGTACAGCGTTACTTCGAGGTGTCCTTATTTCTGCTGGTATCCACTGGCATCCTCGCCGTTGTTCTCACTGGCAAGCTCGATCCCATCTCGCTATTCGTTCCGCTGATCGCGCTTGCCTATAAAGGATTCCGTATCTGGCGCGGACGCGGCCCGGAGATTTCCGCGCGCGTGGCCACTTGGTTGGTCCTGGCCTACTTCTTGTTTTTCCCGCTCGACCTCTGGATTTTTTCACGAAGCTTATCCGCGGGCGCACCGAATCCAGCGTTGTACGCAGCACTGCTCGCCGCCATCCACTTGATGCTTTTCGCCGCGTTGGTCCGCCTTTACTCCGCGCGAACGAATCGCGACTTTGCGTTCCTGGCAGTCCTAGCATTCACCTGCATGCTCGCTTCCGCAATCCTAACGGTCGAAACGAGCTTCTTGATCACGCTCGCAATTTTCCTCGCGCTAGCGGTATCCACTTTTGTCGCGTTGGAAATTCGACGCAGCGCTACAGGAGCCGTGTCGCCTCCTTTCGAACCAGGCTCGCCCATGGCGCAGCAATTGAATCGCGCGCTTGGTCTCACATCTATTCTCGTCGCGGTAAGCGCGCTACTCCTCGGCGGCTTTCTCTTTTTTCTGATTCCGCGTTTCACCACCGGTTACTTGAGCGCTCTGAATTTGCAGCCGAGCCTGATGACGGGTTTTAGCGACAACATCACCCTGGGCGAAATCGGGCAAATAAAACAAAGTTCCGCCGTCGTGATGCGCATCCATGTGGAAGGCGACCCCGCCCGCGCATCGGACGTTCACTGGCGCGGCATCGTGCTCACCGATTTCGACGGTAAGCGCTGGTTCACGCCCGCGCACGACCAAATAGTGCTCTCGCCCAATTCCGACGGCGAATTTCGCTTTGCTGCCCTGCCGCTTTCCAGTAGTAATTCCTCCCCGCTTCGTTACACCGTGTTGATGGAACCCGTGGCCACCGACGCAGTTTTCATCGCGCCCCACTTGGAGGCTTTGCGCGGCAGATTCGCAAACGATACCGAGCGCGTCGGCGCATCGCAACAGCGCGGCTATCTTCTCGTCGATAGAACCGGCTCGCTCTCCAATCCGTTTCACAACGAAACGAAGGTACGTTACGAGGGTCTTTCGTTGCTTCCCGCAATTCCGCCTGCCCAATTGCGAAAAGCCTCCACCACTTTTCCCGACGAAATTCAGAGCCTTTACCTCCAGCTTCCCGAGCTCGACCCGCGCATCAAACAGCTCGCCCAAAAAATTACAGAAAGTTCTCACAACGAATACGATCGCGCTGCGAATATTGAGGGTTATCTGAAAACGCATTACGCTTACACGCTCGACCTTACCGGTCCCCAGACCAACGATCCGCTGGCCTATTTCCTTTTTACCCGCCGGGCCGGCCACTGCGAATATTTCGCCGCCGCCATGACCGTGATGCTGCGTGATATGGGAATTCCTGCCCGTTACGTCGGCGGATTTTTGCCCGGTGAATACAACGATCTCGGCGGCGACTACATCATTCGAGCCAGTGACGCGCACACCTGGGTCGAAGCTTACTTCCCGGGTTTCGGCTGGATTACCTTCGATCCCACTCCCCCCGGAAATGGAAAACGAAACACATTTCTCTCGCGGCTCGCCCTCTATTGGGACTGGTTTCAGTTCGCCTGGAGCGAGTGGGTCGTCAATTACGATTTCGTGCACCAGGTCAATCTCGCACGTAACATGCAGAATACTTCGCGCACCTGGGGCGACCACGCGCAGCGTTACTATCGCGAAAAACAACGCCAAGCCATTCGCCTGCTGATGGCGCTCGACCGCCGTACCGAAGCGTCGCCGTATTTTCTTCCCGGCGTTCTGGTCTTTCTGATCGCTTTGCTGATTTATCTGCGCGGCCGTCCGCTGATCGGATATTTAATCGCGCGTTGGCGCGTCCGTGCGCGTCGCGGCGGAAATTTGACCGCGTCGCTCGCCTCTCTCGAATATCGCGAAATGCTCCGCCTGCTCGAAAAACGCGGCTGGAAGAAAGCGCCGTCGCAAACGCCGCTGGAATTCGCGTCGGCCATTCCCGCCGCCGACATTGCCGCCCCCGTCGCTCAACTCACCGAGCTCTACCAATCCGCCCGCTTCGGCGACCACCCCACCCCCGTCGCCCAAATGTCCGCGCTGCTCCGCGCCATCCGCGAATCACTCCGCAAGGCTAGCGGTACGAGTCGATGACGCAGGGTGTGCAACTAAGCGGGACAATCAGGCCTCTCGTACCAGAAAAGTTCGAACTCGATATCGAGTGGCCGTACACGCCGCCTGTCCGAAGCGACTGTCGACTCTTTAAGTCCGGACATAGCGAGGTAGTCGCTGTTCAACATCCAGAGCCCCACGGGGAATTCCAGTTTGAACATCTTGAGCCTGGAGAGTATCAACGAAAGGCCTGTTACGCGGGAGACGATGAGGTCAAGACCTTTAAGTTCCCTATCACTCGTAAGGGCTTGACCAAAGTCGAAATCTACAGGAATGAGATAGGAAATCCTCCCCTCGACGACTAAACCGGCTTGAGATCGATCCCGTTTTAGTGCGCTCTTAACCCTGTTCTGCAATGCTATAATCAAGTGTTTTCCGTGACTCAAAGGACCGTGCAAGTATGCCGAAGGTCGGATTCGTAAGCTTGGGATGCCCGAAGAACCTGGTGGACAGCGAGGTGATGATAGGTATTCTCGCGCGCGCGGGTTACGAGATCACCCCGCGCGCCGGTGATGCCGACGTCCTGGTCGTGAACACATGCAGCTTCATCGCTCCGGCACAGCAGGAATCCGTGCAATCCATCCTGGAAATGGCCGAGTACAAAAAATTCGGTCGCGCGCAAAAATTAATCGTCGCCGGATGCATGGTGGAACGCTATCGCAATGAAATCCGAGAACAAATTCCCGAAGTGGACGCCGTGATCGGCACCGGGGAAATAGAAAAAATTCTGGAAGCCTGCGAAGGCGGCCTGCGCAACGACGACGCCGAATCCGCGCAGTTGCCCACTTATCTTTATCACCACCTCACGCCGCGCATTCTCGCCACCCCGCGCCACACTGCCTACCTAAAAATTAATGAAGGCTGCGACCATCCGTGCACTTTCTGCGTGATCCCGCAGCTTCGTGGGAAATTCCGCAGCCGACGTTTTGAGTCGGTTGTGCGCGAAGCGGAAAATCTTGCCGCAGCTGGCGTCCGCGAGATTTCGCTGATTGGCCAGGACACCACGTTCTATGGCGAAGATTTGGGTCTTCGTGACGGCCTCGCCCTGCTCCTCGAACGGCTTGCGCAACTGGAAGACTTGCACTGGATTCGCTTTCTCTATTGCTATCCGAACCGCATCACGCCGCGCCTGCTCGATACCATCGCCGCGCATCCGCGCCTGGCGAAATATCTCGACGTGCCGCTGCAGCACGCCAGCCGTGACGTTCTCGCGCGCATGAAGCGCGGCTCGAACGGCGACGCGTTCCTGAAGATGCTTGACAAAGCTCGCAAAGCCATCCCCGGCGTTTCGATTCGCACGTCATTCATCGTCGGCTTCCCGGGCGAAACCGAAGACGATTTCCGCGAACTCTGCGATTTCGTGCGCGCCGCCGAGTTCGATTGGATGGGCGTCTTCTGCTACTCCGACGAAGATAAATCCCAGAGCTTCGCGCTCGATCGCAAGGTTGGCGAAAAAACCATCGCGCACCGCCGCGACACACTCATGTCCATCCAGAGAAAAATCTCAGCTCGCAAGCTGAAAAAACAAATAGGCCAAAATCTCCAAGTCATGCTGGAAGGCCCGTCGAAAGACACCGACCTGGTCTGGGAAGCGCGCCTGCAAGGTATGGCGCCCGACATCGATGGCAAAGTTTACGTCACAGAATTTGAAGGCGTGAATGACGCTGCCGATCTCCCCGCCCAAGGCGCCCTAGCCACCATCGAGATTACCGAAGCGAAGGACTACGACTTGATCGGCCGAGTCACAAATTTTGAGTCCCCGCGCGCCGCGCGAGAAACCTCCGCGCCCGCGCCGACCCTGTTCCCCATCCTGGCCTGAAGTTTTTCAAATATACGTGTCACGTCTTACCCCTCGGCCAGGCCTGTCTCGAAGGTTTAAAGGCAGCGCCGGCAGGCAGGCCGCGGCCAGCCCGGCATCTTTCCTTTGAAGCGTTTGATCGCCAGCCGCCGTCCTCAATCCCGCGCATACTCACTTCAATTCCATTCGTGTTAGTCTAATCCTGGTACGCTCATGAAATACCATTGCCCAATCTGCCGCAAGCCCACAGACTCCGCAGCGAACGCCGACTTCCCCTTCTGCAGCGAGCGCTGCAAACTGCTCGATCTCGGCGCCTGGGCCAGCGAAAAATACGTAATCAGCGAGCCCGTAATCGACGAATCCTCTTCAGAAAATTCCAACCGAAAAGCGGATGACGAACGAAACTGATCGCTCGCCCGCGGACCAAGAAACGCCTTCAGCGTCAGCCGCATCGTCTGCGGCTCCCGTAAGCATCCAACGCAAACCACGCTTCGCTCTTTTCCTAGCCACCGCCGGCGGCCTCGGCTACCTTCCCAAGGCTCCAGGCACCTGGGGATCGCTAGCTGGTCTTGCGTTAGCAATCGTTCCGGCTTGCCTTTATTTCACCTCGGAAACCCCTTACATGTTGATCCACGGCGGCGTCGGCGATTTCTTCGTGGACGCGCCACCAGGGTATTTCAACAAGTTTGTGTGGGAATACATCGCTCTGCTTGTTTTCGCTTCAGCGATTGGAGTTTGGGCCGCAAACCGCGCCGCCGAGTTCTGGCGTCAAAAAGATCCGGGCCGCGTGGTTATAGATGAAGTATCCGGCCAGCTCTTGACTTTGCTTCTGGGCGGCGGGATTCCGGTCTGGTGGAGAGTGCCCGAACTTCGTTATGCGACGCTGGCACCGGGTCTCGTCATCATGCGCTGCGTCCTTAACTGGAAATATTTGCTCCTGGGTTTTATACTTTTTCGTGTCTTCGATATTTGGAAACCGTTTCCTGCGCGGCAAGCTGAATCATTGACCGGCGGCTGGGGTATCATGGCTGACGACTGGGTTGCGGGGATTTACGCCGGTGTAGGTCTATGGGCAGCAAGATTAATGGGTTTATGAGATGGCGGCCGCTTACTAACGACCTGTCATCCCGAGCGCAGCGAGGGATCTGCTCTTCGCAGTTGTGCCTCGTCGTGGAGGCCGCACAAATGGAAAAACAGTTTTGAAAACAATCGGCAACCCGAGAATTGAAGCCGTGAAACCGCCCGCCGCGCTCCCCGGCGGAGAAGTTTCCATCCAAGGCAGCGGTTTCGGCACGCGCAACCACACGCGCCCACAAGTCCAGTTCGGCTTGGCGGAAGGCAGCTTGGTATTAGCTGCAGAAAATTTGCTGATCGCGCGCGTCCCCGAAGGAGCAGCGGGAGGCGCAGTGCGCGTGCGCATGGGCAGCATCGAAAGCGCGCCGTTCCCGATGGCGCTGGGCATGCAAGTCGCCGACAATCTCCACCCCGTCGCGAGCCCCGCGGTTGACGCCGACGGAAATGTTTACGTCACCTTCAGCGGCCAGCGCGGACAAAAAGTTCCTGTCTCGCTTTACCGAATCACTTCGAACCATACGGTGAAGCCCTTTATCACCGAGATGATGAACCCCACCGGCTTGGCCATTCATCCCGACGGCCATCTGTTCGTTTCCTGCCGTAACGATGGCACAGTCCATCGCGTCTCGCCCGACGGCCGCTCGATGCAGTGGATCGAAGGCATGGGTATCGCCACCGGTCTTGCATTCGACAAAGCCGGCAGCCTCTACGTCGGTGATCGCAGCGGCACGATTTTCAAGATCGCTCCCGACCGCGAAATTTTTGTTTTTGCCACACTGGAGCCATCTCTTTCGGCATATCACCTTGCGTTCAGCCCCGCGGGCGAGCTTTTCGTCACCGGTCCAACCACCTCGAGTTATGACCGCGTCTATCGCATCAATCCCGCCGGCGAAGTCACCACGTTTTTCCGCGGCCTGGGACGTCCCCAAGGTCTCGCATTCGATCGCCGCGGCAATCTTTACGTGGCCGGATCGCTCGGAGGCAAACGCGGCATCGTGCGCCTCACTCCGCAAGCCGAAGCTGAACTCGTTCTAAGCGGAAGCAATATCGTCGGCCTCGCGCTTCTGCCTTCGCATCGCGCCATGATTACCACAAACAATGCTTTGTATTCCCTCGATTGGGACGTCGAGGGTCTCCCTCTCAGCGACTAATCAGTAGCCCGGGCATCCAGCCGGTTTCTTCTCTGTGCGGTTTTGAGTAACGCCGGCATCTTCTTTTCGGTTCGGGTCAAGTGTGTCATTTCCTTGCGCCCGCGTACGCCATCAAGTAAAACAGGTTCTAATGAAAGCCGAAATCATCGCAGTGGGTTCCGAATTGCTCACACCCTACCGTCTCGACACAAATTCGCTCTATCTGACCGATGAGTTGAACAAACTAGGCATTCGCCTGGTTCACAAAGCGGTGGTTGGCGACTTGCGGGATGAGATGCGCTCCTCTTTTCGCCACGCCATGAACCGCTCCGAACTCATCATCAGTTGCGGTGGTCTGGGCCCGACCGACGACGACCGCACGCGCGAAACCGTCGCAGAATTGCTGGGCCGCGAATTACATCGCAACGAGGAAATTCTTCGTAGCATTCAAGAACGTTTTCGCAAATTCGCTCGAACCATGCCGGAAATTAACGTGCGGCAAGCCATGGTCCCCGAAGGCGCCGTGATCCTGCCAAATCCGCGCGGAACCGCGCCGGGGCTCTGGATCGAAGCGGAAGGCCACATCATAATTTTGCTGCCCGGCCCGCCCGCTGAAATGAAGGCGATCTTCGAAGCGGACGTTCGCTCGCGCCTGGCGCGCATGGGCGACAGCGAACGCCTTTTCTCCCGAGACCTGCGCGTAACCGGCTTACCCGAATCCGAAGTGGAGCAGCGTGTCCGCCCGCTTTACGAGCTGTATCCCGATACCGAAACAACCATCCTGGCCACGCCCACCGGAACGCAACTTCATCCGCGCATCTGGTCGCGCAATGCTGCAGAAGCTGAAAAAATTCTCGACGAGATGGTCAGCCGCATGCAACTCGCTCTCGGTGAGCATCTTTATTCCACGCAAGGCGAAACTCTCGAAGATGTAGTAGCCCGCGCGCTCACCGAAAACCGCGCCACCATCGCGGTGGCCGAAAGCTGCACCGGCGGAATGCTCGCCGAGCGACTCACCAACGTTCCCGGCAGTTCGTCGTATTTTCTCGGCGGAGTGGTCTGCTACAGCAATGAACTCAAATCCTCGCTCGTAGGCGTCCCCGCGGACATAATCGATTCGAAAGGCGCCGTCAGTTCCGAGACAGCTCTCGCTCTTGCTGAAGGCATTCGCAAACGTACGGGCGCAACGCTCGGCATCGGCATCACCGGAATCGCCGGCCCTGGTGGTGGAACTCCCGAAAAACCAGTTGGCCTGGTGCACATCGGCATTTCCGACGAGCGTAGCACCCGCGAGCGCGCTACTCGCTTTCCCGGCGACCGCGAACGCATACGTTTCCAAGCCACACAACAAGCGCTGGACACCGTTCGCCGCTATTTCTTCTTTTCCGCGCACGGACGCACTTAACCCATGCGCCTCTTCGTTGCCCTCGACATACCAGATGCGGTTCGCCGCGCGCTCCGCGAATTAATGGCGCGTCTGAAACCCGAATGCAGCGGCGCTCGCTGGGTCCGTCCGGAAGGAATCCACATCACCTTGAAATTTCTGGGTGAGACCGACGGAGCTAAACTCGATTCGATCAACTCTGCTCTTTCATCCGTGCATCCCGCGGGTCCGGTCCAATTGGATTTCCGCGGCATCGGATTTTTTCCCAACGAATTTCATCCCCGCATAATTTGGTGTGGCGTGGAAACATCCCCGAATCTCGCAACGCTGGCAGCGGCTGTCGATCGCGCCCTCCAGCCGCTAGGTTTTCCGGCAGAAACACGCGCCTTCACTCCGCATCTAACGCTCGCGCGTTTCGACTCGCACAAAGGTCTCGACACTCTCGTTCGCGCAGCTAATAATCTCAGGTCTTACGACTTCGGCTCAGCGCGCCGCCAATCCGAATTTTATCTATACCAAAGTGTTCTAAAGCGCGGAGGCTCCGAATACATTCGGCTCGCAACATTTCCTGTCGCGGAGAAAGCGTAGCGTGATCGATAACGCAAACTGGCTGGTCCCCCTCACCGCCTACTTGCTGGGCTCGATACCGTTTGGCCTTCTGATTGTGAAAGCGATCGGAGGTCCTGACATTCGCACCACCGGCAGCGGCAATATTGGCGCAGCGAATGTCACGCGCACGGCTGGCTTCCTGCCCGGCATCCTCACGCTGGCGCTCGACGCCGCAAAAGGCTATGCCGCCGTTTGGCTCGCTGCTCGTTGGACTGGCAGCAACATTCGCTGGATGATGGCCGCGGCAATACTCGCGGTAATCGGTCACATGTTTCCCATTTGGTTGAGACTCAGCGGTGGAAAAGGAGTCGCTACCGGCCTGGGCGTCTTCATTCCCATCTGCCCCGAAGCAGTAGCAGTGGCTTTCGTTCTCTGGCTGGCCGTGGTGATCTTCTGGCGCTATTCTTCGTTAGGATCGATCATTGCCGCAGTAGCGTTACCGGTTTTGGTCTACATCTTGTACGCACCGCGCCATGCGCCTCCGCTTTTCGTTACGCTAGGCACCGTGTTTATCTCAATGCTTATCCTCTTCAAGCATCGCGCCAATATCGAACGCCTGGTAGCAGGCAACGAAGCCCGCATTAAATTCCCGCGCTAATCGTGGCCATCCGTGGCCTAAGCATGCGCCGCCACTAAGCCTTTTATTTGGAGCTACGTGCACCATTTTCGAATTGGGAGCTTGTTCGTAAGTGCCAACATGTCTGTAGCTCATCAGCCAACCCCAGTACTTTCGTCCCGTTGTACGCTGCGTCCCTCTCCCCCATAATTTTAATGCGGAAATCCCTGTGCCTCTAGCGGACACTCTCAAGCAGCTTACGAACAGACGCCTGCGCATCCTCTGGATTGTGCTGGGTGCTCTGTTGCTCGTCAGCGTCACTCCTCTGTGGCTCTACCATCGCCAGGTCATCGGGTTGAGCGAACAGAAGTTGCAAGACACCGAGCGCGTTCAGCAAAGTGAAATCACTCGTTCGCTCGCCAGCGAAACTCTCGAGTTCGAACAAAATCTCAGCGAACAGCTTCTCAGCCAGCGCCAAGTCCTCGCTCTCACCGGATGGATTGTTGACGTCGATGACACCGCGCATGCACCTCAACTTGCGCGCCTGCTGCAGAGTTTCGTCGAAAATAATCAAAATATTCTTTACGTCACAGCCGTGAACAAACAAGCCCGCGGCCAGTCCGCTGGAAGTTTTCGCGCCGATGGCGATCCTTTCGTGCAAGTCGCGCTGAAGCACGCGTTCACCGCCAGCATTCAAGGCCTGAATTTCGTCAGCGAGCCTTTCGCGCTGGGTGAAGGCAGCCGCCCTGCCCTGATCGTCTCCGTGCCGCTTTCTTCCGGTGGACAGTTCACCGGAATGCTCGCTTCGGTCGTCTCCATCGACGGCCTGCTCGCCAGGATTCGCGACGCCAGCGTCCGCGACCGCGTTGTCTTCATCGTGGACGGTCACGGCCACATCGTCGCTCATCCTGACACGCGTGAAATGGTTCCCGGTCGCGATGTCTCCACCAATTCTCCGGTTGTAAAACATTTGCAGGAATTGCCACAGGAACTGCGCACCACAGAAACCATGCGCTTCTTCGAACAGGGCCGTGACTCCAAGCATCCCGTAGAAATGATCGGCACGTACAGCACGATTCCCGAGCTTCGCTGGGCCGTGATCGCGCAGCGCAGCCTTGACGAAGCGCGCATCGACGCCGGCGTCCACGAACTTACCGCGCAGGCCTTGCGTTTCGTCGTCGGCGTCACCGTCGTCGCCCTTCTCATCGGATACCTTTTCGCCGTCGGAATTACGCGTCCGATTCGCGGACTTGTCTTTTCCGTTCATGCCATCAGCCGCGCCGAATTTCACGAGCGTGTGGAAGTCCGCGGCGCCGCCGAAATCCGCGAGCTTGCCGAAACTTTCAATCACATGGCTGGCGACATCGAGCAGTACGTCGAGCGCCTGAAGCAAGCCGCCGCCGAAAATCGCGACCTGTTCCTGGGCTCCATACGCATGCTCGCCGCCGCTATTGACGAAAAGGATCCCTACACGCGAGGTCATTCCGGCCGCGTAGCAAAATATTCCACCATCATCGGTGAATATCTTGGACTCAACGCAGAAGACCTCGACCGCTTGCGCATTTCCGCGCTGCTTCATGACGTCGGCAAAATCGGCGTGGACGACCGCGTCCTGAAAAAGCCCGGCAAGCTTGACGACGAAGAGTTCGCGTTGATGAAACAGCATCCGGTGAAAGGCGCCAACATCATGCGCCCTGTGGCGCAACTGAAAGAAATGCTCCCCGGCATCGAGCTCCACCATGAGCGCATGGACGGCGCCGGCTACCCCTACGGCCTCCCCGGCGACCAAATTCCCATGATGGCGCGCATCATTGCCGTCGCCGACACTTTCGACGCCATGACCACAAATCGCCCCTACCAGTCCGCCATGGATTTGGAATTCGCGCTCGACCGCATCCGCTCGCTGGCAATCTCAAAGTTCGACCCCGCCGTTGTCGCCGCCCTCGACGCCGCAGTCGCCGCGGGCCGACTCCGCCTAAACGTAGCTCTCGTCGAAGTCTAATCCCGCGCTTCTCCCTGCGTGTCTTCAACTGCGAGCGGCGGCCGGCGACAGCCGTCATGTTGCCGGTCGCTACTCTGCAAGTCGCCGCCCTTCAAGTGAGTCTGCTGCCCCAAATTGCTCACCGCTGATGTAGTCGTCCGAATCGACAATCTTTCTCGAGTACTTCTGTCACCGCTCGCACCACCGCGCCAAATCTCAATCATTGTGCTAGCCTGTTTCCAGCATGATTTCTCTGTTTGGACCACCTGAACCCACGCTGCTGGAGCGCCTGAAGGACTCCGTCAGCAAGACGCGGACAGAGCTCGCCGCGCAAGTCGAAAAAGTTCTCACCGGCAATCGCCCGGTCGATCCGGAATTGTTGGAGCAGCTCGAAACGGCTCTGCTCAGCGCGGACATCGGCGTGCGTACCACCAAGGAAGTCCTCGCCGCCTTGCGCCAGCAGGTAAACGAACACAAGCTCACCGAAACCGCTGAGCTGAAGAAAGAACTCAAGCGCCAAATCGCAAGAATTCTGCAAGCCCCCGCCGCATTCGCCGATGGCAATGGCGCCGGCCCGTCGGCCGAGTCAGCGAGAGTTTCACCGCGCGTGATTTTTGTCGTCGGAGTGAACGGCACCGGCAAAACCACCACTATCGGCAAACTTACCAATCGCCTGAAAAAAGAAGGCGCCAGCATCGTGCTCTGCGCCGCCGACACGTTTCGTGCCGCCGCCATCGAACAACTTGAAATTTGGGCGCGCCGTTCCGGCGTCGAGATGGTAAAACAAAAACCGGGGGCGGATCCCTCCGCCGTCGTCTTCGATGCGCTTACCGCCGCCCGCGCGCGCAAGGCCGACGTCGTAATCGTCGATACCGCCGGCCGCCTGCACACCAAATCGAATCTAATGGCCGAGCTGGAAAAAATGAAGCGCACCGCTGCAAAAATTGTTCCCGGCGCGCCTCACGATGTCTTGCTCGTTCTCGACGCAACCACCGGCCAGAACGGCCTCAATCAGGCGCGTGAATTTTGGGGACACGCCGGCGTAACGGGAATCGTGTTGACCAAGCTTGACGGCACCGCCAAAGGCGGCATCGTCGTCGCCATCGCCCGCGAACTCAATCTCCCCATACGCTTCGTCGGCACCGGGGAAAAAATCGACGACCTCGTCCCCTTCGACGCGCAAACCTATGTCCACTCGCTCTTCGACTAGCTCCGCCGGCGCGTTACACCACGCATTTTTGGAACGCGCACTCGATCTGGCGCGGCTGGGTGTGGCCCTCGCGCACCCGAATCCGATGGTCGGCGCAGTCCTGGTAAAAAATGGCCGCGTAGTTGGCGAAGGATTCCATGTGTATGAGCGCCGCGACCACGCCGAAATTGTCGCGCTCAAAAAAGCTGGCAAGAAAGCGATCGGCGCCAGCCTTTACGTCACGCTAGAACCTTGCTGCCGGACTGGCCGCACCGGCCCGTGCACAAAAGCCATCATCGCCGCAGGAATAGCTAATGTTTATGTCGCGATGGAAGATCCGAATCCGGCCGTGCCCGGACGCGGTTTCACGGAATTAGAGCGCGCTGGCGTTAAAGTTCATCTCTTGGAAAATTTTAGAGAACCCGCCCAGGCCTTGAACCAAGACTTCGCTTGGTGGATTCAAACCAAGCGGCCGCTCGTGACGTTAAAAACCGCCCTCACCCTCGATGGCCAAATCGCGTCGCGCGCTGGCAGCACCACTTGGCTTACTTCACCCGAGTCACTCGCCGAGGTCCAACGCCTACGTCACCAAGCCGACGCGCTCTTAACCGGCATTGGCACAGTCCTTGCCGATAATCCGCGCATGTCCGACCGCTCTGGTGCGCCACGCCGCCGAAGACTTCTGCGCGCGATCGTCGATTCGCGCCTCCGCACGCCTTTGCGTTCCAAGCTCGTGAAATCTGCCGAAGATGACGTCCTGGTGTTCACTACGCAACGCGCCGATTCGGCAAAGGCTCGCGCCTTAGCCCGCGCCGGTGTCGAAGTTTTCCAAGTGCGTTCACATCGCGGCCATGTGGACTTGCAAGCCGTCATCCGCGAGCTAGGCCATCGCGAAATGTTAAACGTCTTGCTCGAAGCCGGCGCCGAGCTCAACGGCGCCGCCCTCCAATCCGGAATTGTGGACAAAATGATTCTCTTCTATGCTCCTAAGATCATGGGCACCGGCGCTGTCCCCATGGCGCGCATTCCGTCAAAACGGTTTCCAAAATCGCCGGCGCTGAAAAATATATCGGTACAAACTTGTGGCCCCGATTTTGTAGTTCAAGGATATTTTCACGATGTTTACAGGGATCACCGAGCAAGTCGGAAAAATTGATTCGCTCGAAGTCGCGAAAGATGGTGGCCGCCTCCGCGTCGCGTTGCCCCACGCCGGAGATTTCGCTGCCTCCATCAAACTCGGCGACAGCATTTCCGTAAACGGCTGCTGCCTTACCGTCGTCGAATTTTTGAACGATCATTTTTCCGCCGATCTTTCGGGAGAAACCCTCCGGCGCACGTCGTTCGGCGAAAAAAAACCCGGTGACCTCGTAAATCTGGAAAGACCTCTAGCCGCTAACGCGCGCCTCGCTGGACATTTCGTTCAAGGGCACGTGGACGGCATCGGCCGCGTCACACGCTTGCTTCCCGAAGGCGACAACTGGTGGCTCTCCGTCCGCGTCCCGGAAGACCAGCGCCGCTACGTCGCGGAAAAAGGCTCCATCGCTATCGACGGTATCAGCCTCACCGTCGCCTGCTGGCAAGAAGGCATCGCCGACATCGCCATCATCCCCTTCACCTACGCTCACACAAATGTCCGCGCCATGAGCCCGCACGACGCAGTGAACATTGAAACCGATATCCTCGCCAAATATGTGGAAAAGCTTGTCGCCAGACAAAAATCGCCCGCCAGTTCGCACTTATCGGTTGCTAAGTTAATCGAGGAAGGTTTCTAAATCCTGCCGATGCCCGGACCAAAAACACATGACATCGCCGTAATCGGCGCAGGCGTGTTCGGCTCCTGGACCGCCTATTGCCTGCGCCAGTCAGGAGCTTCCGTTGCGTTAATCGACGAATACGGTCCCGCGAATTCTCGCGCAAGTTCCGGCGGCGAATCGCGCATCATTCGCATGGGCTATGGTGCCGATGAAATTTACACGCGCTGGTCCCTCCTGGCTCTCCCCCTCTGGCAGCAACTTTTCGCTCAGGCCGGCAAGCCCGAGCTTTTTCAACGCACCGGCGTTCTTTGGATCGCCCACGACAATTGTCAGTACGCGCTCGACACGCTAGAAACGTTACAGAAACTTCAAGTACGCTTCAAAAAGTTGCCAGTCGCAGATTTGCGTCATCGCTATCCCCAGATTTCCTTCGATGATGATGCCTGGGGAATTCTCGAACCCGACAGCGGAGTCCTAATGGCGCGCCGCGCAGTCGCCGAAGTCGTCGCGCAGGCCAAGAAAGCTGGTGTAGATTTCCGCGCCGACCAAGCAATTGCACCCGAAGGCCGCGGGCGCATCACCTCCCTGAAAACGGCCGGCGGCGAGGAAATTTCCGCCGGCACATTCGTCTTTGCTTGCGGCCCCTGGCTTCCGAAACTTTTTCCGGATGTGCTGGCCGATCGCATGTTCATTTCGCGCCAGGAAATCTTCTTCTTTGGTGTCCCCGCGGGTAGCTTGCAATTTGCGCAGTCGGCCCTGCCAACGTGGCTTTACCTCCGTGATGAATTTTACGGAATGCCCGACCTCGAAAGCCGCGGTTTCAAAGTTGCCGACGACCATCACGGACCAATCGTTGACCCCGACATGCAACCTCGCATGGCCAGCGTGCAAGCTATAGCCACGGCGCGAAACTTCATCACCAAGCGTTTCCCTACCCTAAAGCAGGCCCCCATCGTTGAATCACGCGTCTGCCAGTACGAAAACACATCCAACGGCGATTTCTTAATCGATCGCCATCCCGAATTCGAAAACGTCTGGCTGGTAGGAGGAGGCTCAGGCCACGGCTTCAAGCACGGCCCGACACTAGGAGAATACGTTGCAGGTTTAGTTCTTCAAGGCGGGACCTCGGCAGCGCCAAAAATCGAAGCGCGCTTTTCCCTCGCCACCAAACAGTCCACCCAAAACCGCGCCATCCACTAAAGCCGTTTTGCCCAAGGAAGGTTTTGAGGTTTCAAGGTAGCGCCGCGGCCTTTAGCGCAGCAGCTGCACCGGCAAAAAAACACGTATAGATCGATCGATTGAGAAGCTCATCCCTGTGGGTCAGGCCTTTTAGCCCTGACATAAAGAAACTGGCGCGCAGCGCCCTCCTTCGCGCTATTTTCTCTCAGCAAGTGTTCCATCCGGCGCAAAGCATGCGGCGATCAACGCGCGACTTCTCGTGCCTTCGTACGCGCGCCGCGCACAAACAGCACCACACCCAGCAGAAGCGCAAACCCCGTCCCGCCAATCAATTTCAGTTCGAATATCCATTTGTGCGTGCTCTCGCCGGGCGGAATCACCGAAAGGAGGATGCTCATCAATACAATCAGGAAACCGATGCCGCCCGCGAGCCAGACTCCCACCTTGCCGCCGGGTATCAGCGCCGCCGTGGACGTTTCGCGATCCGGCCGGTACGCCAGCACGATCACCGCCGCGTACATATAGAGGAACGGAATGAAATAGAGAATGTTCGTAGCGTCCACCAAAATTTGGTACGCGCTCACGGTGGTTTCGCTGATCTGGCTCAGCAGCAAAATCGCGCCGGAAACCCCAGCCTGCACCAGGATAGAAATGTAAGGCGTCTCCCACTTCGGATGCACCTTCGCAAACGCGCGAGGCAAATATCGATCCACGCCCACCGCAAAAGGAACGCGCGAGATTCCCGCAACTGTGGAACCCACGCCACCTGCATTTCCTATTGTCACCAGAATCGCAGCAATGATTCCCAAGGCACTGATCTTCAGAGCGGCCGAAGCAATCGTCAGCGCCTGAAACACGCCGCTCTTCGGATCCACTTGCACGCTGCTCATCAACGTCAGCACGGCAATCGTTCCCGCAATATAAATCACAGCGATCACGATCCCGGACCCCAGAATGGCGCGCGGAAACGTTTTTCGAGGATTTTTTACTTCCTCGCTCATCGACGACACCAGTTCCAGTCCGCCAAACGCGAACGCGATTTGCGGCCAGAAATTCACCGTGTCCCAATTCCAGTGTGGTTGAATATTGCTCCAAGTGAATTGCGTTAGCGAACCGAATCGAGCCCAAACGAAAGCCGCGGCAATTATCAGCATCACCAGGGGCACAAACGTGCCCACCGCGCCCGCGTTCTGCAGCCACTTCCCGATGCGCAATCCAATGATGTTCATGTAAACCGCCACAAAGAAAAGCAGGAACGACACCACCAGCAAAAACGTGCGGTTCTGCGCCAGCGGCGCGTATCCGATTCCACCGATGTAAGCAGCCATCGCTGCGCTCGCAAACAACAGCGCCGGAAAATAAAACAAGGTGTAAATCCAGTAAGTCCAACCGGCCACGAATCCGTGAAATTCTCCAAACGCGTCTCTAGCCCACGCGTACAGCCCACCCTCTTGCGGAAATCGCGTGGAAAGCTCGGCAATCACCAGCGCCGTGGGAACAAAAAATAAGAGCGCGGCCAGAAACCACAAACTGATAGAAGACGTTCCGTTGTGTGCCGCCGCCGCAATCCACCGCGGACCCAGCACGGTCACAATGTTGAACAGCAAAACGTCCCAGAAGCCCATCACTCGCGGGAGTTTTGGTTTGGAGTTCTCTACGGAAGTCTCGCTCACGCCGTGGCGTCCAAAGCAGGGATCAACTCATCCTGCGCCAGAAAATTTCGCAGGAAAGGGTCTTGCGAATTTTCCAGCTCTTGCCACGTTCCAAAAAAAGCAACGCGCCCTTCCACCAGAAAGATCACACGATCGGCCAGTTTTCTTCCCAGATGCGTATCGTGCGTCACCACTATGGATGTTTTCTTAAACTGCTTTTTCAATTTGACGATCAAGTCGCCCACATGAGCCGCCATGATCGGATCCACCATGGTGGTTGGCTCGTCATAGAGAATCGCATCCGGATTTTCAGCGAGCGCCCGCGCAATCGCCACAGCGCGTTTCGTCCCTGTGCCCAGATCGGAAGGAAGTTGGTTGGCATACTGCTCCACTTCCAGCATTTTCATCAGTTCGCCTACAGTTTGTTCAGCCTTTTCCTGCTCTTCGGCGACGCCGCGCGTTTCCACCGGGAACGCGATGTTTTCCTTCACAGTCAGCGAATCGAACAGCGCGCCGGACTGAAAAACCATGGTCACCCGCCGCCGTGTTTCCGAAAATTGTTTTTCGGTCCAACCAGCTACATCTTTTCCCGCCACGATAATTTGCCCGGAATCGGGCTGAAGAAAACCGAGCAGCAGTTTCAGCGAAACGGATTTACCCACTCCGCTGCGTCCCATGATCACAGCAGTCTCGCCCTGATTGACGAAAAAGCTCACGTCTTTCAACACTTCGTTATCGTCAAACGCTTTAAAGACGTTGCGAAATTCGAAATAGTGTTCGCTCATGAATTTTTCTGCTTGCTTAGCCGCGCCGTCGCTTCTCTGTAGTCCGCGGGCGAATTGACATTCTTAAATAGTACGCCGTCGGAAGCAAAGGCTTTCCACTCATCCGGTTCCACATGCTCCACAGACAGATTTGCGAACGAGTCCGTCACTTTGCGCATGCCGCCTTGCACCGCTGTGCGGATTCGCATCTGGGCATTTCTGTGATACATGGCGCAAAGCGGCTCCGGCCCGCGCACATTCATAGGCACCACCGCGTCCGCTTCCGATTTCAGCGCCCGCTCAATCAAATATTCCAGCCAGGGCTTGGTAAGGTATGGAAGATCGCACGCTATCACCAGGTTCCAGGGCCTCGAAGAAACGTGCAGAGCCGTCGCGATTCCTCCCAGTGGCCCGTACCCAGGAAAATCGTCAGCCACAATCTTCAACCCTAGTGCCTCGTAACCAGGAGTGCAGGCGATGACCACTGGTTCGCTCAGCACGGCCCGCACTAGCCGCGTCGCGCGCACGAGCAATGACTCGCCGTCGATTTCCAACAGCGCCTTATCGCGCCCCATGCGCGAGCTTTTGCCTCCCGCCAGAACATATCCGCCCACGTTTTTCTTACTCATGATTTCGCGCTAAACTAACATGATCGGCGCGCCCAATCAACGACCTATATATCAGAAAATAAGCCCTTTAATTCCATTGCAAAGATGTGAGCGAATAATTGTCAACTACTGCCTTGACTGTATCCCTGCATTTGATACTATTGGCACTCGTTCATGAGGAGTGCTAAGGCCTCGGCTGTAGCCTCCCTTCGAACGATACCTAAGTTTTTCACCGGAGGAAAAGCACAAATGGCAGTGAACATTACGCCACTACACGACCGCGTGCTAGTGCGGCGGTTGGAAGAGAAAGAAACCGTAAAGGGCGGAATTATCATCCCTGACTCGGCCAGAGAAAAACCTCAAGAAGGCGAAGTGGTTGCCGTAGGCGCAGGCCGCATGGAAAAGGGTACCCGGATTCCGCTCGATGTGAAGCCTGGGGACAAGATTCTGTTCGGCAAGTACAGCGGTAACGACATCAAGATCGACGACGAAGAATTCATGATCATGAAAGAAGATGAAATCCTCGCCAAGATCGGCGGCCAGGCCAAAGCGGCTGGCGGCAAAAAGTAACTTCCGGAATTGGCTGGGCCTCAACGCAACGCGAGGCTGGCTGAGCCGGACTAACACTTAGAAATCAGGAGGAAGGAGAATTATGGCAAAGCAAATCGTGACTGGTGAGAATTCACGCCAGGCCATTTTGCGCGGCGTCAACCAATTGGCGGATGCCGTGAAGATCACGCTGGGCCCCAAGGGCCGCAATGCGGTGATCGAAAAGAAATTCGGCGCGCCGATCATTACCAAAGACGGCGTGACGGTAGCAAAAGAAATCGAGTTGCAGGATCCCCTCGAAAATATGGGCGCACAGATGGTGCGCGAAGTCGCTTCCAAGACTTCCGACGTGGCTGGTGACGGCACCACCACAGCGACCGTGTTGGCTCAGGCCATCTTCCGCGAAGGCGTGAAGACGGTGGCAGCCGGCGCAAGCCCCATGGCACTCAAGCGCGGCATCGAAAAGGCCGTGGAAGTTTGCGTCGAGGAAATCAAGAAGTTCCACAAGGACGTGAAGGGCGACATGATCGCACAAGTCGGCACGATCAGCGCCAACAACGATAAGCACATCGGCGGAATCATCGCCGAAGCGATGAAGAAGGTCGGCAAGGACGGCGTCATCACCGTTGAAGAATCCAAGACGATGGAAACGACGCTGGAAGTGGTTGAAGGAATGCAGTTCGACCGCGGCTACCTCTCGCCTTACTTCGTTACCGACCCCGAAAGAATGGAATGCGTTCTCGAAGACGTCCGCATCCTAATCCACGAAAAGAAAATCAGCTCGATGAAGGATTTGCTTCCCCTGCTCGAGCAGATCGCTAAGATGGGCAAGCCTCTATTGATCATCGCAGAAGACGTCGAGGGCGAAGCGCTCGCGACTCTGGTGGTGAACAAGCTCCGCGGCACCTTGCAGTGCGCAGCGGTTAAGGCTCCCGGCTTCGGCGACCGTCGCAAAGCCATGTTGGAAGACATCGCTACGCTGACGGGCGGCAAGGCTATCACCGAAGATCTCGGCATCAAGCTCGAGAACGTGAAGGTGGAAGATCTCGGCCGCGCCAAGAAAGTTACCATTGACAAGGACAACACCACGATCGTTGAAGGCGGCGGGAAATCCAGCGAGATCGAAGGCCGCGTTCGACAGATTCGCACACAGGTGGAAGACACTACCTCCGATTACGACCGCGAGAAGTTGCAAGAGCGTTTGGCCAAGCTGGTAGGCGGCGTCGCCGTAATTAAAGTCGGCGCAGCCACCGAGACCGAGCTGAAGGAAAAGAAGGCTCGTGTTGAGGACGCCATGCACGCCACACGCGCGGCGGTCGAGGAAGGCATTGTTCCCGGCGGCGGCGTAGCGCTGGTTCGCTGCATCTCGGCGCTCGAAAAGCTCAAGCTGCACGATGACGAAGCCATTGGCGTCAACATCGTGAAGCGCGCTCTCGAAGAGCCCATGCGTCAAATCGTTCACAACGCCGGAAACGAAGGCGCGGTGGTGGTTGGCCGCATTCGCGAATCGAAAGACGACAACTTCGGCTTCAACGCCGACACTGGCGAGTACGGTGACCTGGTCAAGGCTGGCGTTATCGATCCAGCCAAGGTTACGCGTCTCGCTCTCCAGAACGCTGCTTCAATCGCCGGCTTGATGCTCACCACTGAAGCGTTGGTGGCCGACATCAAGGAAGACGAAAAGAAGGGCGCAGGAGCCGGCGGTGGTGGCGGAATGCCGGGCGGCGGCGGTATGGGCGGCATGTACTAAATCGCCCGCAGGGCTATCCATCCCGAGGCTCGGCGCTTGCTGAGCGGACGGATCAGATCCACAAAGGGCGTCGCGGTGCAACTCACCGCGACGCCCTTTTTTACTTGGTGCGTATCTCGGGTAGCTAATCGTGTCTGAGCGCGACGAGTGGATCGACGCGTATCGCACGCCGCGCCGGTATGTAACAAGCGAGAAGAGCGACGCCGATGAGAAGAACAGCGACACCCGCAAATGTGAGAGGGTCCGTCGGCCTGACGCCGTAAAGCAGTCCCGCCATCAAGTGCGAAACAACCAGCGCACAAACAAGTCCTACCGCAGCGCCGGCAATGGCCAGCCCCAATCCCTGACGCAAAACCATTCGCAGGATGTTGCGGCTTTGCGCGCCGAGCGCGAGGCGAACGCCGATTTCGTGCGTGCGCTCGCTTACAATGTAGGAAATCACTCCATAAATTCCAAGTCCAGCGAGCAACAAGGCCGTCAGTGCGAACAGGCCAACCATTTCCAACGAAAATCGCCGCTCGGAGAGAGACGCGGTCACCATGTCGTTCAGCATCTGCGCGCCAAAAACGGGAAGCTCGGGATTGATCAACTGCACCTGCTCGCGCAACTCTACGGGAGTAGCGGCGGAGTCCAGGCCTCCGCGCAAGAATATCGCCAGATCTTTAGGCCCGTGCTGATACAAGCTCAGATAGATTTGCGGAATGCTCGATTCCGCGAGTGATTCTGTCCGCGCATCCCCGATCACGCCGACCACCGTGGTCCAGGAACGGTTCATGGTGGTTCCGCGGGCGTTACTTAGCCTGAGACGTTTGCCAACAGCGCCCTCGTTTGGCCAGTACGTTCGCGCGAAGCTTCCATTGATCACGGCTACGGCCGCAGCATTTTCGTTGTCCAACTCGCTCAGCAAACGGCCGCGCTGCAGCGTCATGCCGAGCAAGCGGAAATAGGATGGCGTGACCATGGTGGCGTTCACCAAAGGAGCCTGGTCGCTTTGATTTTCCCGGCCTTCAAGGATCAACGCGTACGGGTTTAGATCGTTCCGACCGTGGCCCAATGGAACAGCAGCCATGTCGCCAACGGCGACTTCTTGTACGCCTGGCAACGTCCTGCCACGACGAAGTATTTCGCGTATGAACGGCGCTTCCTGAGCCGACGTTTTGTAAATGTCAGTGTCGGGATCATTGGGCACGGGCAACCACGTACGCACCGCCATTACGTTTTGCGGATTGAATCCCGGGCGCACATTCAACAAATCCCAAAAACTGCGGAGCAAAAGGCCGGCGGCAATCATCAGCACAAGAGAGAGGGCAAATTCCGTGACCATCAACACGCGACGCGTGCGCGCCTGCTCTCCCGAACCAGTGGAGCCGCGCGCTTCCTGTTTGAGCGTCGGAATCAAATCCACCCGGCCGGCATGCAACGCGGGAGCCAAGCCGAAAATCATCCCGGCGACGAGAGAAGCGGCGAGAGCGAAAAGTAAGACGGACCAGTTGATGGATACTTCGTTGAGCCGCGGCAGACTGTCGGGCATAATTTGCAGCAGAAACCCTTTGGCGCAAAAAAGAATTGCTAAACCAGCTATTCCGCCGAGCAACGAAAGAAGCGCGCTCTCGGTGAGCAACTGGCGAATCAGGCGTGTGCGTGCGGCTCCGAGCGCTTGGCGAACAGCCATTTCGCGTCCTCTCGCGCTTGCGCGAGCCAGCAGCAAATTCGCGACGTTCACGCAGCCGATCAGCAGAACCAATCCCACGGCGCCAAGCAGCAGTATCAAGGATTGGCGAACGTTGCCGACCACGGTCTCCGTGAGCGGCACCAAGCGCACCGTCCATGCGCTCTGCAACGGATAATCGTTGGGATATTCTTTCTGCAAAGATGCCACCAGTGCGTCTAAGCGGCTTTGTGCCAACTCAATCGTCAGCCCAGGTGCGATTCGCGCGATGGCTTGCGGAAGGATCCGCAAATTGCGTTGAGGAGGCGGAGCAGGCGGACCGGCAAAACCTGCTGCGGCCCAAACGTCGATGTTGCTTTCCTCCACTGTTGCTCCCGGGTCGTGAAATCCAGGCGGCATGACGCCAACCACGTTATACAAATCGTTGTCCAGCCGGACACTTTTGCCCAGAATACGCGGATCGCTTCCGAAGGACCGCTTCCATAATCCGTCGCTGATGAGCACTTCCAGATTGAATCCGGGCGTTTGATCCTCGGGATCGAACGAGCGGCCCAACTGCGGTTTCACGCCTAGCAGCGCAAAATAATTCGGCGGTATGGTAAGAAGGCGGATTCGCGCAGGCTCGGACGAGCCTGTGAGATTCACGTCGCCGCCACCTACTGGCGAAACATATTGAAAAATGCCGGAGCGCTGAAAATCGTGCCATTCGGGAACGGAGATTCCCACGTCGCGCGCGCCCACGCCGGGAAGATCGTCCTCGATGGTTACGAGCTGCTCCGGGTGCGGATACGGCAGCGGGTGCAGCAGCGTTGCATCCACCACGCTGAAGATTGCTGTGGTTGCTCCAATCCCCAGCGCTATCGTCAGGACCGCGATGGCCGTGAAGCCCGGAGACTTGCGCAGCATGCGCGCGGCGTAGCGAATGTCTTGCCAGAAGTTGTCCCACCAGAGCCGGCGGCTGGATTCGTAGAAGTGTTCCTGCACGTTCGTTACATTGCCGAAGACACGGCGTGCCGCGGTTCGGGCATGTTCATAGCTGAGGCCTCGTTCCTGCAAGCGTTCTGTCTCCAGCTGAATATGAGCCTCGATTTCAGCGCCGAAGTCACTAGCCTTCCGCTTGCGTCGGAACATAACTCTAGCCCTCCTCGGCCTCCAGAATGCGCCCGATGGCTGCCGTCAATCTGTTCCATTTGGTGGTCTCTTGCACCAGTTGCTTGCGGCCTGCCGAGGTCAGTGAATAAAAACGAGCCTTGCGGTTATTTGCGGAAAGTCCCCACTTCGCGGAAATCCAGCCGCGCTCTTCCAGCCGTTGCAGCGCAGGATAAAGCGCTCCGTGCTCGACGAGCAATTCTTCATCCGACGTCTGCTGAATGGCCCGCGCGATTCCCTGCCCGTGCTGCGATCCAAAAATCAGCGTGCGTAGAATCAGCAGGTCCAGCGTGCCTTGAAGCAATTCCAGGCGGTCTTTGGTTTCTCGGGTCGACATATGACCCGAAGATACAGATTTATGGGTAAGATGTCAACCTGAAAACTATTGAGAGTCGAATTCGGGGCTTCACGAGAGTTATAATCCCGCTCAATTATGACGCTTGCCCCGGGGACAAAACTCGGCAAGCGGGGACCGCTTCCTCCCGACGAAGCATTGCCCATCGCCAAACAAATCGCCGAGGCGCTTGAATGCGCGCACGAGCGCAACATCCGCGCTGTTGCAGCAGCAGGCTACCACGCTGGCTTACACCGACGTAGTGTCGGGACTGGCGATCATCGTGGCTCCCCTGGTGCCGCTGTGCTTCATCATGAAGCGTCCACCGAAGCATCTGCAAGCGCCACCGATGCACTAGCAATGATGGAAGTAATATCGTCTTCGCATGTGAAAGCTACGCAGCGTGGGCGTGCGCGACCGACCGGTTCGCCCGCGTTCCAGCAGGTCCTCGCTGGGCGAGTTCCTCGAGTGCTCGCGCGAAATCGGCGGGCCGCAACATCTCCTCTCCCCAACAATTTCGCCCGGCGTCGATGGCTCGTAGCCAAAGGCAGCTGTCCTCCACCGGCACGCAAAGGAACGCGGTGACCGGCAACCCCGTCAAAGTCGAAAGCAAGTTGAAACCGCTTCCGTCTGGAAGATGCATCTGGCTGAGCACCCAGGTCGCTGCCACGCGATTTCAAAAATTCCAATGTGGCTCGCCTTGTGCCGGCCAGGTGACATCGAAATCCCCACCGGTGTAGTGGATCCCTCAAAGATTGCGCGGCCGGCTGGAAATCCTCTCCCACCAAAAGCACGTTCATTCCACTATATCTCATGAATTCCTCCGACGAATCCTCCCTGCTGCTGCGGGCTGGAACTCAAATAGAAAACGGCATTCAGGTTTGGCTAGCGGTTTCCTCCAACTCACACGCAGAAAATCGCACCACACTCAAGAAGCTTAAAAGCTACGAGGCGATCTGCCGCTCGTCTTGATAACGCTGCAGGTCTCTTTGCAAAGCGCGGAGAGCAGACAGTGCGTTTGCAATGATCTCTCTTTCGTGGCTTGAGTCGGGGTCTTGGACCAAGTCTTGGATTCGTGAAAATATGGCAACCTCTGCCATCTGGATTCGCGTGCAAAGTTTTACCGGGTCGTGTTCAAGGAGAGCGTCGCAGTAAAGGGCGTACCATTCAGCTTGGTTCAAATCACACCTCCTGACGCTTGCCAGGATCGAGAAAAAATCTAAGAGGGCGAGACTCAGCTCGCCCTCCCCGGCTGCCTCTTTCTTACTGGTTCGAGCGGATCTGAACTGCTTGCGTTTCTCCCCCGAACTGCACTTCGGTGATTTGGTTGTTGTCGAGCATTACTTCGGTGGTCTTGGCTTTATTGGGAAGCTGAACCCATTGGACTGGAACGTGGGCTACGAGTTTGCCACCTTGCATTACTTGAAGCTCTGTTCCATTGTCCTCGACCTTCAGTTGGTAATCGCCGGCCTTCAATTGGGTTCCGGCGATGGTGGTGGTACCGTCGGAATATGCGGTGGTGGAATGTGTGCGTCCCCATACTGGCACGGCCAGAGTGAGTAGAGCGATCGCACAAAATAATTGATTTATTTTCGGACGCATCGATGCAAATACCTCCTTTAAAAATCAGAAATTCCCCGCGGAAAACTCGGTGGCCCCCCGACTTCCTGTGGGTGAGCGTTGCACAACGAATTGTGCGAATGTAACCGCTCACTTAATCAGACGTGAGGTTTCCCTGAAAGTTTCAGAAATCTCTCCGGATACGGAGAAGAAATTTCAGGAACTTTTTGCCCCATAATCGGCAACTATGCTTGTAGGTCGCGTGAATTCAGAGTCAAGCGCTGAACGCTTGATGAAACGATCATCGCACAAGGGAGAGGTTACCAAGATGAAAAAGACAATCATTGCACTGGCGTTAACTTTTGCGTTTTCCACGCCAGCGCTTTTCGCACAGACAGCAAACACGACGTCCTCAGCGCCAACAGAATCGACACGCTCGACGAAAATGGCGCAGCATTGGGTCAACTATCTTACGACTGTATTGTCGTTGACTCCGGCACAGCAGACTCAGGTGACAAATATTATTTCCAGCACGGCGACGAGCAAATCCAACGCGTCCAGCAGTATGAAAACCGCGCGTACCAATCTTCAGAATGCGATTCATTCAAACGACGCCGCTGCAATGGAACAAGCGGCCAACTCGATGAGCAGCTTGATCGCACAGAAGATGCTAGCGCGCGCCAAGGTGGAAGCTGCGATCTATCAAATACTTACGCCCGAACAACAAGCCAAAATGGCGCAGCTTGAAACCGAGGTTCGCCACCGCGGGCGCGGCTTCGGAGCGGGCTTCTAATCCTTTGCGCGCTAGCGCAAAGGCCTGGATTCCTTCAGACCAGCCGGGCCGGGAGCGATCCTTTATGGATCTGCCCCGGTCCCTCAATTCCTGTGGAACAATTTTGTGGAAGGCCGACGAAGCTCTTCGCTTTAAGAAACCCCGCAACTTTCCCACCTCCTCAGTGTTTCTAGCGCCGACACGTTGAACTAAGGTTGCAACGAGCAGATGCGCTGCAAGCCTTAGGGGTGTTTTAATCCGCTAACACGGTAATAGTACCGACTCCCGTCTGAGATAGAGCTTTATGCGGTTGACCAAATATCACAAAGTGGAAGATAGTAGGTGCGTCGCGCTGGCGCTACGTAGCGCACCTCGTCCCCGCCACTTCTAGAAGGAGAATCGCTATGAAATCCAGTCTCATGGTACTGTTTCTTCTCATCGCCGGTCTTTTCGTAACAACTTCCACCGAGGCCCAGTACGGCAGCACTCCCATCAAGCACGTTATTGTGATCTTTCAGGAAAACCGCACGCCGGATAACTTGTTTCAGGGATTATGTATCGCAAACGGCGGCGTGCCGGGGTGTAGCACGTCAGTTGCTGCGGGGAAATACGACATCGCGTCAACCTATGTGAACGCCGACAGTCAGATCGTGCCACTGACGCCCGTCGGCTTGGCGACCAATTTTGACCTGGACCACAGTCATGGCGGGCCAGATCTTAACGGAACAATCAGCGGGTTTAATTTCGAATACAAGAATCAGGGAATCACCAACAAACCGGCAGCGGTCGTTCCACAAGTCTGTGGCGCCAATATCTTTGGCTGCGTCGTGCCAGCCTTTAACTATTCTCAGTTCATGTATGTGTACAACACTCCTGTAACAAATACGAATGGGACAAGAGGCGGCCTTCTCGACCCTTACATCACCTTAGCTACTACGTATGGGTGGGCGAACCTGATGTTTCAGACCAATCAGGGGCCGAGCTATCCGGCGCACCAGTTTATTTTTGGCGCTACTTCTGCACCTACCGCGACTGACGACATGCACGGTATCTTTGTCGCCGAGAATGCGAATACGAACTACGGATGTGGGTCTGGAGAATCTGTGCAACTGATCAGGCCCAACGATAGCGCCGAGTTCCCTTTCGGCACCGAAACGCCCGGCGACAAAACGGTGGAATGCTTCGACCGCAACGCCATGGATTATCTGTTTGCCAAGCACAACCCTCCAATCACATGGACCTACTACGCAGCAGGACAGAGCAGCCTGTGGGTAGCGCCGAACTCGCTCGCGAATATCTGCATGCCGGTAAATGGGGTTTGCACCGGACCAGACTGGGTTAAGGGCGAATCGAACGGTTACGTGGACACGAAACCGCCCGACGTTCTGATCGACATCGCCAACTGCGCGCTTCCGCAAGTAAGTTGGATAACGCCCGCTGGCCAGTATTCAGACCATCCGATCAACAGCGGGCAGGGCCCGTCATGGATAGCCGCCATTGTGAATGCGATCGGAAATAATACAAGCTGCGATGACGCTACCGGCTATTGGAAAGATACCGCCCTATTCATTACTTGGGACGATTGGGGAGGTTGGTACGATCACGTCCCGCCGGTTTTCCAGACCGGCGCGAATCAGCGCGACTATCAACTCGGTTTCCGTGTGCCGCTCGTTGTGGTTTCGGCCTATTCACCGAAAACTGCTTACATCAGCAATGAGAAATGCGATTTCGGCAGCATCCTAAAAGGTATCGAGGGTATTTTTGGCCTCGGCAGTCTTGGTTTTGCGGATGAACGCGCAACCAATGATCTCCACGAATTCTTCGATTTTCACCGGGCCCCCACTGTGTACAAAACGATTCCGGCTCCGCTGGCTGCAACCTTCTTCACCGACACGATCACCACGGAGGTAGAACCCCCGGATACTGACTAGCCAACCTATTCGGGTTGATCGCGTCAACCCGATTGCGGCACAGAGCAGCTTCCTAACAGAGACGCGCGAAGCCCGCAATTCCGCCTTGGTAGCGGCCGCCTTCAGGCGGGCCGTTTTGCGCGGTTCTTCTTGACGCACACGAGGCCGAAGGATTATTTACAGACAAAATTAGGCGTGTCGTTTGTGCCGCCCATACCCTGGTACACTGCTTCCTGTGGATAGGGGCACAACGGCCGCGTAAATGCGACACCTTGGGTTGGCACGTTGTTTACATAGTGCGTCGCGATAACGGTGTCGGGTGCAATATTCTGTTCGACCCACTGCACCAGTGGTGTAAGCATGTCGAACACGTTAGCGCCCGGTCCCCCGCTGCAGTGGTTCATTCCAGGCACCATGAAAAGCCGATAATATTCCTCAGTTTTCTGTTGTGACGCGCTCGCTGCGCTTGACCAGGCCGGAAAATTTCTGACGCTCTCGAAATACTTGATGCTCGTCTTGGGCGGAACTTCAGGATCGCTGAAACCGTGATACTGGATCAGCTTGCCGCCGTGCGCGCGAAACTGGCTGAGGTCCGGATCGATCGAGTTCAAAACCGTCGCCAAGGTCTGATTGCCAAGCACCACCTTGTTGTCCACATACGCTGGATCGGAATTCCAGTTGAAAGTTCGGAAGTCCCAATTCGGATTGTCGAAGACGAAATTCGCGAAGAACGAAATCCCAATCGCCGCATGATTATCCGTTTGCAACGCAGGCGGCGGTTGCGGTGAAATGCTCGCAGGCCAACCATCCGCTTCCCCGCCTCGTTCAAACGGCGGATAGTATCCGCTCTGGTGCACCAACTGATCCGGCCCGGTCCATATATTTCTGACCGCCTCGACCTGCTCGCTCGTCAGGCAACTCGGAGGCGTCTGCGTTCCCTGGCACCGCAGCGCTTTGGGATTAAAGTGGCACCGCCGCGGATTATTCAGAACTCCGTCCACTACGCCATCCAACGCATCGCACGCTGAGTTCACAGCGTTGCCCAAAAGCGTGTCCTGGGTGGTAAAAACCGTGCTGGCAGGATTGTTGAACATCTGCCGCACCACCCACAGATTGCCGCCCACATGGTGGTGCGTGTAATACGCTACCGGATCTCCCGCAACGATCCCGTCGTAATCGTTGGAAAAACGCTGGGCTTCCATCAGCGCCTGCCGCCCGCCGGTTGAGCAACCGTCGAAATACGAGCGCTGCGGATCCTCGCCATAAAACGCGGACGTAATCTGCTTGCCAATGACCGTCATCAGATGAACCGCGCGATATCCAAAATCGATAATCTTTTGCGGATGTCCCAGCGCAAAAGATCCGTCCGTGGAGGTTCCAACGTGCCCGGTGTTGGTGCTGGCGGTGGAGTACCCGAGCTTGACACCCGGCGCCAGCGACGCGTACGCAATCGCTCCGGCAAACCCGCCATTTCCAACCCCCTCAAACTTCCCGTTCCAGTCCGAGGCCGGCATCCACACTTCGATTCCAATCTCCGAATCGCTGGTTGGAGATAGCGTAGCCGCCACGCGACAAAACGCCGGCATATTTTCAAACACTTCACCGTTTGGTGCAGTGTAAGTTCCGGGCGGTATCGACTCCGCCGCCGTGATGCTAGTGTCCGGCAGCTTCAGGGACGCGAGATTCTTGCAGGTCTCGCCAGCAGCGTGACCAGCTCCCGCCGTGACAGCGGCGAAAACGGCCACCGTCGCTATCTTTAGCAATGACATATCGCTCCTTTCCTCTCGCCTAATTTCAACATATCTGAACTCATAAGAACGCGCCAAGAAGAATTTGTTGCCAAAAAAATTACGGCAGACCCTACATTAAAACCCTTACGACCCCACAAACCGCTTCGCGCGACTTTCGTCCTACCTGCGTGTTTAACACAGTAGCGCCAAGAAACTGGGGATCGCGAAAGGCGCCAGATGATTCACGGTTTCTGCGTCAGGGACTTATAAGAAGGAGGATCACAATGAAGAGAATAATGTTAGTCGGTTTGCTCTTGGCGGTACTTGGAATGTTCATGATACCAACCACAACGTCCGCAGCCGGCTTCGGCGTCGCAATCACAATCGCGCCACCCGTGTTGCCGGTTTACACGCAACCAATCTGCCCCGGTGACGGCTACATCTTTACTCCCGGCTACTGGGCCTACGGCGTTGACGGCTACTACTGGGTGCCCGGCGCCTGGGTTCTTCCTCCAAGTATCGGATTTCTGTGGACTCCCGGCTATTGGGGCTGGGGCGGCGGAGGATATTTCTGGCACGCCGGTTTCTGGGGCCCACATGTCGGCTTTTACGGCGGCATTAACTACGGCTTCGGCTATGGCGGTTTCGGTTACGAAGGTGGCTACTGGCACGGCGGTCATTTCTTCTACAACCGCTCGGTGAACAACATCGACGTGAACAACATTCACAACGTGTACAACAAAACCGTGGTGAACAATCGCGATGTGAATCGCGTGAGCTACAACGGCGGCCGCGGCGGAATTATGGCACGTCCATCGGCCACTGAAATGAGAGCGAATCGCGAGCAGCACGTAGCGGCAACTTCCGCGCAAATGCGTCAAGAGAGCGCGGCGAGGAGCGATCACAATCAACTCGCGTCCGTGAACCATGGCCGGCCGGCGGTAACTGCCTCAGCAAGGCCGGGTGAGTCCCATGGCGCGCGCAACGTTGCGTCGCGGACTGAAAACAACCGCAGCACAACGCGAGGTACCGAACGAGGTGCACAAAACAGCACAGCACGAACCAACACGCGAAGCACAACCAATGGATCGCGTTCGACCAACTTCCAGCGTCAGACCAGCGCAGCGCGCTCTAACAACGCAACACGATCCAACAACGTAACACGTTCACAGAACAATGCCCGTACATCGCGCACCACGCCGCACACCAACACCGCACAGCGTGTACAGAACAATCCGCGTATGTCGCACACCGCGGCACGCACGAACACAGCAGCACGTTCGCAGACTAACGCGGCGCGCTCGCAGTCACGTGCATCCGCTCCACGAGCTAGCCATCAGTCCGCACCACAACAACACGCGGCCCGGCAGTCTAGCTCGCGCGGCAGTTCGGGCGGATCACACGGCGGCGGCGGTGCACATAGCAGCGCGTCACGCGGCAAGAAGTAACGCTTTTGCTGGGTGATCGGTAGCATCTACAAAAGGCGCTCCGGTGCAACACACCAGGGCGCCTTTCTTTTTCTCCTCGAGAATAGCGTGTGCTTCACACCCGGCCGGCGTCGCATTTCCATCATCGTGAAACAGGAAAAGTATTTGCGAGCAGCCCGACAATCGCCCCAATCGTCACCAGCCAAGCGGAGTTCACACGAAATCGCAACAAAGCGATCAAGGACACAACGGTCAAGGCTAGCGTAACGACATCCACCACAGACGCTCGCCCCAGTTGCCACCCGACCGCAATCATTAACGCCAGCGATGCCACGTTCACGCCATCCAGGAAAGCACTCGCTGTTTTCGATTTTCGTATAAGCGGCACCAGCGGCCCGCTCACCGCCACCAGCAAAAACGCCGGAAGAAAAATTCCCACCGTGGAAACCAGCGCACCGCGAATTCCTCCCAGGATGAACCCGATAAAAGTAGCAGTCGTGAACACCGGTCCCGGCGTTACCTGCCCTACAGCAACTGCATCTATGAGCTGCGAATCCGTCAACCAACCTCGATTCACAACCAGATCTGCGCGCAGGAAAGCCAGCAACACGTAGCCGCTGCCGAAAACAATCGCTCCTATTTTCAAGAACACTAGAAACAGTGAACTAAGACTGAACGATGTTGCAGCTCCCGCCAGCCCTGCGATTCCCAGCGCACGATACGAAAACGCTGACGCCCATTGGCGACGAGTCGGCCGATTCGCCAGGCAAGCTATTCCGCCTCCGAACAAAAGCAAAAGAATCGGATGCAGGTTCAAAAATGCGAGAACCACGCAGAGCACACCAACCATGCCGAGAAATTTTGTTTTTACCGCCGTTCGTACCAGTCCCCACAGCGCCTGCAGAATCACCGCAATCACTACCGGCTTGATCCCGTACAGCAAGCCTGCCACAGCGGGCAGCTTTCCGTACCGTACGTACGCCCATGCCAGCGCGCCAACCATCACCGCCGCCGGAAGAATGAAACAAAATCCAGCCACGAGCAGCCCTCTCCAACCGCAAAGCAAGTAGCCAATGTGTATCGCTAATTCGCTGGAACTCGGCCCAGGAATCAGATTGCTTGCACCGAGCAAGTCGAGAAATTTTTCACGCGAAAGCCACTTTCGCCTGCCGACGAGTTCGTCCTCCATCATGGCGATGTGTGCTGCCGGTCCGCCAAACGCGGTAGTCCCTAACCGCAGAAAAAACAGCGCAAGCTCGCCAAGGGATACTCGCCTACTCCCTGAAAATGACTCGGAGGTTTGCAGAAGGGGTGCTTCCTCCATTACTTCGGTCTCGTCTTTCGGCTAATCGTGCATCGAGAGACCACGCGCCACCGCCCACCAACAGCAGAAAAATTAGACCGAGCAGCATGCTCACATCCGTGCGCGCCTCGTGCAAGGTTGACCAAAACCCGTTCTTCGCAAACGTCACAATCTTGGTGGAATATAACGCCACGCAGATGTCGATCAGCACCGGCGCCGCAGCCAATCGCGCGAAAAGGCCAACCAACAAGAGCGCGCCGCACACAATCTCAACGACGCCGACAAACGGCGCCATAATCTGCGGCGAAGGAATGCCGATCTTCGTGAATCGCCCCACTCCAAGCGCATCAGGAAATAAAAATTTCTGCACGCCTTCCGATAGAAAAACCCAGCCGACAAGTACGCGAATCAGCAGTATCGCTTTGGAAGCAGTGCTGGCCCACGAAGCGCTATCGATTATGGCCATCGAACGCCCTCCTCGCGAAATCCGCTCTGCGAGCGCGAGCGCAGCCCCCGAGTCTCGCCAGTTCAAACGTAATCAAACAACGTCATAAAACCAAAGTCCATGTGAAGCTGCTGATGGCAATGAAACAGCGTGAGACCGGGATTGTCCGCGGTAAAATCCACTTCAACGCTCTGATATCCGCCGACCATCACGACGTCCTTCATTACACCCGCCGTGCTGATTCCCGCCAGGTTCGTCAGTTCAAAACTATGCCGGTGAAGATGAATCGGATGAATGTCGTCACTCGCGTTGTGCATCCGTATACGGTAGCGTTTCCCTTCGCGCAAATGAAACGACGCGGGCGCGATAGTCTGCGTCATCGGGTAAGCCACTCCGTTAATCGTCCAACGGTTGAAGCCTTCTTCAGCGGCATTATCTTTTGCAAACGTCATCTCAAAAGTCTCGTCCGGTGTCGCGGCGGTCGCGCCGGCTTTCCCAAACCGCGCATAGTTCCAGTGGAACGGTTGCGGCGCCGTCCAAACCGGTTTGCCGTTGCGTCCCTCATACTCAACCACAATGCCCATGCCGTGTCCGCGATCATCGTCCGCAAGATCACCCATGACCCACACGCCCGGATGATTCATCTCTACAAACGCGGAAATGCGCTCCGCGGTCCCCAGCCATAGCGCCGGAAGTTCCGCAGCCGTTGGAACAGCATTGCCATCTAATGCGACAACTTTGAAAGTGTGGCCCGGCAACGCCAGACTGCGAATCTCCGTCGCGCTGCCGTTCAGAACATGAAACAGAACGCGCTCGCCCTGTTTCACCCGCACCGGCTCACCGTGTCCCAACATGCGGCCATTGATGGTGAAACAGCGATAGCCCACTTCGTATCCGTGCGGCATCCCTTTTGCCAGCGACGCTTTCATTGCGGACTCGCCCACCGTCTCCAGCGCCTTCACGCGCACAGATGGCGCCAGAAAATCCTGCGCCATATCTCCCCCTTGGCTAAACGTCGGCTCAAACTCTTTGAGCACCAGAAAAATTTCTTGGTCGTAGTTCCCCGGCTCGCTCGTGGGCTCTATGTAAACTGGCCCCACTTGCCCGCTGTACTGCCCTGCATGCAAATCAGCGCCGGCGCGGTTGTGCGTGTGATAAAAACGCAAACCACTCGGCCGCGGCGTGAACTCGATACGACGGATCCCGTGCGCCGGCACAGAGGGCGTCCCTTCCTCTGCCGCGCCATCCACATCGGTCGAAACCATTTGCCCGTGCCAGTGTAATTGCTCCGCTGTGTCCGTATCATTGTGAATTTCCACCGTCACCGGTTGGCCTTCCTTGAACCGCAGCAGCGGCCCCGGAAACTTGCCGTTGTAAGTAACTGTCGACACGATTCGTTTCGGTGCGATCTCAACCGCGCTCGCTGCGATGCGCAAAACGTAGTCCGCGGCTGCCTCATCCGTCGCACTGGAGACGCCGCTCCCTGATGCGCCAAGACCCAAATCCTCCAAACCAAGCCGTGCGCCGGAAAATCCCGCCCCAGCCAGCGCGCTCGCAGTCCCCAGAAATTGTCGTCGCGAAATGCGTGAACCGCTCATACAAGCTCTCCAATTAAAGATTTGATCCCCCGCATAGTCCTTACCATCCTAGTTCGATGTTAGAAGTCCACACAAGAATGAAAGATAATCGGAAGTCGGTAAGCGCTCTTCTCCAAGGGTAGGAACAGCAATTCCGCTGCTTCCGCGGGACGTGTTATTATCGCGCGCGAAACCATGACCACCCGCCGCATTGTCGCAACACTCGCAATATTCGCCCTCTACTGCGCGTCACTCTTCCTCTCAGCAATTCAAGGGCAAACAAACGGCTCGCAGGTCTCATCCGCGCCGCGCGCCATGGTCCTGCACGCCGCGCGCCTGCTCGACGTTGAAACCGGCCGCATCTCTACGCCTGGCGAAATCCTGGTCCAAGGCGACCTCATCGCAGAAGTCGGCTCGCACGTCACCCACCCGCACGAGTCCGAGTTCATCGACCTCGGCGACACCACTCTTCTTCCCGGTCTCATCGACGCGCACGTCCACCTTTTTCTACATCCCGGCGCCGAAGATTTGCAGACCGTGCAAGAGTCCGTTCCGCAGCGCACCATTCTCGCCACGATTGCCGCACGCGATGATCTTTTCGCCGGATTCACCGCCGAGCGCGACATGGGCACCGAAGGAGCTGGCTCCGCCGACACGGCAGTTCGCAACGCAATCAATGATGGCTTGATGCCCGGCCCGCGCCTGCGCATCAGCGGCAATGCCATCGACATTCTCGGCGGCCACGAAGACGCCATCGGCTACAACCCTGCGCAGCACGTGCTCTCGAACGCCACTTACGCCAACAACGCCGAAGAACTGGTCACCGCAATTCGCGGCGAACTAAAAGAAGGCGCTGACTTCATCAAAATTTACGAAACCGGGCCCGACAAGATCGTGGATGGCCGCTTCTCAACACCGTATCAGTACACGGAAGAAGAACTCACCGTCGCAGTCCACGAGGCTGCGCGCAGCGGACATCGCGTCGCGGTCCACGCCATGGGCGAACCTGGCACGCTCTACGCCGCGCGCGCCGGAGTTGCCTCCATCGACCACGCTCTGCAGCTCAGCGATGAAACCATGCGTCTGATGCGCGAAAAACAAATATTCGCCGTGCCCACCTTCACCATCTTTGAATATTTCGCCGTGCATCCCAACACCCCTGCGCAGGGCGCGCGCGATAGTCAGCTTCTCGATCTCCACGCGCAGGAATTCAAAAAGCAGCTCGCCGCGGGCATACCCTTTGCCGTAGGGTCAGACGTCGGCCCGTTTCCGCATGGCACGCAAGCCCGCGAATTCGTGCTGATGGTGAAATTCGGAATGTCGCCGCTGGCCGCGCTCCAGGCCGGAACGTTGAACGGCGCGAAATTATTAGGCTGGCAAAATCAAATCGGCGCGCTGAAGCCCGGCTACGACGCGGACATCATCGCCGTCCCCGGCGACCCACTCCAGGACATCTCCATCTTACAAAAAGTTTCTTTCGTGATGAAAAACGGCGTGATCTACCGCAAGTAACCTTGCCCTTGTAGCTGGCGCTTTAGGCGGGCGATTGAAGTTTCAGCCTACTTCGAGGTCTTACGCGGCGACTTCGTCTTCATGCCGCTTTTCTGCGCACCGCCGCTCGGCACAATTTTCCCCGCCGTCAAATCGACGCACACAGAATCCAACGTCGCCAATCCTCCATTTGGCGCCGGTGATTTAAACGAAACACACAACGTCTTGCCGTCGCACGTCACCGTCAAATATCCAAATTTCACAATCGGATCGACCACCAAAGTATCGTTTCCAACCGTGATCGGCGCTTTCCCTACCGTGCTTTGCGGAGGCGTTGCCGCAAATCCGCCGCTGCCCGCAGTGAGGTACGGTGTTTCTTTCTTGTTGGGCCCCGCGATGCGCGTAAATCTCTGATAAAGATGCGCGTGCCCCGAAAGTACCGCGTCAGGCCAAAGCCCAGCCTCCTGGCAAACAGAGTCCAAGTCCGACTGCACGCCCGTTGATCCCGCATGCAACGCGTCCACCGAAAGCGGCGGGTGATGTACCGCGATAATCACCGCGCGATTTCCGGCATTACGGTCCGGCGTCAAACGTTGCAATTCGCTTTTCAGGAACGCGAGCTGATCGTCAACAATCGGAAATTTGCCGCCTTGCGAAGAAATCACTCCCGGCCCGTCCAGCACGTTGCTGTAAAGTCCGATGATGGACACATACGGCGCATCCAGCGTGAAATAAACGCCCGGTTCCGTCATCACGCTGCGAACCAATCCGCCCGCGTCCGGCGACTGCCCCGGGGTCAGCGCGCAAAAATTGTTCAGGAAGGCTTCCAGCGTGGGAACCTGGGGCGCGCTCGATCCCTGTCCAAATACCATGCCATCGTGATTTCCGGGAATGGCAAAGATCGGCCGGTCATACGCGCGAAACGGTTCGTAGAACTGATCGTAATAATATTGGCCTTCGCCGAAATTGTAGATCACGTCGCCCAAATGAAAAAAGAACGCCGGCCCGTTCGTGCCGCCTGTCGCCACGTCGTTGGCCATCGCGTCCGCGACCTCCGCTTCATTCTGTATCGCACGTTGAACGGTCTGCTCGCGATTCACCTTCGCCGCTCCAGTGTCCCCGACGGAATGAAACGTTATCTTCCCCGCCTGTTGAATCGCGCTGATGATCGCTGGACCAGTAAAATCCGCGAGTTGCAATTGCATGGAAACGTTTTTGCGAGGAGCAGGAATCTGCTGCAAGTCGTTCTTGTGCAGCTCGTAGTACGGCGAGTTGTAATACGCCTCGCTGGTATTATCGACGCGAAATGAGACTTCATCTTTACCCGGCTGCTGTTCAGCAAACAGCCGCCCGCCCGGCCCCAACAAATTTGGTTTCATAGCCATACGCTCTCTCCCTATTTTACCTTCGCGCTCGCATAATTCGAATTACGCTAACGTGAAAATATTGCGTGCCATCGGATGGCCGAATACAACAGCCTTGCTCAGCGCCGCATCGCAACTGCGCAAGGAACGCTAACATGACCTCTTCGATTCAAGCCGCCGCTGGCACACAAACTTCACCCGCATTACCGGCCATTTTTTTCGCCGGCTTTCTCTCCGGCTGCATGGACATTACCGCGGCTTTCATCACCTGGTGGCCAAAAGGTGTAAAACCGCCACGCCTCCTGCAAGGAATCGCTGCTGGCTGGCTCGGTCCCGCATCATTCAACGGTGGAACAGCCACAGTCGCGCTCGGCCTCGCATTCCATTTCTTGATTGCCTTTACCGCGGCCACCGTATTTTTCCTAGCTAGTCGCAAACTCACTTCTATGATCCGCCGCCCGATTCCATCCGGCGCGCTCTACGGCATCGCGGTTTATGTGGTGATGTACTGGGTCGTAATGCCGCTCTCGAATTTTCACGGGACCAAAACGGTCACTTCCTCGATCATCGCCATCGTCACGCATATCATCTGCGTCGGTCTGCCCATCGCATTGGTCGTCCACCGCTTCTGCCGCTAGCTATGCGAGCTTAAGAGAATTTCTACGACGCAGCCTGCTATACTATCGGCACGCAGTAGCTGATGTTGTTCCCTCAGGACACGAAAACGGTCTTGGGCCACTTCCTGGCAGCTTGCTGACGTGACGTGCTGCAAACGCATCCTAAATCCACGATCTTCATTTTCGAGGTGTTTTTGAATTTAATGCGCGGCGCGTGCATTCTTTTCACTTTGGCTGTATTTTCGTTGGCCGCTCAGACGTCCCCAGACCCTGCGCGCGCCGTAATGAAGTCCGCTAGCAAGATCGAATTCCACGCTAGCGCGACGTTCGCCAAGGTAACCGGCGTATTCCATGAATGGGACGTGAATCTGAAGATCCCTGAGGACAAGTTCGACGACGCCTCGCTCGACATGCAACTCGAGGCCGACAGTGTCGCTACAGGCAGCGGACTGAGAGACAAAGAAGTGAAAGGAAAGAATTTTTTCGACGTGAAGCAATATCCCCATATTCGTTTCGTATCGAAAACCATCACGTCGGATGGTGGCCCCGATCCAACAAAGTTTCTGATGAATGCGGAACTCACTTTGCGCGGAATCACCCAGCTTGTATCCGTCGCTGTTACCGTGCACCAAGAAGCGAAGGGCCATCAGTTGATCGAGGGTGAATTCACCTTCGATCGGCGCGATTTTGGAATGACGCACAACGCGCCGATGAATAAAGTGGCCAACAATGTTCAAGTCCAGTTTCACCTGGATGTTGCGAACACTCCGGCTTCAGCCGAGGCTGAGCAACTACAGCCTCAAACCCACCAATAACCCTTAGTAGTTGACCCGTAGTCAAAAAAATTGCTCAAATTCGCCATTTCCTCCGGGCCATTTGCATCTTTGTTGGCGCCTTAGATCCCTTAGAAGCTAAAAAATTCTGACTTATTGGCTAGACGCCCACCTTGCCTATCATGATATATTTCGCCAGGGTTGTTCGTTCTAGACATGGGTCCCGTCTTGTCATCGAGGAGAAATTCGCCGGCGAGTCCCCTATTCTCGCGCGCAGCGTTCGTGTGTTCCTTCGGTCCCAAGAGTTTCCGCAGCGGAGGCCCTCTAGCGAATATTGTTCGAAATCCGAAGCGAGGGACACCTAGCTATGAATAGAGCAACGCTTTGGGCCGTTGTCATGGGGCTTTGTGTGTTGGGCATCGCCGGCTGCGGCTCGGGCGGAGGTCCCCTGACCATCGCTATCACCGCTCCCAGTAGTTTGGCAGCCAGCAGCGGCGGTAACATCTCCGCCACAGTCACGAACGATCCGAAAGCCGAAGGCGTCACTTGGAGCTGCGCTCCCGCCGGATTTTGCGGCACATTCACTCTCACTCAAACGGCCAGCGGCGCTGTCACGGTTTATACGGCTCCCCCCGTCCCGCCGGCCGGTGGCTCGGTCACTATTACAGCCACCTCCGTTACGATTCCGAAACGCACTGCCACTGCGACGATAATGATTACCGGCATGGCCACACAAAATTTCACTTTCTACGTTACCGGCGAAGAAAACAATTTTGCCGACGATCCCTACTATTCCATCGCAGGCGTCGTCCAGATTGCCAATACAGTTTCTGCAGGCGGCGTTTTCGCGGTTACGGGCGGCGAGCAGGACTACAACGACGGAGACGGCATCACTTCTCCGGAACCTCAAGGCGATATGATCATGGGCGGAGGCCTCGTCCCGAATGGCGATGGAACTGGAACGCTCACTTTAATTACAGATAACTCGAACCTGGGCATCAGCGGCACGGAAACTTTTGTTGTCTCTTTCGCCAACCCGAACCACGCGCTCATCACACAGTTCGACGGAACAGCTACCTCCAGTGGAAGCATGGACCTGCAGACCTCTACAGCTTTGCCTTCTGGTTCGTTTGCCTTTGTCGCTTCCGGTACAAGTTCTGACGTCAACGGATTTTTCCCGGCGGCGTACGGAGGAGTCTTCACAATTACCTCCGGCTCTTTGAGCGGCATAGTGGACAGTAACCTGGGGGGGACGGTTACGCCGAATGTCCCCTTCACTGCTTCGCTTTCCACACCTGACGCTTTCGGCCGCGGTGCGATCAATAACAGCACTGGGATCGCCACCTCCATCAACTATTACGTCGTGGGCCCCGAGGTGATTCGCATCATCGACGTGGATGCTGCCACCGCCACCACCACCGCCGATACGGCGGTAGGCTCGGCGTACGGTCAGGGTGCAGTGCCAGCTTTTACCGCTAGTTCCATCGGCAAATCTGTATTCTCGGTTCAGAATCCATTCACGGCCTATGCTGCTGTGGGCCAGTTCAAGACGACTGCCGGCACTCATTTCAATGGTGTCGGCGATTTGAACGAATTGAATAGTGGAATCCAGTTGGCAGCGCAAACCATCTACGGAACCTACACGCTCGCCAGCAGCGGCTATGGCTCCATGACGTTTAACCCAACCTACGGAGACGTTTCGATTTTCGGGATCTATGCCGTCGATCCCAGCCTCAACATACTGGATCCCAACACTACTACCGATGGCGGAGGCGCGCTGATCGCCGAAATGGACACGAACCTCGTCGGCACCGGCCAACTAGTTCCACAAACCGATTTCACGGTAGCCGACTTCTCCGGCTATTATGCCTTTGGAGCGCAGGGCGCTACGGACGCCAACGGTATTTTCGAATTTGATTTTGTCGGCGCTGCAAACGTCACGGAGCCGGGTGGCTCCTTCGTCGGTACAGGCGACCTCAGCGATCCGTTCGCCGCCCTAACTGGTATTGGACCAACTTACACCGGCGTCGCCTTCACCGATGCCGCTGTTCCAGACGGTGCGCATCCGGGACGCTACACCATCAATCCCCTCACGTTGTCTAATATGAACTTCACGGCTGACATAAGCCTGAACGTCACGGCATACCAGGCGAGCGGTGATCAGCTGTTCTGGATCGAGGTCGATGCAGACAGCTACTTCGGCGGCTCGTTGGAGGCCGGTTCTATTCCGACAGGTCTCGCAAAGAAGGCGGCACCGAAGAGTCAGATTCAGAAACACTAAACTCGTGCGTTGGTACGCGACGCATATTTTTGCACAGCATGTCTATCGCGTCTCGAGCTACGAATCGAAATGCAAAAACAAATTGTTCAGCGATTCGGCGAGCGTCGGATGCGCAAAAATGGCATCACGCAAAACTGTATGACTTAGCTTGCCCATCATCGCCAATTCCAGCATCGACATAATTTCTCCGCCTTCAATTCCCAGCACAGCCGCGCCAAGGATCTGTCCGCTGTCGGCGTCCACAATAGCCTTCATAAATCCGCGAGTCTCGCCGGTTTCCGTCGCTCGCGCTACGGACGTCATCGGCATCCTGGCCACGCGCACTTTCCCATTCTGCGCACGGGCTTGCTGTTCGGTCAGGCCAACGCGCCCAAGCTGCGGATCCGTGTAAAGCGTGTAAGGCACCAGACGCCCTTCCGTCGAAGCATTCCCCTTCTCAATCAAGTTCGTCCGCAAAATGCGAAAGTCATCGTAAGAAATGTGTGTAAAGGCTGGCCCGCCGTTGATATCTCCCATCGCGTAAATCTCCGGGACGTTGGTCTCCAGTTTCGCATTCACTGGAATGAACCCGTGCGTATCCGTCGCAACGCCCGCAGCCGCCAAATTCAAAGTATCCGTATTCGGCGTGCGCCCGGTAGCCACCAGCAAATGTGAGCCATCCACAACGTGCGATTCTTCGCCTGCACGCACGGTCACATGAATCTGCGCACCGGTCTTTGTAATGCCCGTGGCTTTCGCGTTCAACAGCACTGACACGCTGTCTTGTTGCAAAATTTGCGCCACGGCGCCGGCCACGTCCGCGTCCTCACCTTTCAACAATTGCGGTCCGGCCTGCACGATTGTCACGCGGCTGCCGAACCGCCGAAACATCTGCCCAAACTCCAACCCCACGTATCCGCCGCCGAGCACGATCAAATGTTCCGGTAGGCTGTCCAATTCCATGATCGAAGTGCTGTCGAAAAACGGCACATCGCGCAGCCCATCGATCGCCGGCACCGCAGGCCGCGTCCCCGCATCGATAAAAATCTTCTCGCCGCTAAGTTCACGAACTCCTCCATCTCTTAGCTGCACGCGCAAAGTTCTTGCGCCAGTAAAACTAGCCTCGCCGAAAATCAGCTCGAAGTTTGCTAGGTTCTTAAAACGCCCTTCCCTCCCGGTGCGAAAGCTCTCCACCACTCCGCGCTTTCGTTGCCGCACTCGCCCCATGTCCACGCGAATGTCCCCAGTTTGAACGCCGTAGTCAGATCCTCGCCGCGCCAAATAAGCGACACGTGCGCTCGCCACCATGGTTTTCGTCGGCGTGCACCCATAGTTCACGCACGTCCCGCCGACAAACTGTCGCTCGATCAGCGCCGTACGAAATCCTGCCTGCGCCAGCGACACACACAACGGATTGCCGCCTTGCCCGGAACCGATTACGATGGCTTGAAATTGGTCGGAAGGATTCATCGGAAAAATACCTCGAGGCTGGAAATATTCCGCAGCTTGAAATTTAGATCTAAAACGCCCACTTAAAATCGCGACACGATAAATATCGCGCCGCCAATCGCCACCGCATCTTCCAAGAACGCGCTAGGCAAACCTGGAAGTTTTTGCCCCTTCACCAGATGCGTGCGAACTCCGTAGCCTAAGAAAGCACCCGCCACACCACCGAGGACACCGAGTACGGCTCCAAATGCAATCGATTGCCCTTCCGCCGCCGCAAGGCAGGACCCCGAAAGTCCGCCGGTAATGATGCGAGCGATTAAGCCAGGTGCCGCCAATCGGCTCGGTGTGGACGCAAGCTTATCCGTAATCAACTCAATAATCGCCAGAACCGTGAAGAGAATGGCGGCGACGCGCGATCCCATAAAATGAAATGGCGTGTTGGTTAGAATTCCACGCCCGCATGCCGCCCACGCCACCGCTGCAGGCGCAGTCAGCGAGCGCAGTCCCGCAATCACGCCAATCAGAAATACCATCACCAGCGCTTCGGTCGAACTCATGCAGGCGTCTCCTCTTCGCGCTTGTGGATTCCGGTTTATCCAATCGCGCCTGGCGCTCACCCATCAACCAGGATGATTCTTATCGTCACTTCGCCGCTTCAGTCAACAGCGCTTCAATCTTCCCGTCCAGTTCCTTTGCAACCTTCAGCGCCTCCGCGTTTCCATACGGCGTCAGCAAACTCATCATGGTGTCGTAAGAAATGTGCACGCCGTCCGCTCGCTCATCAACAAGTATCGTCACGGGCGCGTACGATCCCGCGTCCGGAACATGCTCCACCATTCTCTTCATCACCAACGGATTGCCGATCAGAAAACGCATCACCCGCGCCGCTTTCTCTCCATGGTCTTTGCGTAAGACTTCGCCATGATCGAATCGCATAAACTCCATCAAGCCCGTCGGACCTAGTCCCGGCTGAATGGCTTTCTCCGCTTCGTCGTAATTTTTCGCCAAGCCGATGTTCTTGAACATCGCGCGCGTGTCAGGATGCCCAACTCCCGCCGCAATCTTCGCCACCACATCGTTAAATTTCTTTGAAGAAATAAGACTAAACCGCTGCACGCTAATTTGCTTGGTCCTCATCTGGTCTCTTTCCCGACTTCGATGAATTGCTGAGCCCACTTCCGAAGAAATTCCGGTTAGCGACGCAAAAACTTCGCCCGCAGTATACCCCGTTTACCTCGACCAGTCGTCCCACTGACCGAGGGCCCCGAGGGCCCGGCCTCGTATTTTTTCCTGATTTTGTTTTTTTTTCTTACCTGGTCATCCCGAAAGAGGCCGTTTTTCGGCCGACGCAGGACCTGCGGTGCAGTTTAATCGTGAACCTTCGCTGTTATGAATCTCTACAACTTAGTCGATTCGATCAATGGGAATTGTTTCGTCGCCGGACCGCAGAACCATCCGCGTCACTTTGCCACTCGAGTCCATCTCGAACGTAAACACATCATCGGCAACCGTCGAGAAAAATTGGGCAGCGCCCTCGGCGTCCAACTCCTGCACCGGCTCGTCATTTTCCTGCACGGTAAGATGGTCGCCTTCACGCCGCACCACAAGAATCAACCCCGGCGGCGTGCCATATCGCCCCACATATTTTTCCAGCGTCTGCGCGTCAACGTTCACTTTCGTGTGCTGCTTCAGCGGCGGACGCGGCGGCAACTGATCGTACGGCGTAAATCGTTCCCACTCGATCGGGGTATATGTATCCGCGAGCACTTTTTCCAGCAGCTCCTTGTAAATCCCTTCCCCGTTTCCGCTATTGGTCATGATAATCATGCCGTCTTTCGGCATCCGGAATCCCACGCAGTAATTGCGCCAGCCGTCGTCGTGCCCCTCTTTAAAAAACACCTCGCCGTGCGGCGACCAATAAAGTCCCCATCCCAACCCATAACTCAGCCGTATGGATTTATTTTCGTCCGTCAGTTGATTTTCCATGGTGGGAAACTCGTGCTTGGCCAGAATTGGAATCTGAGCGCTGAGCATGCGCCCCCCAGTTCGCGTGCGCAGCCCCTTGCCGTCCAAAATTGCCTGCATGAACCGCGCAAAATCCACTGGAGTAGTCGATAACGATCCCGCCGCATTCGGATTCTTCCATCTGAGCGGCCCCAGCGAACGCCCAGTTTCGTCGTAGCCGTTCGCATAGTCTTCCTCGAATCGCGCTTGCCACACCACGCTGCTGCGCGTCATGCCCAGAGGCTGAAAAACATTTTCCTGCATCAAATCCTGCAACGGCCGTTTCGTAATCGTCTCGATTACAAACTGCAGCAGGTTAATTCCCTCGCCCGAATACGCATACCGCGACCCGGGCTGAAAATTGATGTTCAATTTTCGGTCGTCATTGATCCAACGAAAATTCGGAAAGCCGCTTGTATGGTCCAACAACATGCGCGCCGTGATCAATTTGTAGCGCTCGTCCCCCGCCAAATCTTTATAGGCGTCGTATTCCGGCAGCGGCTTGGGTAAATATTCATAGACTGGCTTGTCCAAGTCCAGCACGCCTTTGTCCACCAGCTTCATCGCCATATACGCGAACACCACCTTGGTGAACGACGCGCCGCTCATCACCGTGTTTTCCGTCAGTGGGAGATTTTTTTCCTTGTCGCGCAGGCCATAGCCTTTCGCGAACACAACCCTCCCGCCGTTGATGATGACAATCCCCGCCCCCGGCACCTCCGCCGCTTTCATCATCCGCTTAACAGTCGCATCAATTTCCGCCGCCGTGATTGTGCCGCCATCCAATCGCTTTAAGACGGTAGCACGGTCATTCGCACGCCTCAGGGCCGCAACTGATGGCGAACTCTCAGCAGCGCCTATGAAGGCAGTCGCCACGAATACTGCGCCCAACACGGTTACAGCCCCCGCGAATGAAAATCTGGCCATTGTCAATTCCTCTCGATCCCTCGACTGGTTACCAAATCTCACCTTCAATCTGCCCATATGAAACGTAAATAAATTCCGCCAAGTTCCCGAACTTAAAAAAAAAGAAGAATGCGAGGGATGCGCCAACTACCGGCGTTGCGGAAATTGCAGCATTTTAATCCGGGCCGCACGCGTGCTACAAATAGCCTTCAATTTTGCTGCCGAGGCCTTCGCCAGGACGGCGAAGCGGAGCGAGTCCGGCGCGTCTCTGGCATTTGCTGAGGACGATGAAATTACGTAAACATGATCCAGTGCTGCTCGCTATCGGTGGGCACTGCCGGTATTGTTGTTGATAATTTTCATGCAGGTCTTGCGCGCGCGCAACGAAGCCCGCGTCCTCGAAGCAACCTTCGGCGACGCTTATCGCCAGTACCGCAGCAAAACCCGGTTTTAGCTAAAAAAGCGCCCGGCTTACTTTTTGTGTTCATCCACCTCGCAACCTTGTTCGACGGGGGTTGGGTCCGGCATACCAAATTGCATGACGATTGGTGAGCCGTTCGTATCCTGCGCCGTTATCTCAACGGTATGCGCGCGGAGCATTTTCTCAAGCGAGCCTTTAGAAAAAGAGGCAGAAGTCTTATCCGTCGATGGCGTCCACTCCTCTTTTTCCTCTTTGGCATCGTTCAATCGATATACCGCGTCAACTTTCGGAAAGTAAGAGATTCCATGGATCTCTTCCGGCTCAACCCAGTCAATCTTCAGAGGATCGCCCACCACGAGAATTCCACGGAAGAACTTGGACTTGTGCGAACGATTATAGGCGCCGCAGTCCACGACCAATAAGGGGCGGCCGGACTCATCTCCAGGAGGTGATTTGATGAATTTACCCGCTACACTATATCGAGTGTATTCACCGCGGACAGGATCAGTCCTTTGAGTTTGTCGCCATTCATTCCCGTTCTGCGACTGTTGCGGGATTGGCATTATTGATGAGAATGCAAAAGACACCCAAGCAAGCGGCAAGAGCAAGAAGGCCAAGGCTGCTTTCATCGTTTCATCTCCTAATAGCCCTAACAAAAACTAGGTGGGACAACGCTTCGAGGGGAAGCACCACGGCATTTAGGGCTAAAAACATCGTTCCCAGGATATACCCTCGCAACATAACCTTCACTAGATAGAGTATCGTTTGACCTTGTTGGTCGCTCGGGAATGACACATGTTTCTTGCGCTACGATAGCTCCTCATCCTGCCTGGGGCCAGGTATGGGAGGCAGCATGAACACGCTTCAGACTTGCGCTACGGGCTTCGCACGCTCGCCAAGTCCCCAGGGTTTGCCGCCATAGCAATTTTGACGTTGGCGCTGGGCATTGGCGCGAATACAGCTCTATTTTCTGTAGTCAACGGCGTCCTGCTGAATCCGCTGCCTTACCCGCAGCCCGGCCAGCTCGTCGCGATTTACGGAAAAACTTCCGGAGTCGATCAAGGCCCCATCTCCTACCTGAATTTCCTCGACTGGCAACGCGACACGAAAACGTTTTCATCCATGGCCATGTACCGGAACGAAGATCACATCTTCATCGGTTGGGGTGAAGCGGAGCGTCTGAGCGGTTACACGATTTCTGCGGATTTTTTTTCAACGCTCGGCGTACGGCCAATTCTTGGGCGAGCGTTTCGTCCAGAGGACGAGCCGGCGTCGCAATGCTGTTGATTATTGTGGCTGTCCTGGCATGCTACATTCCGGCGCGCCGTGCAATGCGCGTCGATCCAATATTCGCGCTGCGCTACGAATAGACCGTCGCAAAATCAGTGCGGCTTTCCGCCGTTAGAACTGTTCTGCTGCTTAGACCAACTCTGCGACGATTGCCGCTGCTCCATCTGCTTATTCTGAGTGGCATGCTGCTGCTCGAGCTGTTGCGTTTGCTGAGAATGACGCTGCTCCATCTGTTGTATTTGCCGATCACTGTAGTTTTTCTGAGTGGCTTGCTGGTGCTCTTCTTCTTGTTGCTGCTCGAGCGTCTCGTGATCCTGCGTTTGCCGAGCAGATAGTTCGTTTAGTTGCTGCTGGTAACTTTTGTCGGTTGCTGCGCTGCCGGTGTTCGGCGCCTTGAACTCGTGAGCCGGCAATTCGCTGGCGTGATCGATGGTGCTGATATGCGACACGTTGGCGCTCGCAGCATTCGTGGGAGGAGCTTTGTACTCGCCCCCCGCTTGTTGTGCAGCTACAAAGCCAGTTGTGAAGTCATCGGGTTTGGCCGTAGCCGCGATTGGCGGTTTGCCTTGGTTCACAGACGCGCGCAGCTCAGGATTATTTCGGGCGACCTGCATGTGCTGCGTTTGCGCCGCCACCGGACCCACATGTTGCTCTTTGGCGTATGACTCTTGCTGCGCCGTCGGACGCGCTTCCACCCCGCCGCTACCACCGTTGTAGCTGACGTGGTTTTCAGACGCATTGCTCACCGGTGCGGTGTAGGTGCTGCGGATGACGGCGGTGTTTACGTGATTCACAGAAGTGTTGTACACGAAGTGATTCCCTTCCCAGCGCCCGCCCTCATATCCAACTCCGCCGTATCCGTAGCCGTAGTTGATACCGCCGTAGTAACCCACTGTCGGGCCCCAATATCCTTGATTAAAATAGTACGCGTTTCCGCCCCAGCCCCAATAACCCGGGGTCCACAGGAAGCCAGGTTGAGGGGGATAGACCCAGGTGCCCGGCACCCAGTAGTAGTCGTTAGCGGAGTAGTCATAGCCCCAGTAACCGGGCGCCCATAGATAGCCGTCGGCAGGAAGGATCGGCTGCTCATATATGGGAAGCAATGGCGGGCCGAAGCCCACCGAAATGCCGATTTGAGCAAATGCCCCGTGAGAGAAAACCAGCATCACAACCGCAAACAGCATCGAGCGAATAACAATCCCAGCACGCATCATGTTCCTCCCTGCCTGCTCACTCTGTTTTAGTGCCCGTCGCGTCACCCCTTGCGGCGCCCGTTGCGGTAAGTGGCGAGGCGGGCACGCCTTGGAGCGGCCGGCTTTCTTCGCAATCAAAGCTAGCCGTGCAGCTCCGCTATCGAGAGTGAGTTGCACAAAACTCGCCATCTTTTTGTTTTAGGAACCTAGGAAAATGCGGCATGCGCCAGGATGCAGCATAGCCGCTGGCCTATGAACGTATCTATCATTTCAGCGCGTATCGCACAATCAAATTCAATTCCAGCCTCCTGATTGAAATTAGTTCGAATGGGGAGTTAGTTTCGGCGGCACAACTCGAGCAGAGGGGATCAGGAATTATTGCTTGAGATGGTACGGCAGCGGACATACGCGAATCGCAATAATAGTTATAGTTCGAACAATTGGAGGAAGTGCAGCGGGAAACGGCGCTGCCGATCAAAAGAGTTTCTGCCTGACACAACATCGTAACGCCCAGAACTCTTGGGAAAGCTGGGCGACAAGGAGGGTTTCATGTCCCAGCTAGCACAAAATCCATCGCAATACCCGTTACCTACTGTTCCCGAGCGCCCCTTCCGGCTGGATGTTCCGCTTCACCAACTTTTGCAAACGTCCTCGTCTGGATCACAAACGCCCGCCGTTCGCGAGCTTCAGTATTTGCCGGAGCCGGTCTTCCCGCAACATCCACACTTGCTGCACGACTTGACTGCGGAAGAAATCACCGAGCATCAGAAGGTGGTTGAGACCGGGCAAAGGAATTGGCCCGCTTCGCGCATTCTCGACAACATGAAAGGCTGGATGTTTCCGTATTTCAAATCGCGCATTGCGCCGGGCGACTTCCAGCCGATCATCGCCTACCTTTTCACCGAATGGAAATGCAACCTTGATTGCCATTATTGCTGGTCCTACGACAACCGCGTGAAAGGGATGACCGAAGACACCGCGCGAAGAGCTGTCGACTGGCTCGCGTCTACGCCCTGCCGCGTGCTCGCCCCCACTGGCGGAGAACCTTTGCTGCGCCCGGACTTCGTGCACAAAGTGATCTACTACGCTGCCAAGAAAGACTTCTGGATTTACCTGGCAACGAACGCTCGTCTGCTGCGTCCGCCGGTGATTGACCGCCTCGCGGACGCCGGAATCGCCACCATTAATTTTGCAGTGGACTGCATCAACGAAAAGCCCGGGCTGCCGAAAGCGTTTGAGCACGTTGCATCGCAATTCGAATATCTGGTGAAGCGCCAGTATCGCTACGGCTACACCGTTTTCTTCAACACGAATATCTGCCGGACCAACATCGACGATGTGAAGCGGCTCGTTGAAATCGCTCACGACCATGGGATTTCGATGACGTTTCATGTGAACGAAGCGCCGATGATGGAGCAAACGCACTTTCAGCATCTGCATGAAAACGATACGTACATTCGGCCTCAGGATTTCCCGGTCGTTGATGACCTGCTTGACTACCTCATCGACAAGCAGCGCCAGGGTTACAAAATGGTTGATTCGATTCCTCGTCTGCAAAAAATGAAGCGCTTTATGCGTGGAGAAGGCGAGCACTGGGGCTGCCGCGCCGGCCAGAACTGGCTCATCATTCGCACGGACGGAACCGTGGCGCCATGTTTCCCGATGTACAACGCGAAATATGACTGGGGAACGGTGGCGAATCACAAATTCGACGTGCAACAGCTAAGTGAAATGAAAAAGGGTTGCGAGCCGCATTGCTTCTCCACGCTCGGATACAACGTGGCCTACTGCTACGATGTCACCCGCGTGATGAAGTGGCTGTGGAAGCAGGCCAAGCACGGTTTTCAGGGAGTTACGGGCAGCTTTGACTGAAACGGGCCGCTTTCGTTTTAGCCGTCGGGATAGCAACGCTTCCTCGCGCTGATGCGGAAGAATCCGGGAGTGGAGCGCTCACTCAGCATGGTATTTTTTTATGATGGGAACCACGCGGCACGCGATTGTGATCGGCGCAGGCATCACCGGACTGGTCTGCGCGTTCCGCCTCCAGCAATCAGGCGTTCCCGTCATCCTTCTGGAGGCTGCTGATTCCGCGGGAGGAATGATTGCGACCTTCGAGAAGAATGGCTTTCTCTTCGAAGCTGGCCCGCAGTGCCCGCGCTTCGCTCAACCTCTCTGGGACTTAGTTCGCGAGATCGGCCTCGCAGCCGAATTCGTGCGGGGCGATTCGCGCGCTCCGCGCTATATTTTGAAGGATGGCCGATTGCACGTCGCGCCGTTCTCACCGTTCAGCTTCGCTTTCACCGGGCTGGTCGGGCCTGTTTCCAAATACCGTCTCCTTACAGAAGTATTTCGCCGTTCGCCTGCTCCTCGCGACGAAGAGTCGCTGGCCGAATTTGTGCGCCGAAAATTTGACGGCGACGTCCTCGATTATCTGGTTGACCCATTTATCGCAGCGATCTTTGCCGGAGACTCGGAGAAAATCGGCATCGAGAGCGCGTTCCCGTTTTTGGCTCGCTGGGAACGGGAACACGGAAGCCTGTTGCGGGGAGCGTTGCGCTCCGGGAATGGCAATTCTGCTTCCGCTTCACGCGATAAACAACCGCGCCAAGCTACGCGGACGCGACAAAAGTCGCTGGTGGTCACCGAATCTCTGCCAAGTTTAGGTTCTTTCCGCGCCGGGCTTAGCGCCCTTCCAAAAACACTTGCTCGGCGTCTGGATGATTCGATACGCTTGCGGGCAAGAGTACAGAGCGTTGAGTCCGCTGAAACGCGCGAAGATCGGGACACTACTTGGCGGCTTCGGCTAGGCGACGGGGAAGTGCTCAGCGGCGCGGCGCTGGTGATGACTACGCCTGCCTACGAAGCAGCGCGGCTCTTGCAGAAGGCCGCGCCGGAGCTCAGCACCATGCTGTCGGATATTTCGTATGCGCCGATGGCGGTTGTTTCCTCAGGGTACGACCGCGCACGAGTGCGCAATCCACTGCACGGCTTCGGAGTGATGATTCCTCCGCGTGAAAAACTCAGTACGATTTTCAATGTATGGAACTCATCCGTGCTCGATGGCCGCGCGCCTGCCGGAAAAGTTCTGATGACGAGTTTTGCCGGCGGCGCCACCAATCCCGCGTTCGTTGAAAAAGATGACGCGTCTACCGCCGCCATCGTCGAAAGGGAAATGGGCGCTGTGCTGGGAATTGACGGAGCGCCGGTCGAGCGATTTGTCTGGAAGCACCTCAAGGCCCTTCCGCAATTCAATCTCGGGCACGCGCGTACGGTCACCCGTATTCGCAAAGCTCTGACCGGAATGCCTGGACTGTACCTGGCTGGAAATTATCTCGACGGCCGTTCGCTAGGAGACTGTGTCAGAAGCGGTTCGCGGACCGCCCAAGAAATTGCAGCCAATTTTTCAAATGCAACATCCAATTCCGGAAGCAGCGCGATGGCTTGAGGTTCGAACCAGGGTAGCGGAGGGCAGTTGCACTTCTCAATTTTGGTGGCCTTAATAGCAGGTCTTATTTTACTGATGCTGGTCGGGTGGGTGTATCAGCAGATTGGAACGGCCCGCGATCAAAAGCGCGATGCTGCGCCGGGCGAGCTTGTAAATGTGGGCGGCCATCGCTTGCACTATCTCAGCAAAGGCCAAGGAAGTCCTGCGGTGATTTTCGAATCTGGTTTGATGTCAACCGTGCTGAGCTGGCAGAATGTGCAACCTGAAATCGCAAAGGTAACGCGCGCAGTCTGCTATGACCGCGCCGGGCTGGGCTGGAGCGATGCGGGCCCGGAGACGCGCGACGCCGAGCAGATCGTCAGCGAGTTGCGGGAACTCCTCGAAGTGGGGCAAATTCCCCCGCCGTACGTTCTCGTAGGACATTCCTTTGGCGGACTGACCACCCGGCTGTTTGCCGCGCGATATCCCGAACAAGTTTCCGGCCTCGTGCTCATCGATCCGGTTGTTCCAGCCGAGTGGAATCCGCCTGGCGAGCGCAATGAAAAGTCGATTCGAGTAGGCTCCAGGATTTTGCGACGTGCGGCGTCGGTATCGCGATTAGGCCTGCTGAGATTTCTGGCGTTTTTGTTGCACTCGGGCGCCACCGCTATTGCGGATCCACTGGTTCGGCTCGTGAGCCGTGGCGCTCCGAACAAAGATGGCACGACACAGAGTCCGCTCTTTTGGAACCTGCCGCCCGCCGAAAGAGCCATGGCGCGAGTGTTCTGGGTTCAACCGAAATTCTCGAAAACGATTGCGAGCCAGCTTCAACAGCTTCCGGCGAGTGCCGCTCAAGTTGCTGCGGCAGGAAATCTCGAAGGCATGAATGTAACGGTTATTTCGGCGGCCAACACGCCTGCCGAGCGGCGGACCGAGCAAATCGCGACGACGCGGCTCTCTTCTCGCGGGAAGCATCTGACGGCGGCTCGTGGCGGCCATTGGGTGATCGAGGACGATCCGGATATCGTCCTTCAGGCCATTCGCGAAGCGGTTGAACGCGCGCGAGAGACTTGCGCAGCAGGTGCACACGCATGAGAAGGAAAGCGATCCGAAAGTCCCGGGCAACGATGTTTTTCCTAGTCGCGCTGTTCATAGGAATTGTGATGACGCCTGCGCGCGCATTCGCTCAAGAGACACCATCGTCGAGCGCGCAAGATCAACAACAGCCCTCCGCGCAACAACCAACGACCCAGCCGCCGCCCGCCGCCAAGTCGCAACAGAAGTCGTCCCAACCCGGATTGACCGAGAAAGAACAGCAAAATGTCCAGCACGAGAACGAAAAGGGAACATCAAGGGACCGCATCCTCTGGACCATGCCGAACTTTCTAACATTGGAGCATGCAGGAAATGTTCCACCTCTCACCCCGGGACAGAAATTCAAAGTGGTCGGCCGCTCGCTGATCGACCCGTTTGAGTTTGTTCTCATCGGGTTCGTCGCCGGTCTGGGCCAGGCGAGCGATAGCAACCCAACCTACGGGCAGGGAATGCAGGGTTACGGCAAACGTTACGCCACGTCATACGCCGATAATGCAGTTGAGAATTTTATGGCCAGCGCAGTGCTGCCTTCCGTGCTGCACCAGGATCCGCGCTATTACCAGCTGGGTCACGGCAGCTTTGCGCGGCGAGCCGGCCACGCGATCTCGCGTGTTGTGATCACACGTTCCGACTCCGGAAAGCAGCAGTTCAACTATTCTGAAGTATTTGGCGCTGGCATGGCTGCTGCCATTTCCACCTATAGCTACCATCCGGGGCCCGAACAAAGCTTTGGCGACGTGGCCAGCGTGTGGGGTACGCAAATCGGCTGGGACGTAGCGACGTATATTGTCAAAGAATTCTGGCCCGATCTTCGCAAGAAGCACCGCGAGAATAACTAGGTACTGCCGGTAGTTGAAACTTCCGTGGATAGATCTTCTTTCGTTTCACTTCGCAGTCTGCTTCCCTGCAAAGTGTGCCCATGGGCACGGTCTCCACTCTGCCACAAATTTACAAGTGGTCTAGACCACTCCTAACCGGCACAGCACCACAAACAGAAATCAGCAGAACCTACAGAAAACAAACGACGGGAAAATTTCCAACCGGGGTCCAGAACATGCATCAGGGAATCACACATTTGCGCTAAAATGAGTGAAGAAACGAGCGAACACCGATGACCGACCGAAAACCCCCATTCGCCACCGTGGAAGAAGCGCTGGAAGAAATCCGCGCCGGCCGCATGATCGTCCTGGTGGACGACGAAGACCGCGAAAACGAAGGCGACCTGGCCTTGGCCGCCGAAAAAGTCACCCCGGAAGCCATCAACTTCATGACCAAATTTGGACGCGGCCTGATTTGCCTGGCGCTCACCGAGCAGCGCTGCGACGCGTTGAACCTCACTGCCATCACGCCGCGAAATACTTCCGCCTTCGGTACGCCGTTCTGCGAACCAATCGACGCGCGCCGCGGCACCACCACGGGAACCAGCGCCTCCGACCGCGCCACCACAATTTTAGCCACCACTGATCCCAACACGCGCCCCGAAGATCTCGCGCGACCCGGACACGTGCACACTCTTCGCGCGCGCAATGGTGGAGTCCTCGTCCGCGCCGGACAAACCGAAGCTTCCGTGGACCTTGCCCGCCTCGCCGGTCTCGATCATTCCGGCGTCATATGCGAAATCATGAACGACGACGGCAGCATGGCGCGCATGCCCGATCTAAAAGAATTTTGCCGCCTGCACAATATGAAGCTGCTCACGGTGGCCGACTTGATTCGCTACCGCATGCAACACGAGCGTTACGTTCGCCGCATCGCCGAATCGATTCTGCCCACGCCGCATGGAAATTTCCGCATGATTGCCTACTCCAGCGACGTGGACCACGAGCTGCACGTCGCCCTAGTTCGCGGCGACGTTTCCAATGACTCAGCAGGAGGCCCGCCTCTCGTGCGCGTGCACTCGCACTGCCTAACCGGCGACGTCTTCGGCTCAACGGCCTGCGATTGCCACGCCATCATTGATCGCTCGCTCGCGGCCATCGCGCAAGCCGAGCGCGGCGTCTTTGTTTATCTTCATCACACTGGCCGGGGGTTTCAGATCGATTCGCGCCAACTGGATAGCACCGAGCTTCCGCGCATCCGATTTCATCAGCGGGAAGAACTCGATCAGGATTTAGGCAGGCAGCGTTTAGTGCAGCGCGAGAGCGGCATCGGCGCCCAGATATTGATCGATCTAGGACTGCGCCACATCCGCGTCCTTACAAATCACCCACGCAAAGTGGTGGCGCTGGAAGGCTACGGACTAGAAATAGCCGACCAAGTCCCCCTATCCGTCGGCTCCGCAAAATCAACCCACCAAGTTTTGTAGGAGAAAAAAGTCTGTTGCCGTTATCTGCCGAAGATCAAAACAACAAACGAATCCTTCACCATTGTCGGACGCGGATGCGCGTTGTCCGGGGTAGCTGCCGGCGTCGCGCCGAAGTCCGCCGTCACCAGGAAAACCTGGTGCGTCTTAGGGTCCAGCGCCATGGTGCGCGCGTGCGCCTGCGTCGGCACATTCTCCACCACAGAATATTTGTCCGGAGTATCTTCGTGCACGATGGTGAGAGTCGCGCTCTCGCCGTTGGACGAATATGCGTACTGGAGTTCGGGATCGAAAGCGTTCGCGTCCACTCCATCACCGATCTCGGGCGTCGCCACAACTTTGCCTGAATCGGCGTCGATCACCGCCATCATCTTGTTATCGCAGCCAGCGAACAGACGCCTGTGCGCGGCATCCATGGCCAGTCCGGAAGGCTCTTTGCACGGCGCCAGTGGCCATGTCGCCGTCACTTTCAGGTTCTGCGAATCGATGCGCTGCTCTTCGCTTTTGTCCTCAATATTTAGGTACACGTTCCCGGCGCCATCCGCGACTGCAAACTCCGGCTTGCCGTCCACGGGTATGGTGCCAACAACCTTTCCTGTGGCGGCGTCGATCGCTGTGGCGTTCTTGCTGCGGCCGTTCATGGCGAATACGCGCTTGGAGGAAGGATCGTAAATGATGGCATCAGGATTCGTGCCGGCCTGCGCGCTGCCGATGACTTGCAAGGTCTTTAAATCGAAAATCGTCACGGTCCCGGCGCGGCCATTCGACGTAAACCCGCGATTGAACTCCGGAGCGAGCGCGATGCCGTGAACACCTTCGGTGTTCGGGATTTCGCCGACCGTTTTGCCCGAATCCACTTCGAGTACGACAACTTTGATGCCGCGCGAAATGTAAAGGCGGCGCGTGGCCGGATCAAACGTGATGTAGTCCCAGAAGCCTTCGCCGCCCAGCGGAATTTTCTTCAGCAAGTGGTAGCCCGAAGGGCCATACGCCCGCGACGCCGCCCCAGTCAGAAGCGGAGTCGCCGCATGCGTTTTCGTCACCACCACTACCGCGGACACGGCCAAAAGTGCAATCGCACAAATAATAGCTGCCATGCTTCCGAGAAATGATGCACGCCACATTGTCATCTAGCTCTCCCTAGTCGTTTTGCTCACATTGGAATTCGCAACCATGCTATTCCGCACTCGCCTTCGAGTCAATTGTTCTACCACGCCAGGTACCATCGCGTGAGCTCCTATTCTCGGTCCTATCAACATTACAGCCCACCCCCGTTCTATTCCCTCGCGGCGGCGACGCCTCAACTGGCGGCGGATGCAATCGAAAAAAACGCAGAGCGCGACCCACGGCGTTTTTTGCGCTGCCGCTCCCATTGCTAAATACGGACGCATTTTCTCCAAACACCCGTGGGAAATACCTTTCATTGCCAGAAGGTCGTCAATTTTCTGAAAGGGCCCGCTTTGGGGGCGGAAATTTACGATGGCTTTTGCGGTGCTGGGACCGATTCCGGGCGCTTGCTGCAACTCCTCCGCCGTCGCGGAGTTCAAATCGACCCGAATGCACCGCGGGGAGGCGTTTCGTGTCGGCGCAGGCTTGCGCGGCGAAAAATAAAATCAGCAGAAAAGAGACCGCAATCAATGCGCGAGACGAAATTCGGCACGTCCGCGGTTTCAAATCGTCAGATACGATTTCCTTGCGGGTCGTACTCCGTGACCGGGCCGAAGAGAGCGGCTTGATCGGCGATTTGTGTGCGGTCGCCGACTAGAACGATTTGCTCGTTGGCGGAATCGAAATGGCGGCGAGCGGCGACAAGAATGTCGTCGGCTATTAACGCCTGGATTCGCGCGCGATAGGTTTCCAGATAATCTTTGGGCAAGCGGTCGAGAAAAACGGTGGAAAGCTGCGACAGCACGCCATCCTGCGTGGCCACGCCGAGCGAAAAGACTCCGCTCAAATAGCTGCGGGCGCTTTCGAGCTCTTGCGCAGTGACGGGAAGCGAACGCATGCGGTCCATTTCGTAAAATATTTCGGTAAGCGTCGCTGCGGCGACTTCGTTTCGCACGGCAGCGTGGACGCTAAAATAGCCGTACTCTCGCAGAGCGTTAATTCCACTCCGCGGGCTGTAGGTATAGCCTTTTTGCTCGCGGATATTCATCACCAGGCGGGAATGAAACGCGCCGCCGTAAATTGAATTTGCGAGAACCATGCGATACCAGTCCGCATCGCGTCGAGTGATGGCCAGATTCCCCACTAGAACCTGGGTCTGGACCGAACCAGGAAGATGAACGAGGTGAACTTGGCGTCCAGACTGATGCGGCGGCTCCGGCCATTTCTGGGGTGCCGGAGCGGGCGCGGTCCACGGGCCAAATATTCTTTCCACCTGATCGAGAATCACTTCGGCAGAAAAATCGCCAACCAAAATCAGCAGTCCATTCGCGGGCGAATAATTCTGGTGATAAAACTCTTCGAGCTGCTCGCGCCGGAACACGGCGACTTGTTCTGGCGCGGGAGCCACAATCGCGTAAGGATGTTCGCCGAAAAGCGTGCGGCGCAGGCGTTCCGTAGCAAGAAAATCGGGAGTGGTGCGCTGAATCTTCAGGCCTTCGATTCGCTGGCGGCGCTCGCGCTCGAATTCCTCTTCAGGAAAAGAAGCGTTGCGCGCGAGATCGGCCAACATTTCAAGCAGCCCGTCCGAAAAATCGGCTACACCGGAGATGCCAATTGCGCTGGTATCAGCTCCGGCGTGGGCAGCCAGATCCGCGCCCATGCGGCGGAGATCTTCCTCAATGCGGCGGAGAGGGCGGTTTGTGGTCCCGGTGCGCGCGACGGTTGCGGTGAGTTCAGCCAAGCCCGGAGCGCGATACGCGACCGACGCATTCCCGCTGCGGAAGAATAGCTGCGCGGAAATTTTTGGGAAGGTGCGAGCTTCCGCCAGGACAACTTGCAGGCCATTGGCAAGAGTAAGGACCGTCCGCTTCGGCCATGCTACCGGGCGTTCGGGACCGAGAGCGGGCGGAGAAGAACGGTGCGCCTGCGTGGTGACGGTTGTCGAGGTCATCGAGATTCTCCGTGGTTCACGGGAACCCGCGCCAGAACAGCACGGTTCGTGGGAACCAGATATTTTTTTGCGGCCGCTTGTACTTCCGCGGGCGTGACGGCCATGAAACCGTCGAGCACGGTGTTGACGCGATCCGGGTCGCCGTCGAAAAGCGTGAAGCATGCCAGATAGTGCATCAAACCGAAACGCGGCATGTAGGAACCCATGCCACCTTCGAGCATCGAGTAATAATCGGCGCGGAACTTTACTTTCACAGGTGCGAGTTCATCTTCTGAAATTTCCTTTTCCTGCACTTCGCGGACGACTTCGTCGTAAGCGGCAACAGTCGCGTCCGTGCTGAATTCCGGGCGGTAGAAAACGCGCGTGACCATTTGCGTGGGTCCGTTCGCGTCGAAAACGTCCAGGCTTCCGTCGGTCTCGATGGCAATTTGCTTTTCGAAAACGAGCTGGCGATAAATGCGCCCTGCGCGTCCGCCGTGCAAGACGCGGTCGAGAATCGTCATGGCGTACCAATCTTTTGAGCCGCGCGGTGGAAC
>JABDEK010000007.1 GCA_013287135.1 Acidobacteriota bacterium | reverse complement strand
CGTGGTGTCGCTCTGCGATCCTTTGACTCGAAGACCCAGCAGTGGTCAATCTGGTGGCTCGACAGCCGGACGCCACTGGGACCTGTGGACCCGCCTATGAGAGGAGGCTTCCGCGACGGCGTGGGAACGTTTTACGCGGATGAAACCTTCAACGGGAAACCGGTCCGCACACGATTTTTATGGACCAAGATTACTCCGACATCGTGTCACTGGGAGCAGGCGTACTCGCCAGATGGTGGCAAGACGTGGGAGACCAATTGGGTGCAGGACATCGTACGAGTTCGCTGATCGGGGTTCAGTGAGTCAATTCGCCTTCTCTAACGTGACTTTGAGATGTGCTTGCATGCCTGCCGTAACAGTAATTTGCTGCGACCAATTCTTGTGGTTTTTCACAAACGCGAGAACATAGTGTTGTCCCGGCTTGAGATTCAATGTCAATGGGGTTTTTGTGACAAAAGGGTCATCAATATAAATCTCAGTTCCACTCTGATTAGACGACACATAAACTAACCGAATGCACTCGATGAATGGGTGCTGAACACTTGATACGCCGCCGAAGTTGATAGCTCGGTTTGCGCTTGGCTCTGGCGTGGCTCGCTGATTTGTGTGACGGACTCTACTTTCGTTTGTTTCTTGCTCTCTTTGGTTTCCCTCTCTGATTCTATTTCCGCTGGAGCCTCGCATCGCATGGATGAATACCAATGAGGCTTGTAAAGGACGCCTCCGTGCTCGTAGCACTGTTCTCTCGCCATCGCAGCTAGGACTAAAAGTGTGTCCCAATTATTGTTGGGTGGCTGAATGGCTGAAGCGGGTAATGGTAATGATGGTGCTGGGGCGATAGGATGGCCGCATGGGGTATAGCTTCGCGGTGAGCGTCACTTGTGGACGCCGGCGGCGGTGAGATGAATGAGGCCGGCAGCGGGATTTTGTTCGCCCGCCCTGGGCGCAGCGTTCGACTCGGTCGAAGTTTTCCCTGGTGGAAACCGACCTGCTCGTTTCGGTGGGGGACTGGGTGAACCAAGCAGGCACGCTACTTCTAGCGCACCCAGTCTAAAACGGTCAAGCGATTTTTCCGTTGAACACTTGGTATCCGTCTGGTCATCGTCGTAAGAGATTTCTCTGCGGTCTACCTCGGACTGAAGTGCGCGATGGAGCCTCGGCGACCAATGTACTCGCTGCAGTTCTCCTAAGCTTTTCCTAAGACTCCTGACGAAAATGCAAGGCTCAGAATCTTCAATAACGATGGGAAAATGGTTTTTCGACAATTTGCTCGTTGACTACAAAGGACTTGAGTTTTGCCATCACCACTGAGAATTTCTTAGGATGCTCAGGCAGAAATCCCCCCTCTCCGCCATACCAATCCAACTTTCGTCGCGAAACCCTCGGAAAAATCGCTGGCAAACCTCGTGGCAAATCCACAGTTCTACTGGGATACAATCTTTATCCTGGATGATCCGGCCGGAAAAGTAAAAGATCAGACCTACGCGGAGATTTTTGACAATCCTGAGCTGGGCCTCAAATACAAAATGACTCAGCTTTCTCAATCTTCCCGTACAATGCTGGCATTTCTGGAGTATCGACATTCCAATCGACAATCCTCCATCAAGAAAATTACGCAAGCGAGTACCGTCGGCTGATTCACAGTTTTCTGTTACTAGACTACTGTTGCATCGATTTCGATTGCCAAGCATCCAGCCCTATGATATCGAGGGAAATTCCGTGAATCGAACGCGCATATCCAAGGGCCTGCTGTCGATTGTTCCGATAGTCGCGATAGCAATATGGTGCAGCCACTCCATTGGCTCGTCGGTGCGTGCACACGCGCGGCCAAAAGGTTCCGCGCAATCCCCCGCAACTCCGCAACAGCTTAGCGACGCGGGCCAAGCTTCTCTGCGCGAGATCGCTCAGGCTGGCAATCTTCCCGAGTTGCGTTGGCCGGATTTCAGCGACTACACCAAAATTCTTCAGGAATTTTACCGTTCGTACGGCTATTCCCTGGCGTGGGTCAGCGGAATGCAGCCCACCACACAAGCGCGTCAAGCGATCGCGATTCTGTTGAACGCCGATGAAAAAGGCTTGTCCGCTGAAGATTACGACGGCCCACGTTGGAGCGACCGTCTGGCAAAGTTCCAGCCCGCCACGTCGCAACCATCGGAAGCAGACGCGGTTCGATTCGACGCCGCTCTCAGTGTTTGTCTGATGAGATATATTTCCGATCTGCACGTCGGCAAAATAAATCCCAAGCATTTCAATTTCGGTTTCGACATTCAGGCCAGGAAATATGACCTGGCTGAATTTGTGAAAAAAGATGTTGCCGATGCTCCGGATGTTTCGGCCGTGCTGGCCCAGGTCGAACCTCCTTATCCGGGCTATCGCCGCACGATTCAAGCCTTGCAAAAGTATTTAGAACTGGCCAAGGAATATAATGGCGCGCCTCTTCCCGCGTCACCAAAAACGATCGCGCCCGGTGATGTTTATCCTGGCGTCCCGCAACTGATCCGAGAGCTCCAAGGCGTAGGCGATCTTCCCGCTGACGCAACCCTGCCGGCCGATGGAACGATCTACCAAGGTCCACTGGTGGACGCGGTCAAAAATTTTCAGCGCCGCCATGGTCGCGACTCTGACGGCCGACTCGGCGCGCAAACATTGGCCGACTTGAACGTTCCACTCAGCAATCGCGTCCGACAGATGCAGCTGACCCTAGAACGTTGGCGTTGGATGCCCGCGAGTTACGAAAAAGCTCCCATCGTCGCAAACATCCCCGAGTTTCGTCTGCGTGCCTACGATGACAATTTCAAGATCGCGTTGACCATGAATGTCGTGGTCGGCAAAGCCTACGCTCACAGCACGCCCGTGTTTGAGGACGAACTGGCGTATGTGGTGTTTCGGCCCTACTGGAGTGTCCCTTATTCGATCGCGAAATCTGAATTCTTCCCGCAAATAGCTCGCGACCCGGATTACTTGGCGAAAAAGGGATTCGAGGTTGTCGATAGCCGCCAAGTTGTTGTCACGTCCGGCACCGTAACGCCTGAAATCTTTCCGCAGCTACGCGCTGGCAAGCTCTTCATTCGACAACTTCCAGGTCCCAAAAACTCACTCGGCCTTGTGAAATTTATTTTCCCCAACGACTACAACGTCTATATGCACGATACTCCGGCGCAGGAATACTTTTCGAAGTCGCGCCGGGATTTCAGCCACGGTTGCATCAGGCTCCAAAAACCCGCGGACCTGGCTGCTTTGGTCTTGCGCGATACTCCGGGCTGGAACATGGACCGCGTCCGCGCGGCCATGAGTGGTGGCACCACCCAACAAGTAAACCTTGCACACCCTATTCCCGTTTTAATCGTTTATGGCACGGTGATTGTTACAGAGGATGGACTCGTTCATTTTTACGACGATATCTACGGATACGATTCCGAGCTCGAGAAAGCCCTGGACAAGGGCTATCCGTATCCCGGCTAATCGCCGCTGAGCAGGCTTGCGGGGCAGTCGAAGCACCACTGACGGAATCTTCCAACATCCACGTGTATGAAGTCAGAATGAGGATAGTAACCAACTCCGCCGCGGCGCAGCGCTAAAGCAGATCTGCGAAGCGTCAGCGTGTCGATTCCCGGCATGCGCAGGTCAATCGCCTCGGCTTGAATGTGCAGACTATTCTTTGCGACTCCGGTGGTATGAGCGCGCAACGATTCATTCGTTGAAGGTGTACGGTATCCGCAGACGATATCGATCTCGCCGTTGGGATGCCCAACCGACGACGTGAGGTCGGAGAGAATATCGAACAGGCGCGGATCGAAGTGGCGAACGTCGCCCGTTCGATGGTCGCGCAAAAAATAATCCAGTTTGGCTAGAGCGCTGGGAACGTATCCCTCTCCGCGCCGGTAAACAATATCGATCCGCTCGCCCGTATGCGTGTTGAAAAGCACCAAGCGGCCGTCCTGGCCTCGGTCATAAGCTTCTTGCCGATATGCCGCCGCGAGCGATTGGCCATGCGCGGCGCTTGGCGCGGGCAAGCCTAATATCGCTGCTGCAACAATTAAACGTGACATCCTTTGAGGTACTCGCATCTATGTTCTCAACCCAATCTTAACACCGCTAAAGACATCACCGTCAAATCCACGACGTGCATTGTTGGCAGCTAACTAACTAGCTTTAACGGCCAGATCAGCACCTTCAATTCCCTAGAGAACGCGAGCAATGGTTTTGTGTCCGGTAAACGGACTCCCGCCACCTCCGCAATCGTGTTAACTCCAATTTCAGCTTTAGCGGGTTGCAAGGGCCATGGCACGTGATGAATATCTCCGCGAAAGATCTGCCCTTTATGAACGGTGTAAAGGCAATATCGTTCCGTCAACCAGTGCTCCACTGTGCCACGCGCTGCGAGCCCGACCGGTTCGACAGGAACATAACGCGCCTGGAATCTCGCTGAACCGCGTTGCGATGAGTAATCAATGGCATCCTCCCGTACTTCGGCTCGCATTTGCGCGAGGTGATAAGGCAGGTGATAGAAAGTCCGCGCCCCCCACACCGCCAACCGACTGCTTGCGTCCAGGCTAAAGAAAAAAACACCCGGCTTACCTCCTATGTTGACGTACGTCCTACAGTTGAGCTCGCGAAATCGCGAAGTGAAGCGCAATGCGCGAACTCGCGCGCAGTTAGTCATGTGGAACGGCGTGACGCTAACCCAGCAACGTCCGTCGAATATGTCGAGAGGAAGCTCGCGTGGAACAAGATCCCGCAACGATTCGGTGGGCAGTGGCCAGTGCGCAAATAGCAGGTCGTACCAACACTGCTCCATCACCCATGGCTCAGAGGGCAGCGCCCATGGGCGATGTTCTATTACTTCGAGTAGTTCCACGCCCGTTTTCAACATGCCTGCCATCGTTGAGTAACGGAAATGTTACACGTTCTTCCCCCAACTTATACATGAATGCCCCAATTGTTCTTCGGCCGTCGATCTTCTCTAATACTCAGGCTCGAGGAGTTTGCAACGGTTTGTGGAGATGCTCTCATGGAGGACGCGATGTTTAAACCCTGTGACATCCTAGTGACTTCTTCCCGCGTGGAGGATCGCCGGGCCCTCATGAGGATTCTGGACGGCCTTCCAATCAATGTCTTTTCCTCTTCCACTGTAAAACAGGCGGAAGAAGTGATGTCGCAGAAGAAGTTAGCGCTCGTTTTCTGTGACGAGCATCTTCCTGACGGCTCCTATCGCGAATTACTATCTCGATCGCGCACAGCGCAGAAGCATCCGCGCTTGGTGGTCACCACGCATACCGGTGAGTGGAACGAGTACCTGGAAGCCACTCGTCGCGGCGCCTTTGACGTGATTCGATACCCCCTCCAGCCAGCCGACGTCGAGTTGATAGTCATCCGAGCCATGCGCGACCAGCGCGACGCCTCCGCCGCTTGAGGGCTGAGAATTGGGGTGTAATTGGCTTAGTGGGAACCCCCCATTTGCGATACTCCGCGCGAATCCTCTATAATCTGAGGGTAAACGTTCAAAACCTTTATGGAGGGCTTTCTCACGCTGTAGCGCCCTCTCACAACTCCCAAAATGATCGATCTCGCTGAAAAAATTAAGAAGAAACTAAAGGCTGAAATCGCAGCCCTGGAGCATGAGCTCCACGACGAGTTGCCCAAAGAGATCAAAGTAGCTCGCGCCCACGGCGATCTTTCAGAAAACGCCGAGTACAAGTACGCCAAGGAACGCCAGTCCTACGTCTCGGCTCGCCTTGGCCAGTTGCATCAACGCATGGCTGACATTTCGATGATGAATCTCTCGAACTTGCCTAAGGATCGCGCGGCCTATGGCTCTCGAATCGTGGTTCTCGACCTTGCGAAGTCGGCAGAGATCGAGTACAAACTGGTGACAGTCGAAGAAGCTGACGTAACCAAAGGCTTGATCTCGACTAGCTCGCCGATCGGAAAAGCATTGCTGGGCAAAAAACCGGGTGATGAGGTCACTGTAGTCACGCCGGCGGGCAAGAAAGAATATGAAGTTGTTAGCTTGTCCACGATTTACGATGAGGAATAGCACGGTGGCACCAAATCCATGTTGACTCGCACCATCGGCCGGTTTTTTACCTGGCCCGTTGACCGCCTAGCTGCAATCATTGCTCCAACAGGAATCCCTCCAAACGTCATCACCTGGATGGCTTTAGTCTTGAACCTGTGGGCTGGCATACTTTTTGCCGCAGGCCGTTTCGCGGCTGCTGGCGGAATGATGCTTCTTGCCGGCCTTTGCGATTTGCTCGATGGGCCCGTTGCGCGTGGTCAAAATCGTGTCTCGCTATTTGGCGGCTTCCTTGATTCGATTCTCGATCGCTATGCGGACCTCATTCTCTTCCTGGGACTCTTGGTGTATTACGCCAGTGTAAATCGATTCATGTACGCGGTGCTGGCGGGCGCAGCGATGTCCGGAGCTGTGATGGTCAGCTACGCCAAGGCACGAGCCGAGTCATTAGTGCCTAAGGCCGAAGTTGGATTCTGGGATCGGCCCGAGCGCTTGGCCCTGATGATTCTCGGTGCGCTGTTCAACCGCATGCCCATCGCGTTGTGGATTCTTGCTATCGGACCGAACCTCACCGTGATTCACCGAATTGTGCACACTTGGCAGCAAACTAAAGACGGCCGGCTTCCGCTCGCCGGGAATGAATTATCTGCGAATTTAGCTTCTTCGCCGAAACCTCAGATCAGTATTCCTGCATCGATTCAGTCTGGAAATTCGACGCCCCTTCTAACCCGCGCAGCTAAACGCGGTAACTAGCCTTACTATAAATTGCAATTTTTCTTTCGCGCCATCGCTCGTTCGGCGATACTTCCTCGATGTATGCGCGCATTTCTTGCGTTAGCGCATTACGCAACATCTCCAGCGAATGCGCGCGAACTTCCTTCCATGCTGTATTATTCCTTCTCGGTTATTCGAACTTGAAACCTTCTCTCATCATTCACGGCGGCGCATGGAATATTCCGGACGAAGCCGTTCCAGACTGCCGCACCGGGATTCGCCGTTCTCTCGAAGCGGGATGGAAAGTTTTAGCTGGGTCGGGCAGCGCGATCGATGCTGTGGAAGCCGCCATTATCGCCCTCGAAGACGATCCCACCTTTGATGCAGGCTTTGGTTCGCACCTGAATCGCGATGGCCACGTTCAACTCGACGCGATTCTCATGGACGGCGAGACCTTGAAAGCCGGCGCGGTCGCTGCCGTGGAGCACATAAAGAATCCGATTCGCCTGGCGCGCCTAGTTCTCGAAATAAGTGAACATATGATGCTAGTAGCCACCGGCGCGGAAAAGTTTGCCGTGGAGAATGGCCTGCCGCTCTCCGCGCCCGAAGAACTCATTCACCCTCGCGAACGCGTCGCTTGGCAACGTTGCCTTGAAGATTCGCACGCAGCCGAACATCACGTAGGCCACGAACAAGGCACCGTGGGCGCCGTCGCCATCGACCGCGAAGGAAATCTTGTCGCCGGCACTTCTACCGGCGGCACTTGCTGCAAATATCCGGGGCGCGTGGGCGATTCCCCACTTATCGGTTGCGGTTGCTATGCGGACGCCGAAGCAGGCGGCGTTTCCTGCACAGGTCACGGCGAGGGCATCATGAAAATTGTGATGGCGAAAATGGCCATCGACCTTCTTCATGACCAGCGCGTCCTCGCGCCGCACCGGGAAAAAGGCATTCCGACATCCATCGCGCAAGCCGTGGCCGACGCGTGTGTTCGCAAACTAGCGCATCGCGCGCATACTACCGGCGGCCTGATTCTTCTCGATAGCAATGGCCACCCCGCCGCAGCGTTCAATACTCCGCGTATGGCCTACGGCTACGTCGAGCCCGACGGCAGTTTCCGCATCGCTCCCTAATGACCGGTCGTTCCGTTCTATCCGTCAATCCGAACGGCACGCTTCGTGGAGCGCAGCACGCTGCGCCCGCCGCAAATGCTTGACAAGAACGCAACGATTCGCCAGTTGTTTTTGCCTTCCTACCGGTCGGGCATCCGCCGGCATCTTATTCGTTTTCTGGCGAAATCTTCCCCCGCTCAAGTTCGCTGAAACCTGCGAGGACCTAAGTCATCCAAGAATTGTTACAATTACACAGGTCCCAACTTAAAAATCCGAAGGAGAAAATTATGCCGATCCGCGACGCCATCCTCCCGGAATTCGACCACGAAATGATCAGCACCCGTCAGACGCTCGAGCGCGTGCCCGAGGGCAAAGGCGATTGGGCGCCTCACGAAAAATCCATGAAGATGGGACGTTTGGCGGGCCATGTGGCTGAACTTTCCGGCTGGGCTGCGACCATCATTGGCCAGGATTCGCTCGACTTCCGGCCGGCGGGCGCTCCACCCATGAGCCCCACGGTGATGACTTCCCGCAAGCAATTGCTCGAAGTGTTTGACAAGAAAATGGCGGAAGCGCGCGTTGCGATCGCTGGCGCCAGCGATGAAACTTTGCTGAAGCCTTGGACGCTCCTCTCCGGCGGCCAAACAATTTTCACCATGCCGCGCGTCGCGGTCTTGCGAAGCTTTGTGATGAACCACATCGTCCACCACCGTGCCCAACTGGGCGTCTATCTGCGGCTGAACAACATTCCTGTCCCGTCGGTTTACGGGCCTTCTGCCGACGAAGGCAAGTTTGGAGGTTAGGCGAATTGTCTTCAGGGTTCGTCTCTTGGATTGGGCTCCTGGCCGTGTGCCGAGGGGCAGGGACAGATGAAGATGATTTGCGACATTTTGGGCAGGGCCGCGAGTTCTGCGCGAAGAGCGCGGGGCGCGGCTTGCCTTGCGTCGCGCGCTAGGGTTGCGGCCCGCTCAGGGGTAAGCGCGAGCGCGTAGAGGTCGCCTCGCAGCGAGTAGGAATATTCGCGATAGGCGGGCGTGGCCTCTCTTGCGAGGTTCATTAACATGTCCCAGACCGTGCGCGAACGAAGCAGCTTGCGCTTGTTGGCCTGGTCGCGCCGGATACGCAGCGAATGTCGCGGCGGCGCCTCTGATTCGGACCCGCTTGGCGCTGGTGAGGCCGACCCGGAAGGCCCACTCGCCGGATCGGCTAAGCTCGACGTGGCTTGCGAGCCCGCCACAGTGGCCGAGATAGTCACGGGGGGCAGGCCCGCCGCGGCGCGCAAGCTGCGCGATTCCAGGATTACTTCGTTGCAGTCCTCGGCGCGAAAGACGCGCTGTGGATCCGCGTCTGGATATTTTCTTAGGATTTCATTCAGCGCTGCGGTATCCGCTTCAAAGCCTGTCCACCAGTAACGGAACGAGTGGAAGACGATCGTTCCGGCGCTCAAAATTTTCTGCACGCGGTCGGCGTCTTTGCCGGCTACCTGAACGACCATGTCGACTAGTTCCGCGGCGCGAAATTCCTGGCGGACTAGCGGGCGCATGCTGATGTATTCGGCTTCCTCCTCGGTGTATTTAACCGGAATAATTTCCGGAAGCGGGCCAGATTCCTTTCTATTTTCGGATTTAGCGGTGGGCGGAATAAAATTTTCCTCCGGGGCTAAGCCCCTTTTGGTCTCACCTGCCTATCGGAGCTAAAGCTCCGACCCCCTAGAAGTGGAACGAGTTCGCAGTTCCAAAACTCCCAGGCAAGGCGTTGGGAGTCCGGACTCGCGCCGGCTTTAGGCCGAGGAGATCTCGGTTCCAGAGGAAGTGGCATCAGGGTCTGCCGGCGCCTTTTTCTGTTAGGCGCTCGCGGACGCGGTCGCTGAGGACTTTGCCGTCGATGGATTTTCCTTCGAGGCGGGCGCGGGCGGCTTTCACTACTGCGCCCATTTGTTTCAGCGAGTCGGCGCCGGCTTCGGCGATGGCGGCTTCGATGGCGCGGTGCATTTCGTCGTCGGAGGGAGCGGCGGGCAAATAGTCTTCGATAATTATTATTTCTTTGGCCTCTTTTTCGGCAAGGTCTTTGCGGCCGCCCTTGGTAAATTGCTCGACGGATTCGCGGCGCTGTTTGACGAGAGTCTGGAGAACCTGGAGGGATTCCAGATCGTCGAGCGGACGTACTTTTTCAATTTCTTTATTTTTGAGCGCGCTTTTCATCATGCGCAGCACGCTAAGCCGCAGCTCGTCTTTCTGCTTCATTGCCGCGGTTAAATCACTCTGGATGCGTTCGATGTACCCCATTCGTGGCGGTCTCCCCGGGCAAGAGTAACATACGTCCTACGTAAAGATGGCGGACGCGAACACTGCTTTTTGCGGCGGGTGAATGGAATAGCTTCGTCCCGTTCGGTCGTCTTCGTTCGCGATCGCTCTTGGCAACATTATTGCTGAAAAGGGCAAGAAAAGCTAAATCACTACAGGTGGTTGTGGCCCCGGGTAGAAGGGGTTTAATCGTTTGTTTTCTGCAACTTCTACTTTTTGACCAGAACCGGGTAGAAGCGCAATCGGGTGGCGCGAACCCTTCGCGATAATCGCTCAGGGCAAGCCGGGTAGAAGTTCTACCAGCCACTCTGAAAAAACCTCTGAGTTTTGGTTGGCAAGTAGTTTTCCAGCGGCTGCGGCCCGCTCTGTTTTGCACTGATCCTAAACCAAATTTTCATCGCGACAATGATAGGAAGTTAGAAGGTCCGAATTCAAGGGTACGAGGCGGTGGACTTTTATTCGACTGACGGAAATTAGGGCTGAATTCCCGATTTGGGATGGCTAAGCTATTTCGGTTGAATTTTTGAATTGCGCACAGCGAAATTAAATCGGATTTTACGCCCATTTGACCTAAAATATACTCAAGAGTAATGCCTATGACGATAGCGCCATACGCAGCCAGGACGAAAATCAAGAAAAGGCCTCCGCGTTTTAGCGTCGAAACCTTCCTAGCTTCCGCAGGTATGTTTAGGAGAGTCGTGGAGTATCGGGGATCGGAAAAGATTTATTCGCAAGGCGAACCCGCCAAAGACGTGATGTACATTCAGAAAGGTGGCGTCAAACTTTCCGTTATTAATGAGCTTGGCAAAGAAGCAGTGGTGGCGGTTTTGGGTCCTGGCGATTTTTTTGGTGAAGGAAGCATGGCGGGTCAGTCCATTCGTATGGGAACGGCGAGCGCGATCACGCCCACGACTTTGCTGGTCATTGAAAAAAAGGAAATGATGCGTATGTTGCACTCAGAACACACATTCTCCGACCGCTTCATGGCTTATATGCTTTCGCGAAACATACGAATTGAAGAGGATTTGATCGATCAGCTCTTTAACTCCAGCGAAAAACGGTTGGCGCGCACTCTTCTACTTCTCGCGCGGTATGGCAAGGAGGATCAGCCCCAAAAAATTGTTCCCAAAGTGTCGCAGGAGATGTTAGCTGAGATGATTGGGACGACGCGCTCGCGCGTCAATTTTTTCATGAATAAATTCAGGAAACTGGGATTCGTTCGCTACAACGGAGGACTACACATCAACAGCTCTCTTCTGAGTGTTGTACTGCACGATTAACTACCTGTTCCAGAACATTCTAATTTCGTTTCTTTACCGAGTCCTTCCACTCACCCGGCACTTGAGTCCATCTTTTGCCTGCAGCGACTCGATGGCCTCTTGCGGCGCTTTGAACATGTGAATCCGGGGCGTGGGCCCTAGCTTTCATGGCGTACACGGCGACGTCGGCAGCGCCCATCAGTGCGTCGATTCTGTCGCCGTCTTTAGGGTAGATGGCAACGCCAATACTCACCGTCAGTTTTGGCTTCCTACCGTCGTGCGCCAGGTTATCGGCGATGCGCCCAGCCACCAAGTTTGCGGGGACTTCCCCTGTCTCCGGAAGGATTAGCGCAAATTCGTCCCCGCCAAATCGCGCTGCCGTGTCCATGTCCCGGCTGGAGTTACACAAAACATCAGCCAAGCGGCAAAGCGCTTGACTACCAACGAGATGGCCGAAAGTATCGTTGATCTTTTTGAGCCCATCCAAGTCGAGGAACAACAGAGCGAACTCACGTGAAGTGCGCTCGGACCGCTTTATTTCGGTGTCGAGAACCTCAACCAGATGGCGATAATTGGCAAGCCCGGTAAGGGGGTCTTTGGCGGCCTGTTGCCGCAAATGGTCTTCCAACCTGCGCTGTTGGGTGACGTCTTCAACGATGATCTCGAAGCTTTCCTTTTCGCCCTGCGTACTGACTTCGCGTCCGCTGAGCCGGACCTTCAGGAGCGTGCCATCCTTTCTTCTCCAGTCAATTTCAAGGGGGGTGCCACCATTTTGGCCGGAGTGCCCCAGTATTTGTTCTCGTCTGGAAGGATCGCAAAGAATGTTTCTGGCATGATTGGCCGCCAAGAGGTCCTTTCGGGAAGCGTAACCGAGCATGGTGACCAGGGCTTGGTTTACATCCAAAAAGTTTCCTTTCTCGCCGCAACGACACATTCCGTAGGTTAAATTTCCCACGAGCGCGCGATAGCGAGCTTCCGAATGGCGTAACTTTTTCTCAGATTGATCGCGCTCCTGGCGTAGCTGGTTCTCACTGAGGGCTCGACGAATCGCTATCGGAAGGTGACCAAAATGGTCTTTATCAATACAATCAGCCGCCCCTTCGGTAATAAGGCGGGCCACGATTTCCGGTTTTATTTTGTCGGCCAGATAAATAAGGGGGATACGCCGCTCCCGTGGGCTTAACACTTCCGTTAGGAATGGTCCGCGCCAATTGTGCATGGGATATTTTGCCAGCACTACGTCATGGTATTTTGAATCCAGAAGCCTAATAAACTGGTCGAACCCTGAAACTGTGTCCGCGCTAACTCTGCAATGCGCTCTTTTGAGCTCGCGAATGCATTGCTGGACCTCCGCTAACACGTTGTGGACAAAAAGGATACGTAGGGGTCGGCGTCTGCTGGCCGGTCCCAATACGACCGGAGGCAGAGCAATTTGCTTGGCGTGATCGCGATAGCCTATGGACATTTGAGAGCGCGACCAGCTTGGGAGGTTATCACGCGCACCACCCTTACTGGCCCCCATGGAGCTTCTTGAAGCTTCCCCTTGTGAAAGTAAGCGACTAGGGTGTGGAGCCGGTGTTCAAAACTGCACACTTTGAATTTATCTGTTTACTGTTAGTACACATAATGCTTAGGCGTGGAGTACTTGTCGTTTACGCTTTCTAGTTCTGCGGCCTCAGAGTTCCTAGCTTAGGGGTGGGATAAAGGCCTTAATGGGGCCGAACGGCGGCTATGGGTTGGCGCGGCGGAGCACGGCGCTGGATTTCTCATCGGCTGTGATTTGATGGAAGAAATCGCGGACTTCGGAGAGTTTATTGGTGGGGACTACGAGGTAAAATTGTCCTGAAGATAGGAGGGCAAATATCTCAGTGGAACACCGGCGTTGGTGGGATCGAAAAAGAGAAGGCGTCCCAATTGCGGGTGATTCACAACAAGCGTACAGAGAAGGGTCTTGCACATTATACGGGAGCGATTAGTGTTTTCCGCCTAGTGATAAACCGCCCGCGAGTTAGTATTCAAGCAGTAAATTATCGGGCAGAGTATCCCGCTGACTGGTATCTGTCAATGTAACCCTGAGCCCTTGGTGTCTTTTTCGCCGCGCGAAAGCGGCTTGCTTGGGTGTGCAACTGGTGCTACCTTGCCCGGTTCGCGGGCAGCCAAATTGGCTGTCGCGGAATTGAACGGCGACACGACAGCAAAAGACCCGGGAGGCGGTGAGGATGGCGAAGGCGAAGAAACAGTGGAGTTCTACTGCGCCGGCTGGCGAATTCCATCCTTATATTCCGGCTGAAGAAAGTATTGCGGAATTTACACTGCGGGCGGTGGTGCTGGGGTCACTATTTGGATTGCTGTTTGGAGCGGTGACGGTTTACGTAGGGCTTCGGGCGGGGCTTACCGTTTCTGCTTCGATTCCGATTGCAGTGCTATCGATCAGCATTTTGCGCGCGTTTGGGCGCTCGACGATTCTGGAAAACAACATCGTGCAAACTACCGGGTCGGCTGGGGAGTCGCTGGCGGCCGGGGTAATGTTCACGATTCCGGCGCTGATCTTTTTGGGGTTTGGCACGGAATTTACCTTCTGGCGAATTTTTCCTTTGGCGCTGCTGGGCGGGTGGCTCGGCGTGTTGTTTATGATTCCGCTGCGTCGGCAGCTCATCGTGAAAGAGCATGGGAACCTGACGTTTCCTGAAGGCACGGCTTGCGCGGATGTGCTAGTGGCGGGGGAGCGCGGCGGGTCGTTTGCGGGACGCGTGTTCTGGGGGCTGGGACTTGGCGGCGCTTACACTTTTTTCATGAACACAATCCAGGCGTGGAACTCGCAGCCGGAAGGGCGTCCACACTGGTTTCCGGGGGCGTCATTTCGCGCGACGATTACTTCGGAATATCTGGGAGTGGGTTACATCATCGGGCCCAAAGTTTCCGGAATTCTTTTTGCAGGCGGCGTGATTTCCTGGCTGCTGGTGATGCCTGCGATCCAATTTTTTGGACAGCTGGCTGGGAACACGCCGATTTATCCGTCTACGATTCCGATTCCGCAAATGACGCCGGACGATATGTGGCGGCAATACATTCGTCCGATGGGCGCGGGAGCGGTGGCTGCTGCGGGGCTGATTACGCTGCTGCGCACGCTGCCGACAATTATTTCGGCGTTGCGCGCGGGGCTGAAGGATGTTCGCTCGGAGCGCGCGGGCGCGGGGCCGGAGAGGAACCGGCTGGACGATGATGTATCGATTCGCACGGTGGTGATCGGATCGATTGTGATCGTGGCGATGATGTGGGTGATGTTGACGTTTGATCCGATCAAGGGCGCCAGCACTACCTGGTACCAAAATTTGCTGGCGGGACTTTTTGTGGTAGTTTTTGGATTTTTGTTTGTGACCGTGGCGTCGCGGATTAGCGGGTTGCTGGGAAATTCTTCGAACCCGGTGAGCGGAATGAGCATTGCGACGCTGATGGCTACTTGCGCGATATTTTTTGTGGCGGGGTGGACTGCGCCGAACTACGCGGTTTTGGCACTGGTGATTGGTGGCGTGGTGTGCACCGCTGCGGCGATTGCGGGAGCCACTTCGCAGGATCTGAAAACTGGGTACCTTGTCGGATCTACTCCATTCAAGCAGCAGATGGCTTTGCTGATTGGCGTGACCGTGTCAACGATTGCTATCGGCGCGACGCTGAATTTGATGAACACGGGGCTGGAGAAATATTTGCCGGTGAAAATTCCGGTGAATGTGGAAGCGCTGGCTACCGGCGTGAAAGTGGAGCGGAGTTCTGTTACGTACCAAGGGGAAAATTATGTGCTGATTAATGCGTTGGGATCGGCACAGGTTCCCGATGGCGAATATTTGTACGATCCGGCGACGAAGGAAATTGAGATTCAGTGGGTGCAAGGGATTGGTAGCGACAAGGCTCCGGCGCCGCAGGCGCGTCTGATGGCGACGGTGATTAATGGGATTCTCAATCAGCGTTTGCCGTGGCGACTTGTATTGATGGGCGTTGCACTCGTGCTTGCCGTGGAAATACTTGGCGTGCGTTCGCTGGCGTTTGCTGTTGGCGCTTATCTTTCGATTGGAACGACGGCCACTATGTTTGCGGGCGGGTTGGTGCGTTGGCTGGTGGAGACTACATCCAAAAAAACAGAAGGGGGAGAGGCGAGTCCTGGCGCGCTTTATGCGAGCGGATTGATTGCGGCCGGGGGAGTATTCGGATTGCTCGGCATTGTGATCAATTTATTACAAGACCCCGAAATTTCTACGCACGTGCCAGGGTGGGTGACGAGCGCGTTCCATTTGCCATGGCGCGCGGATTTGTTTGCGTTTGGGCCGAAGATCCTCGGGCCGCTGGCTACCAGCAATCTATTTGGACTCTTCATGTTTATTCTACTTGCGGCTTCGCTCTTCTACTTTGCGCGGAAGAAGTTAGACAAAACCTAAGCAATAGCCGGCACGTCGAAAGCCAAGAAAAATTAACAGGACAGGGCTGTCTCCTAGAGGTCTTTGACGGGGTGAGCACTAGATGGCCCAGATTCTGGTACACCTGCGCGAGAAGAGGGACTATTACATTCCTATCTCGATTATTTACAGTGGCTGAATCAATAGTCAATTCGCCGCGAGACTGCCGCACGCGCTCTCGCATTCCTCTAATTCCGACTCCGGCTCCTTGGAATTGAACCTCCGCCAATCGTTCTGAGACTGTTAGACCGGAGCTAGCGCCCTTACATGAACCATGAGGTCCTCGTGGTCAGCCTTTGAAACTATGCGGTCAACTATGAGATCGTGACGTGAAATAATATGGCTAAGGTCGGAGTATTGAGTAAACAAAATTATCGGAACAGAAGGCATTAATTTCTTCAATTCTCTCGCCGCGTCGATTCCGTTTAAAACGGGCATGGATAAATCGAGGATGATGAGATCTGGGCGATGCTTTAGGGCGAGTTCAATTGCTTCTTGACCGTTGGTGGCTTCTGCGCAAAGGTCGTAGTCTTCTTCGGCTTCAAAAACCCGGCACAACATCTTGCGAATTATTGCACTGTCATCTGCTACCAGAACGGTCTTGGTCATATCGCGCAGCCGCAAATCGGCGAGGGCGAATTGACCTTGGCCTTACACAAAGTTGTAACATTACTGTTAATGGGTCTATAGGGTCTTTACTGTAAAAAGACGACTAGAGTACTGGCAATCCGAAATCCTGGCGGTCATTCTTTTCCCGAGGGTCCAGAGAAACGCGCTATTGAATACATTTCTCTCATCAGCTTGCTGGCCTATCGCGTCCAGTCGAAAAACCGTAAGACGCCCTAGGCGGCTAGAAAGCGCCGATTGAGTGTATATGCCATTGAGTAAGCATCCATAGACATAGTCCTTTTCAACATCCGCCGGATTGATTCCGAAGTCGCGGGATTTCTGCTCTACTTCTGAGGTAGTAATCACTTGTCTAATGGGCAGTGTACCGCCGAAAGGTCGATTCGTAACCCGATGCTTCCGGGTGGAATGGTTGACACCTACTGTCTCATGCTGAATAATTTTTATTTCCGCCCTATTTGATGAGAAGAACGTATGAAAATGTAAAATACGAATCCGACCGCCGACGTGGGCGCAATGGCATTTTTCAACTTTGCGCGCGAGTATTATCAGGCAGCTAATCAGCTCTTTGATTCAGGTAGCGATGTCGCTCCAAGTAGATTGGTCCGCAGGCAAGCCGGGCATAGAAGACTCTTTCCTTGGATTCGAGGCCGATACAGCCGCATTCTTGAAGACGCGCAACCAATTGGTTGCTTTTATTCGTATACTCTGGTAGAAAGGCAACCAGGAGGTTGCTGATGAACACAGACAGGATCGAGAAAGAAGTCCTGATCCGTGCAACGCTCGACCGGGTTTGGCACGCGATCAGCGATGCCAAGCAATTCGGGTCCTGGTTCGGCGTTTCATTTGATGGTCCCTTCACAACGGGTGCCCGGTTAACCGGGCGGCTTTGTCCTACGACCGTAGATGAAGAGATCGCTCAACGTCAGAAAGCCTGCGACGGAATCGAGTTTGAGATTCTGGTGGATTGTGTCGACCCCATGAAGAAGATTTCCTTTCGCTGGCACCCCTGCGCCGTTGACCCTGCGGTAGACTATTCGAAGGAGCCCACGACCCTTGTCGTGTTCGAACTCCGCCAGGTCGATGGCGGCGTACTCCTGGATGTTTCCGAGTCTGGCTTTGACCAAATTCCGCTCGCGCGACGCGCAAAGGCTTTTGAGGCCAATGACAGTGGATGGACCATTCAGATGGAGCTTATTCAAAGGTACCTGGCGGCGCGTCAATTAGAGTCAACGGCTAGCTAGTTCGCAATAACCGTATGACACGCAATCAACCTATGGCGGGAAGAGCGCTTGCCGAGGCTGCACAAGTTTTCGCCGCAATCGGCGACAAAACCCGTCTGCATATAGTCGCAAGACTCTCGAATGGACGTGGCTTGTCTATTGTGCGACTCACTGAAGGCACCCACGTTTCCCGTCAAGCGATCACTAAGCATCTGCGCTCGCTGGAATCCGCCGGATTGGTGAAGAGTGGCCGAGTTGGCCGCGAGCGCATTTGGCAGCTTAAGACGGCGCGGCTTACGGAGGCGCAACTGCATCTGCAACGGATCTCAGCCCACTGGGATGCTGCGCTAAGCCGTCTCCGCGCGTTCGTGGAAGAGGTTTGAGATCTTCCATCCGGCAAACCGCGTTGCGCCACATCCTCCCGAGAATGCAGCCCTAGGTGCCTATGCGATGAGCTGCGTGTGCGCAATGTTTTTCACGCTTAGAGCGGAACTTCGTTGGCGAAAATCCGTCAGGCCGAAACCGTAAGGCCAACTAGGCCGATTCAGGTTTGATTAACAACGCGCTGCGGATTCCGGGATCACTTTGACTTCAGGTACTCTGCTTTTGCGGCGTGGAGGATCGGGATATCGGCGTCAGCATCATTCCAGAGCGTGAAGAAATCATGATACGCGGCGCGGGCTTTGACGAAGTCGGCTTGCATGGCATAGGCGCGGGCGAGGCCGAGATAGGCTAGGGCGCCAATGGGCTCGTTCTGCACAATCCCGCGATGGTCAAGGATTCTCTGATCTCGCGCAGGTGTACTAGAAACGGGGCCATCTAGTGCTCACCCCTGGAGGTCTCTGACGGGATAGGAGATAGGAGGGAGTGAAACTGTCCTTTTTTGCAATTGCGGCGAATTAAATCTTCAACACAGCTATTTCACATTGAGCGGCAACATTTCACCGAATTTAATGCGAAATCTCGTCTATCATTCTGGATATGGTTTCTGTGGGCGATACGACTTTCTATCCTTCTTGTTTATGGCAACTTGCAACGATTTGGCAACCTGTCAAATTTCGCATCTGCTTACCGCACCCTATTTCGGAGCATTTTCCGGTAGCCTTCGAGTATTCCGAATCGGGATTCTAGCTGCAAAGCCGCTCCGGCCCTACCCACAGTTGAGCCAGATCTCTGAGGCTGTGTTTGTATTTACGTGTTACCAAGTATTCCTTCCCACCCTTTACCCGCAGCCTGTATTCCCCCGTCGGTAAACGTTGGATCTTCTCCACGGCCGAAATATTCACGACGACCGAGCGGTGGATGCGGACAAAACCGTAGGGTTTTAGCTTCTCCGCCATGGACGACAGAGACTCGTGCACCAAATAGGGATTAGTTCGGGGCCGCAGCGAAACGTAATTACCTTCGGCTTGCACTGCCAAGATGTCGGCTAAATCCAAGAGTACGATGCTACCGTTTGCCTTGAACGCGATTCGTGGCGCCTGTGGTGAAATGGCCTTCTGATCCTGAATTTCGCGGGCACTCACGATGGAACCCCTTGCTCTCTCGTTTCGACTTCCTACTATCGGAAACGAGAATGACGAATGCACTGCTTCTAAATGAAATGGTCCTACATAACCGGAGCAGCGGATCCGTCTGACCACCTGCCCACGGGAACGATAAACACGTCGATCGGTTGAACGCCGTTGAATTGTGGATTCAGCATTACCGGTGAATTTGTGAGATCGGCGCCCCAAGCCTTGCCGTCCAGCGGAGGCGCATAAAACATCAAGTGGGCGACGTTGTGATCACCTCTATCGGTGAGATAAGCTTCCTTCGACATCATGTAACTCATCGAGCCGGGCTCGAGCGGTGGCAGTTCACTTTTTTCGAACGCTGCCTTGTTGCCCTCGATGATCTCAGCCTTCGTTTTCCCTGCTAATGCCAGCTCTGTTCTCTTGTAAGTAGCCGGCAAAACGGATCGCGCGGCTGGCGGATTGAAACAGACTGGGCCTCGAAGCTTGGGGTTCCAAAACTCCGGAGCATTGGAAGGGGACATCCACCCCCGCTCCACAACACACACAAAGCCGTTCTTCCCCTCGACGGCAGTTTCGTAGCCATGGCGCCCGAGGACCAGAATTTTTGCATCGGCCGATATGGCATCCGGGGCCGCGCTCCGCGCCAGGACTATTTCGGCATTTCGGTCTGCCATGAGGTACTGATCGAGTGGCGCCATGCTCGAATATGGTGTCTTAGCGTCCTGTGCCTGCCCTTGCTTCATTGCAATGAGCCCCAGGATTAGAGCGAAACTTAGAGAAGCTACCTTTGCCAATGTTCTTCGGTTCATTGTTTTGCCTCCGGTGAATCGCTGGCTGTTTTGCTCCTAGTCAGAATCCCTGCCGTTGCCTGAGAACAGGCTTCTTCAACATCCGCCGTCCGCCTCTCCGAGATTGACGTGGCGCCCGGAGAGACTGCAACCACCCCACTATGTTTCTGGTTCCGACTTCCCAAACCTTGGCATTTTGAGCATTCTTTGCTAACGAGGCGTGGCCCTCGACCATCGCGACAAGAAAGCTGGCAGTCTCGTCTGGATTCAGGTCGCGGCGAACGGTTCCCTGGGACTGCCCTTTCCGCAAAAGCGTAGCAATTCCTTCCTGCCAGGCAAGAAATAGCCTCTCCAGCCGCTTGCGGAATTGTTCGTTCAGCGGAGACATCTCCTGTGCCAAATTGAGCAGCGGACAACTTTCTCGAACGTCTGCGGGTCGAGTTGGTAACCGCCGGACAATGCCGATCAAAATGTCGATGGGTTGCCCGTCGCTAAGCAGAGGGAGCAACCATCTGTCCCGGACAAGTTTAGCGATGACCTCGTCGACGATGGCATATCCCAAAGCTTCCTTGCTGTCGAAGTGGTGATAGAGGGCTCCCTTGGTGACGTTGGTGGCGGCGAGAATTGTATTGATGCCGGCACTCTGGAAGCCTGATCGGCGGACCTCCCGGAAAGCCGCTTGCAGCAAGCGTTCCCGTGTACCGTCCGGATCACGGAGCCTTCGCTTCCTCACCTCCGCCTCCTCTCGCGCCCATCTAATATACCGACAAGTATGTATGTTGAACTATTGGAAAGTCAATCGAACCGAACTGCGCGGGATGAACATCACTCTGCATGTGGCACAGAACACGACCAATCGCAGGAGCGCGATAGACGAGCGGACCACGCGGCATGTGGGTACGAGGCGAGTCAACGGAAGCGCAAACGAGTGGAGCAATCGTTCGGATGGATGAAAATGGTTGGGATGCTAAAGAAGGTGAAGTTGAGAGGAATCGACAAGGTGGGGTGGCTGTTTATCTTAACCGGGGCCGCCTACAACTTGTGTCGATTGCGAAACCTGATGGCCAGAACATGACAGGTGCCTTGAATGAGCCGGCTCGCTAGATAGAAAAACCCAAACCACTCCTTCACAACTCAGCGAGGACTCACAACTTGAGAACGAAAGGCTTCTCATAGAAGGAGTTGACGGTCTGTCGAAGACAGCTGATAGCTCACCCGCCCGGGAAGCATTACCTGATCCTCACTCTACGATTATCCGGTCTGCCCACTCCACGAGCGAGACAAAGATCGCCGGATTGCCAAATTTTGCTCCCCATTGATTCAAGTCTGTTTCCGTGACCCCACGGGCCCGGGAACAGGCTCCTCAAGCAAAGATCGGAATGTGTCTTGCCACAACCTTATCGAGTGTTTCGCTCAGCGGTGGCCAGCCAACCGGCAGAATCGCGTTCACCATGGACTTTCGCATCAGAGAAGTCGCCTCCGCGAGGAGGAAGATTTGTACCCCGTGACCCGCTTCTGCGAGCACGAGTCCGTGTGCGAACGGAAAAGCTGCCCTTGTTGGGTCATCCGGCCCCCACGCGCTTTTCATCATAATTTTGAGAGATTTTTTTGACTCCTCGACCTTCAGACCCAACGCTAGAAAAGGCAAACCCGCCAGCTGAGTCAGGAACGTGCGTCGCGCCATATTTTTAATCTCCTGAGATGGGATTCCCTTCGAGGAACGAATGCCGCAAGTCTACACCTCTTTTTCTTCCCGGGCGCTGGCCGCAATCGCGCAAAGCGCCAGTCTAACGAACAGGTCCGGCGCGGGAGCGACACTGTCCGCAGCATCGGGAGACTGTGCCATACGCTGGAGTTTATCACGATGTAATGTGCTGAAAGAGGCGCGTGAGGCTTTGAGTTCAGCAAGTTCCTCGCTAGACCTGTACCTGATGGTTGGCGCTTACGTTGACAGAATAAAAGCCGGAGGACAGTTAGACTCCCACCCCACAAACCCGACAATGCCTGGGCACGCCCTCAGCCAATATGAACGTGAGAAGTTTGAACGAAGCGTGCCACGGATTCCCGGCGACAAGGCAGTCGGAATCAGGTTCTGGGTTGGCGGCTCAACCGATATGACGATGCGGATGGTTGTACCGCTCGTATGCAATCAGTGCGGTCATGTCGAATTGTTTTCCGGATTACCTAGCCCGAGGAGGGTTTAAGCAACGAGAACCGGAAGAGCTCTTTACAAGCGCATAGCGGCGGATTACAATTCCTCTTTCCGGCCCTGACGTTATGCTCAACCCCTGGTTCATAGAAGGGTCGTCCTCCGTAATCCGGCCAGACGAGTACTCTCGGTGAACCCAACAATCGACTGAGTAAGGACGCTGCGCAAGAAGTTTCGCTCTATTCCCTGATCGCGCATCCAAATCCCAAACCAACCCTGCCTACAGATTGCGTTACCACTGGAGGAGACGATGAGTACTCCGGGTGAAGCCAAAGCAAGAGAAAAACAGCAAACCGCCGGGCGTTTATTGATCCGAAGCCTGATGCAACAGAATGTCAAATATATATTCGGCATTCCGGGTGGAAAGATCATGCCGACCTTTGATGTATTGCGTGATGAAGGTCCGCAGTTGATCGTCTGCCGTCACGAACAGAACGCCGCGTTCATGGCCGCCGCTGTGGGGCGTTTGACCGGGAGGCCGGGGGTCTGTCTTGTCACCTCCGGCCCGGGCACGGGCAATCTCGTGACCGGCGCAGCCACCGCCACCACCGAAGGTGATCCCATGGTGGCGATCGGCGGCATTGTTCCTTTGGCGGACACCCTCAAGCAGACGCACCAATCGATGGACTCGGTGGCCGTCATGAAACCGGTAACAAAATTCAGCGTCGCCATCAACGCGCCGGAAGCCGCCGGTGAAGCGGTTGTGAATGCTTTTCGAGCGGCTATGACACCTCGTGCCGGAGCATCCTTTATTGCATTTCCGAGGGATGTGCAGGGTGCAGTGACCGAAGCCAGCGTGCCGCCGCCGCTGCCGCTGCCGCCGTTGGGGGCAGCCCCTGAAGACATGATTCGCCGAGCTGCGGAAAAAATATCGAAAGCGAAAAGCCCGGTCATCCTTCTCGGCATGGGCGCTAGCGAGCCTCGTGCGACCACAGCAGTGCGCGCTCTGTTGAAGCGCCACGCCTTACCCGTCGTCGGCACATTTCAAGGCGCAGGGGCGATATCGCGCGAACTGCTCCCACTATTTTTCGGCCGCGTGGGCCTGTTCCGGAATCAACCGGGAGACAAGCTGCTCGCCAGGGCGGACGTCGTGCTAACCATCGGGTACGATCCGGTCGAGTTCGACCCGAGTTTCTGGAACGTGGGCAAGGCGAGGGCCATCATTCATCTGGACGATTATCCCTGCGACATCGATAACCATTATGAACCCGAGTTGGAGCTGCGCGGATCGGTTTCTGACACAATATCGGCGCTCGCATCAATGCTGCAGGAGCAATCGTTCACTGCAGGCCCAGAGCTGCAAGCGATTCAGGCAGAATGGAAGGCGCTGCAAAATCCTCCTGATCCGAAATCACACGGATCGTCGGTTTATCCGCTTAACACCGTGCTGGCGCTGCGCAGTCTGGTCGATGATGACACTATTATCGCGTGCGATATGGGGTCGGTGCACATCTGGATGGCGCGGCACTTCTTCCAGTTTGAACCACGCAAACTCCTGTTCACTAATGGGCAGCAAACACTGGGAGTAGGAATTCCGTGGGCCATGGCGGCGAGTTTTACTTATCCCTCGAAGAAGGTGGTGGCGGTCGTGGGCGATGGGGGCTTCCTCTTTTCGTCGATGGAACTGGAAACAGCGGTTCGGTCGAAGTTGAACATTACAGTCCTTGTCTTTCGCGACGGCAGCTACAACATGGTCGCCTTTCAGCAGGAGCTGCTTTACGGGCGTACTTCAGGCACGGATTTCGGAAATCCGGACATTGTGAAGTACGTGGAGAGCCTCGGATGCGTCGGTATGAGGGTCAACAAGCCCGATGAACTTGTGCCTACCTTGCGCAAAGCACTCGAGACGCCCGGCGTAGTCGTGGTGGACATTCCGACGGATTACAGCAAGAACGTGGAAATCGGCGAACACGTGATTCCCGAAGCGTGGGATTGAGAGGATGAGCATGGACAATTCACTTGTATCCGGTTCACTCGCAATGATCCAGCCAGCTTGGCACCACGTCTCCGGCAGTAACGATCATCGAGCGGGTGAGCTGTATCAAACCTCCTTGATGTCCGCTTTGATAGCCGGGAATTACGAAGGTCAGATGACGTATGGGGACATTCGGAAACATGGCGATTTTGGTCTTGGCACTTTCAATGATCTCGACGGTGAGATGGTGGGCTTTGACGGGATGTTCTATCAGGTTAGATCGGATGGATCCGCTCGTCCTGTCACAGATGACCAAAAGACGCCTTTTGCCGTGGTTACCTTTTTTCAGCCGGAGCGGGAGTTGAATCTGGTACAGCCGATGACAAAGAGCGACCTGCTGGCGATGATTGAGAAAGCTACGGATGCCAACCTCTTCAGCGCGGTAAGAGTGGATGGCGCTTTCGATGAAGTTCGCATGCGAACCGTGCAGCGTCAGACTAGGCCGTTTCCTCCCCTCACCGAAGCAGCGAAACATCAAGCAGAGAAAGTCTTCACCAACGTGGAGGGAACCTTGGCCGGATTTCGTTCTCCGATTTATGCACAGGGTATCGGCGTGGCAGGGTTTCACCTGCACTTTCTGCGGCAGGATAAACAGTCCGGAGGACACGCGCTGGACTATCGTCTTCGCGCCGGTAAGGTGCAGATTTGCACCGTACATAATCTCCGGGTGGAGTTACCTACCTCGGCAGAATTCCTCAAGACGAATCTCGAGGACCCGGCGTTGAACCAGAAAATCAAATCGGCGGAGGGATAACCCGGCCGCAACCCCGCGGAATCGCTCGTACCCGAGTCAATCGGAATCACGGTTTCCATAGGAGCTCTTGATTCTTTGCAATCAAACATGATTACTGAGAAGGGATGGCAATATGCGAATTCTAGTCGTCGGTGCTCGCGTAGTTGGCGGTTATTCACAGTCACCGCAATTTAAATCGTAATCGCCACTTCCGCCGTAACCACGACTGCAATTGTGCACGCGTAGGCGACTGCAACCTTGCTTAAAATTGTTATCGCGCCAAAAACGGGGTGGGATGTATCACTTTTCCCCGTCCTGTAAGCTACCCCTGGAGGTCTTTGACTACGGTGGGCGCAGCCTTTACACTTCCTGTGTGCCAACCTTTTCGCGCGGATACGGGCATCGGTTTGATTTAAGCGGGTACTTTCCGCGCGCCATTAAGACGATTTGCATCATCTGTATTTCTGTTTTTTTCCTGCAAACAATTTCGGCGCTGCTGTTTCACGAAGCGGGAGCAAGATTTTGGATCGGCTGGTTCGGGCTCAGTCCCTGGGCGGTCGTACGGGGTTTCCGAATCTGGCAACCGTTCACCTACATTTTCCTTCACGGCGGGATCCTCCACATTCTTTTCAACCTCCTGTACCTCGCGATGTTCGGCGCTGACCTGGAGCACACTTGGGGGGCACGGCGGTTCTACACTTATTTTTTCGTGTGCGGAGTGGGCGCGGGAATCGTTGACATCATCGTAAAACTTTTGATCGATCCGCACGGACGCGGGACGGCTCTGATACCTACGATTGGAGCTTCGGGAGCGATCTACGGCGTCTTGCTAGCGGTGGCTATCGTGATGCCACACCGCCAAGTCTGGGTATTTCCGCTGCCGGTCACAGTTTCCATGCGAATTTTTGTGATCGTGATGGGAGCCATCGAATTTTTTACCACCATTGGATCCACGGGCGATGGAGTGAGTCATGTCTGCCACCTTGGCGGAATGCTAGTGGGATATATTTACTTGCGGCGCGGCTCTTATCTCTACAACTATCGGAATTTTTTTTCGGATTGGAAACGACGGCGGCTACGGAAGAAATTCGAAGTTTATGTGCGCGACCACAACGAAAAGCCGCCTTCAAATCCCGACAACTGGGTGAATTAGGGGCCGAGAACGCCGCAGATCCCAGAGCTGAATCCTGCCTACCTCGCAAGCACTCGTTACGAATTCAAATTTACCCATCGGGATGGGGGTAGGACGATTGGCCGAGTCTTTCTCACCGGAGAAGTCTTGCGCGAACATACAACTGGCTAGCTACCCTCCGATTCGGATGATCTTCATCAAGTTAGTGGATCCCGTGGTGCCCAATGGCGTGCCGGCGATTACGCCTACGATGTCGCCGCGCTTCACTAAATGTTCTTCAAGCAAACGCGCTTCGGCGGTTTCCGCGAGCTGATCGACGTCGTGGACGCGCTCTATGGTCCGCGGCAGCACTCCCCAGAAGAGGCTCAGCCGGCGGCGGGCTTCCTGCGCAGGTGAAAACGCAACGATGGGAGCTCTCGGGCGGTATTTTGAAACGAGGCGCGCGGAAGATCCCGACTCGGTGAAGACGGCGATTACTTTCATGTTTAATTCTTCCGCGGCATGGCAAATGGCTTCGGCAATGGTTTCACTGATCAGTAAGTCGCCGGAGGCCGCCGGGCGAGGTAAAGACGTGACGCTCGCTTCCGCCTCGCGAATAATGCGGTCCATCATTACCACCGATTCCAGCGGATAACTTCCCGCGGCGGTCTCGCCGGAAAGCATCAAGGCATCGCTGCCATCGAAAATTGCATTGGCCACGTCGGAAGCTTCCGCGCGCGTGGGCCGCGGATTTTTCTGCATCGAATCGAGCATTTGTGTGGCGGTAATTACGGGGACCAAAGCGTCGCGCGCGCTGGAAATAATCCGTTTCTGGACAACGGGAACTTTTTCGAGACTCATTTCCACGCCTAAGTCTCCGCGCGCCACCATCACGCCGTCGGCAATCTCGAGAATCTCCTCCAGGTTGTCGATAGCCTCGGGCTTTTCCAATTTAGCGATAATAGGCGTGTCTTTTCCGGCGCGGGCGATGGCACCCTTGGCGGCGCGGACATCTGCTGCGGTGCGCACAAAACTTTGGGCCACGTAGTTTGCGCCCATTTGCAAGCTGAACTGCAAGTCGCGGCGATCCTTGGGAGTGAGCGAAGGAATTTTCAGTTTCACGCCCGGCAGGTTGATTCCTTTGTTTTCGCCCAGTTCCCCGCCGTTTTCCACCTGGCAGACAACTTCCCGGCCACGGGTGGATAGAACACGCAACGAGATCTCCCCATCGTTCAGAAGAATGCGGTCACCCTTGCGCACGGACTCCGGCAATGCGAGAAAAGTTGTGCTGACACCTTGCTCCGTGCCGATTACCTTCTTGGTGCTAATCACGAAACGCTGGCCGAAGTGGAGGTGCACGGGCTTGCCCTGTTGCAACGCACCGGTACGGATTTTGGGCCCCTGTAAATCCGCAATGATTGCAACGGGCTTGCTGTATCGAGCGGAGGCTCGCCGCACGTAATTTATGAGACGGGTTTTTTCTTCTGGAGTGCCGTGTGAAAAATTCAGGCGCGCCACATCCATGCCCGCATGCAGCAGCGCGTCAATCATTTTTTGAGACGAGCTTGCGGGTCCCAAGGTACAGACGATTTTGGCCCTTCGAAGATTTTGCACGATTGTTATTTTGTCACAGCAAACGCGTCAACAACCGCGTAGAGGAACTGAACTCCCTTGCGGAAAGATTCTACCGGAATGCGTTCGTCATCGGCGTGCATGCGCATCACGTCTTCTTCAGTGAGCGGGAAAGGATCGAACCCATAGGCTTGTACTGTGCGCATGCGCAGACGAGCCGAGTCTGTAAGTGGAGTGGACATGTATGGAACTACCGGTGCACCGTTGAATTCCTGAGCGGTTACCTTCTTAATTGTAGCGTACAAATCCGTCTCAAGTGAGGAAGACGGCGCGGTTTCTCCGGCGCCAGCCTGCGGTTCCAAACGAACTTGGGGATCGTTCACAAGTTGAGTGAGCTTGCTTAAGAGCGGAGTCGCCATATTGCCCGGCAGAAGACGTATGTTCAGAACGCCGCGAGCTTCTGACGGGACAACATTTGCGCGAATACCTGCCTGCAACATCGTGGGACTCACGGTGTCTCGCAGCATGGCATTCCAGATTGGATTGGCATTGGAAAGCCATCGCGCGGCGTGATCGGCGCGGTCGGAACTCTCCAGCGCCAGCATCCATTTGCTGGTTTCTTCGTCTTGCAGCGGGGCGATTCCTTCGAAATATCCGCGGGTGACGGAGTTGAATTGCACCGGGGCTTCGTAAGTGCCCAATTTCGCCATGGCCGCGGATAGATGCGTGACAGCGTTATCTTTTAGTGGGACCGAGCCGTGGCCGGAAGTGCCGGTGGCGATTACATTCACGTTTACGGCGACTTTCTCGCTAACTTGCAGGGCCACGTATTGCACCTTACCGTTTTTCATAACGGTGCGGCCGCATTCGTTCAATGCGAAGCCCGAGGCAATTTTATCCCAGTGTTTTTCGACGGCGAACTTCATCCCGGTTTCTCCGCCGGCTTCTTCGTCACCTTCGGCGAGAAAAATTACATCGCGGTTCAATCGGGCTTGCGAGCGCTTTAATGCAATGAAAACGGCAAGATTCGCGGCCAAAATTCCTTTGTCGTCAATCGCGCCGCGCCCGTAGAGGTACCCGCCTTTTATTACCGCGGCGAAAGGATCCACGGACCATTTGGCTTTATCGACGCCGACCACATCCAGATGAGCCAGCAAGAGCAGAGCGCGTGAGGGGTTGGGCATGGCGCTGGAAGAAAGGCGCGCGACCAAAAAGCCGCGTCCAGGAGTGCTCTCGAAAATTTCCGAAGGAATTCCCTCGCGTTTCAGAACATCGGCGATGTATTTGGCGGCCACGACCTCGTTACCCGGCGGATTGGTGGTATTAATGCGAATCAGGTCTTGGAGCCAAACGAGCGCTTCGCCTTGAAGTTTTACGATGTCCGCGCTGGGACCAGCGGGCGCCTGCGGCGGTTGTGACGCCAGGCCCTGCCCCGCACTATTCGTGGCCCAACAAAACATACCGCAGAATGCCAGGGCAAGAATTCGGACGTTCAAACGCGCCATTCTTTTCGTTCTCCTAATTGAATGTGAATTAGAACGATAAGCAGACTAGCAATTCATATTATCATGGCGTCAGGAAGCAGCCGGGCGCTTGGGAAGAGGCGTTTTCTGGATGGCAACAGACCATCCGAAAAAGGCTTTGGCAGCATCAAAGCGGGAGGGGGAAATCCATGAGTTTGAGTATGTGGACGCGGGCCATTTTCGTGGGAGCTTTGCTGGCAACTTTAGGTATACCTCCCGGCACTTTGACCGCTTGGTCGCGCCAACAGGAAGGGCCGCAAAAACCTGCGCCGACGCAACAGCCTGCCACTCCGCCCCAACCCACAGGGCAGCAACAATCGCCGAAAGCCGGGCAGGCGCCGAACCAGGCGCCGCAAACGTCTATCGCGGTGGAATCGAATGTGGTGAATATCGATGCGGTGGTGACGGACCAGGAAGGCGATATCCTAACCAATCTGAAGAAAGAAAATTTCCGAGTATTGGATAACAACCAGCCGCAGCAGATTTCGAATTTCGCTCCCAGTGAAGCGCCGATCACGATTGTCATTCTGATGGAGTTCAGCCAGCTAGGCGGCGAGTGGTTCGCGTATCAGGCCAAGACCTGGGCCTACAATTTCCTGGGCCACCTAACTGACAAAGATTACGTCGCGCTGAAGATCTTTGACCTTCAGACCCATGTGGTGGTGGATTTCACCCGTAACAAACAGGAAGTAGCGCAGGCAGTGGCGGGACTTTATTTTCCAAATTTTCACGAAGCTAATTTGTTTGATGCGCTGCTGGAAACGCTGGATCAGCTTCGCGACGTGAAAGGCAAAAAGTCTATTTTGTTGCTCGCGAGCGGCTACGATACTTTTAGCAAGCATACGCTGGATCAAACGCTGCGACGCGTGAAGGAAACCGAAGTGCCCATCTTCAGCGTGGGAATGGCCGAAGAACAGAACGTGCGCAAATTCAGCGGCGGAGACGGTATCGGATATCTTCAGGCGAAGAATCAGCTGACTACCTTTGCTGAACTGACTGGGGGATACGCTTGGTTCCCGCGATTCCAGGGCGAGATGGGCAGCATCTTCAACAGTGTGGCGGAATTTTTGAGGAGCCAGTACACGCTGGGCTTTACGCCTTCCAGCGCTCCGGACGGAAAATATCACAAGCTGAAACTCGAGATTGTGGACGAGCAAGGCAATCCGCTGATGCAGCCGGACAAAAAAGGCAAAATGAAAAAGGTGATCGTGATTGCTCGCCAGGGATATACGTCACCGAAGCCGACATCCGGCGATTAAGTTTTTTACGGCGAACGGGTGGCGCATCACGACTGGGGTCGCCGCAAGATCACGCCGAGGATCGTCGCGGCAATCATCAATCCGAGCAGAATCAAAGCGGCGCGTAGCGACCACATCAGCCAAGTCGCGACGAAAAGAAGTGCGAGCCATAGAGCGTTCATGGGACGCATATATCCCATGATTTCGGCTCGCTTGTCACCGCTCTCGGTGTGTTTGGGTTCTTCTTCCATTTCTTACCAGTATATTTTCCGCGGCTGAACTGTACCTCCCAAATTATCTTGTGGGGGCGCGCAAGTCGCGTCCGGTCATTTCGATCGGCTCGGCTACACCGAGCACGCCGAGCATTGTGGGAGCGATATCGCGTAGCGAACCGCCCGGGGATAACCGTGTTTGGCCGTTTTCAGCGAGCAAAATAAAAGGAACGGGATTTGTGGTGTGATAGGTGTGGGGCTCGCCGGTTACGGGATCGGTCATCATTTCGGCGTTGCCGTGATCGGCAGTGATGATCCACGCGCCGCCGCGGGGACGCAGCGCCTGAAAAATCTGTCCCAGACATGTGTCCACGGTTTCTACTGCTTTGATGGCGGCTTCCAGATTTCCTGAGTGGCCGACCATGTCTGCATTTGCAAAATTCATGATGATGGCGTCGAATTCGCCTTTTTCAATGGCGTGGACTACCGTGTCGGCGATTCCTGCTGCGGACATTTCCGGCTTCAGATCGTAGGTGGGGACTTTCGGCGACGGGACAAGAATACGTTCTTCACCGGGAAAGGGTTTTTCGACGCCGCCGTTGAAAAAATAGGTAACGTGAGCGTATTTTTCAGTTTCAGCGACGCGCAAGTTTTTGAATTGCAGCTCAGCAAAAACGTTGGCGAGGATGTGTTCGAGCTTTTCGGGCGCCAGTAGATAGCGGAGCCAGGTCCAGGATTTGTCATAGTGGGTCATCGCGACGTAGAAAAGATTGTTTGGCCGGTCGGGATCCACGATTTTGTCGAAACCAGGCTCAACCATGGCGCGCGTCATTTCTCGGGCGCGATCGGCGCGGAAATTGAAGAAGATTACGGCGTCGTCATCCCGGATTACGGCGCGCCGGGCGGCCGGCTTTCCTGGCTCAGGCTCGGTGGTGATGACGGCGGGAATAATAAATTCGTCGGTGACGCCTTTTTCATAACTGGCGCGAACGGCGGCCGCGGGATCTGTGAACTTCGCTTCCGAAGCGCCGTGAACGACGGCGCGATAGGCTTTTTCGACGCGTTCCCAGCGATTGTCGCGGTCCATGGCGTAGTAACGTCCGCTGACGGTGGCGATTTGTCCGACACCGAGTTCGCGCATTTTTTGTTCGAGCTGCTGGATGAATTCAATCCCGCTATGAGGAGAGGTGTCGCGCCCGTCCAGAAAGCAGTGGACGAAAACATTTTTGACTTTATTTTCGCGTGCCATTTTCAGGAGGGCGAAAAGATGGTTAAGGTGCGAGTGCACTCCACCATCGCTGACGAGGCCGAGGAGGTGAAGTTGCGTGTTGCGTCCTCGTTCCATCGCTTGGAGCAGTAGAGGCTGGCGATAAAACTCGCCGTCGGCGATGAGCTGATCGATGCGGGTGCTGTCCATGTGGACGATGCGGCCGGCACCGATATTCAGGTGGCCGACTTCGCTGTTGCCCATTTGTCCAATGGGGAGACCGACGGCGGGGCCGGAAGTTTGGATTAGCGTGTGGGGAAAATCTTTGAGGATGCGATCGTAATTGGGCTTGCGCGCGAGAGCGATGGCGTTGCCCTTAGTTTCTTCGCGGTAACCCCATCCGTCGAGGACGGTGAGGACGATGGGTTTTGGGCGTTTGGTCATATGGCGCCCAACAGGCTAGCACGGGGGTCAAATCTGGAGGGAACTTGAGGGCGACGAGATGGACGGGATCTTGAGATGGTTGGAAGTTCTCGATTAGAAAGAGCTCGTGTTGTTTGTTTTGATTGACTTAGGAGGTGTTCTAATAATCCGCGTTCGCGATTAGAGATTCCTGGTGATTTATCGAGGGGCCGTGGGCGGGCGGTGAAGAGCCGCACCAAGGCGGCGTCATCTAGGGCGCTTCCGGATGCGGTAAGTATCGTATTTTGTGCACATTATTATATCTATTTACCATTATAACATTGCTCTCAGCTCAGGTTTTGTGTGGACGCGGGCTGTCGAGGACCTGAGCGGTGTTAACGCAGGGTCAGTTAGTCAGCTTTGCGGGCCAATTCAGGACTATGGAAATGGGGTGGGTCTATGCTTGCGGAATCTGAGTATTAATCAGGAAGCGTTGGCCATCCTTGCTAACGTCATAAAACATTTGCTCGGAGGTTGTTTCGTAAGGGCCGAGCTTGGTGCCTGAACGGAGGGCCATTGCGCTGGATTATAGCTTGAGCGGGGTATTGAGCAACGTTATTGGCCTAGGGAAACTAGGTCGTGTGGGGATGGGCCAGATAGTGCTGCCTTAGCAAGTCTTTACCGTAGTCGTTGCCGTTGGGGGTGCGCACTACGCAGTGGATATGTTGTTGAGTGGGCTTATCGGGATCGGATGAAAACTTTGCGAGGTTGGCGGGTTGTTGGTGGTCGAATTCTATCAGGATGACCGGGCTTTGGATGCGGTAGTAGAAGGGGCTGTCTGGCTGGGTGCCGCCAATCCATGCGAACCAGGTGTTTTCGAGGTGGCGGTCGAACTCGTCCATTTTGACGCGAGCGTGGCCGTCGTCCATATTGCTGACGTAGAGATTGGCGAGGTCGCGGAGATGGTCGCGCGCAGGTTTGGCCAAATCGTTGGCGCGGAGGCCCGCGTAGTCAAGAACAACGTTGTCTTTGAAAGCTTCCGTTAAATTATTGTGACCCGACTTGGAGAAATTGATGATGGCGCGGTGGCGCTGCGTGTCGGTAAGCGATTGCAGCATCTGCAATCCGTTGTTCTGTTCTTCTTGAAGGATTACCAGACCCTTATATTTTCCTGAACTTGCGCGGACGGGCTCCGAGCCGAAGAAGTGCGGCGTCATAACCACCTGATCGCCCAGGACGAAATAGTTGACGATGCAGTGGTGGCCGTCGAGCTGCCAGCCCCAGGGCTGCGTGGCGGAAGGTTGTCCCATGACGGCGAAAAAGTAGAGCCATTCGCCGAGAAAAGTATGTTCGTTGACCAGGTCGGCGAGGGTTTCGTTCAGGCGCATCACGTTTCGGCTGAGCTCGAATCCTCGCGCGCTCAGGGACGCGCGCATGAGGCCGAAGGCGGCTTTGCGTTGCGCGTCGGTCATTTCCTGGAGGCTGACGCCCTGCCGCGCGTAGAAATGTTGATTCATCCATTTGCGCCACTTGATGTCGTCCACGGGAAACATGGTGCGAGCGAGTTGGACGTTTGAGAGCGAGGCGATGAATTTTTCGGCGGCATTGCGCACGGGCTCAGTGGAAACGCCGGTGGGCGCGATTTCGAAAAGGCCGGGAAGGACGTTACCGTCGGTGGTGATTCCCTTGAAGGGATCGGCGAGGCCTTTGCGTTCGAAGTCCTCGGACATTTGGCGAAAACGCTCGGCCATGTCGGAGGCGGTTTGTTCCTGTTGGAAAGCCCAGGGGCCGAGGACGGCGGCGGCGCTTAGCGTGGAAAGAAAGGCGCGTCGAGTGGGGTCAGGCGAGTGCGGATGTGGATGCACGTGGGCGGAGCGGTGATGATGATGTTTCATGTTCACCTTTAGCGTGCGAATGCTGGAAAACGTATCATGCGCGAGTGGCACACGCAATCGTGGCTGAGCCGGTGTGCAGGCGCAAGTTGCCGAAGAAGGCCGCCGCTACAGCCATTGCTTTCGCAGCCAGTTACGTATGGGGTTGCGGAGTGTATCTAGATAAGCATTGGCGGCAAGTTTTATAGCTTGGGCTTGGGTTGGATAAGGGTAATTTACACGGGCCAGAGCCCGGAGGCCGATTTTTGCGTTCATGGCTAGCGAGATTTCGCTTATCAATTCGCCGGCATGGCTGGCCGCTACAGTTGCGCCTATAATCTGGTCGGTTCCTTCTTTGACATGAATTTTTACGAAGCCTTCATCTTCGCTGTCCGTGATTGCGCGATCCACGTCGCTCATCATGACAGTGAAAGTCTTGACGGGGATATCTTTTGCGCGCGCCTCGGTAAAGTACAGGCCAACGTGCGCGATTTCCGGATCAGTGTAGGTGCAGAACGGAACCGCCGACATGCTCAGCCTCTCGCGACCCCAAAAGAGTGCGTTACGGACTACAATTTCTGAAGCGGCTACTTCGATGTGAGGGAATTTCTTTTCCGAGCATACGTCGCCGGCAGCATAGATTCGAGGATTGCTAGTTTGCAGATAATCATTGGTCATAATTCCGGCGTCTTTATCGTAATGCACCCCGGCGTCCTCGAGATTCATATCAGTGACGTTAGGCGTGCTGCCGATACCGACCAGAATTTCGTCAACGGTTAGTGTGAACTTGTAATCGTCGCTGACCAGATCAACGATTTTTCCTTTGCCGTCCGCACGTACACCGACAGCTTGGCTGTTGAGATGGATGTCGATTCCGTCGCGAGCCAGCGCTTCGGAAAGAATCTGTGCCGCGTCGCGCTCTTCGTTGCCGAGGAACATCGGATCGTCCTGCACGATGTTAACGTGCGAACCCAGTCGGCAGAAGGCCTGCGCCAGTTCGCAACCGAGAGGACCGCCGCCGAGAACAAGCAAGCGCCGAGGACATTCGTCCAGATCGAAAACATTTTCATTGGTCAAGTATCCCGCGGCGGCAATTCCAGGGATCGAAGGAACTTTCGGCCGGGCACCGCTAGCGATAAGAGCCCGCTTAAAGTGCAAGAGCTTGCCCTCGACTTCAACCGCCTTGGGTCCGGCAAAGCGCGCCTGCCCGAAAAATACGTCGACGCCCGCGGAAGTCAACTTCTGGGCCGAAACCCGGCGGCTGACACGCGCCCGCACACGCCGCATTCTTTCCATCACAGCCGGAAAATTCACGCTGATACCGCTAGGCACTTCCGCGCCGAAGTTATCCGCATTGCGTATCTCTGCGTACAGGCGCGAGGTGCGAATAATAGTCTTGGAAGGGATGCAGCCAATATTGAAGCACGCACCGCCGAAACGATCACGTTCTACGATCGCTACCTTGGCACCGACTTTGGCGGCATTGAGGGCCGTGAGAAATCCTGCGGGTCCAGCGCCGATGACTACCAAGCTGTATCTGTGAGCCGGCTCGGGATTTTTCCAGTCCTGCGGGTGGACATTTTGCAATTCCCTCAGGTCGAAGTCAGTCGATTTTCGATTGGAGGACAATTGTTCAGGCGGCATTGGATTCCTCTAAGGTGCGGATTAGCCTTTACAACCAACCACCTCGAAAGCCGGCTCTGCGCAATCCATTCCGGATGTATGCGCACTGACGCATCAGTTTCCATATGAGTTGCGACCGATAGTTTTCGATCATCAATGTAACAATACCTTGATCGAGGCCTAAATACCCTTCGCTGATCCATCCTCGGGATCCATTGCGAATGAAACTGGGATTGAACCCGCTGGGAAGCCGGTATTCCTTGATAACTTCCGGATACCGATCACACAAGCAGCGGACCGCCGCCAACGCCATATCCGGTACGAAAACAAGGGAGGCCAGAGCTGCGGGGGGACAAATAGTGCCGTCGTCCGGTCCATAGGGCACGCCACGAGCTGTATAGCCGAAGAAGCTACGATCCACACCATCGATTCGGATACGTTGAGGGCTCGGGCCGTCGCCCGCCGAAAAGCCCCAGACATTCTCGCCATAACCGCGAAAATCTTTTGGATTGCGCAACGCATACTGCCGCTGAATATATGTTGCCTGGCAGCTATTTTTGAAATAATCGCTGCCCTTCTCGCGCATGAACGGATCTTGAATACGCCGGAAATCGATCCACGCGTGAGACAGCTGATGAATGAACAGGGGACCAGCGTAAAGAAAGTCATAACCATACAGGTTTTCCCATTGATAGGTCGAGGTCCATGCTGAATAGCTATTGGCCGGGATCGCATGGGTGGGAGAGGCGAGCGCCAGAACATAGAGAAGGATGGCTTCACTGTAGCCTTCCCAACCGTAGTGAAGAAAACCGGATTCCGGTTTCCATCCCTGCGGAAGAGTGGGCCCGCCATGCTGAGCCCATTGCCAATCGATGCGACTATACAGCGTCTCGGCGACCTGGCGAATCTGAACCTCGATTGGAGAATTGCCAGTAAAATAGGCACTCGCGGCGAGTATTCCGCCAAGCAGCAGAGCAGTGTCGATCAGCGACAGCTCGCAATCCCAGACACGTTTGCCAGTTTGCATGTCAAGAAAGTGATAATAGAAACCCATATAGCCGGTTGCGTCCGGCGCCTCACTTTGCGCGCTATTCAGGAAAAAAAGAAGGGTGGTAAGAATTCGCCGAGCAGCGTCGTCACGCGTCATCCAGCGGCGTTCTACAGCTATTGGATACGAGCACAGCGCGAATCCGACCACTGCGATGCTGCAGGGCGCACCGGCCACAGACCTATCGGCGACCAATCCATTGGCCGAATTGCATTGAGTTAGAAAATAGCCGAATGCCGCGCGCTGCAGGGCATTGAGGAGGTCATCGTCTGGCAGGGTAACGAGATGAGCTGGAGTTTCCGTGTTAATGCTCCGATTCTGAAAAGCTTTCTGAGCTGTAAACCTCTCTACACCGTGCACGCCTCACAATTCGCTCCGCCCGCTTTCTGCGGGGCCTACTTGGCGCGGCGGACGTAGGACGGGGTGTGCGGAGAGCGCTTTGAAGCCAGGAAAGACGGCGTCGGCGCCGAGGCGTTCTTCGATGCGCAGGAGCTGATTGTATTTTGCGATGCGGTCGGTGCGCGAGGCGGAGCCGGTTTTAATCTGGCCGCAGCCCATGGCGACGACGAAATCGGCGAGGAAAGTGTCTTCGGTTTCGCCGGAGCGGTGGGAGACGATGGAAGCGTAATTCGCTTTGCGAGCCATTTCCACGGCTTCGACGGTTTCGCTTACGGTGCCGATCTGATTGAGCTTGATCAGGATGGCGTTGCCGATTTTTTCGGAAATTCCGCGCGCGAAAATTTTGGGGTTGGTGACGAAAATGTCGTCGCCGACCAGTTGAATGGTCTTTCTCTTTTCCATTTCTGCGGCAGGCGATCTGCCGAGTTCGTGAGTGAGGAGCTTCCAACCGCCCCAGTCGTCTTCCGCGAGACCGTCTTCGATTGAAACGATGGGATATTGCTGAACCCAGGATTTCCAGAACTCGACCATTTGCTCGGAGGTGCGCGCGGACTTGTCGGATTTTTTGAAGACGTATTTTTTCTTGTCACGATCGTAGAACTCGCTGGAAGCGGGGTCGAGCGCGATGCAGATCTGTTCGCCGGGCTTGTAGCCGGCGGCGGTGATAGCTTCCAGGACGCGTTCGACGGCTTCCACATTGGACTTCAAGTTTGGTGCGAAACCGCCTTCGTCACCCACGGCAGTGGAGTAGCCATTTTTCTTCAGCACGGCTTTCAGGTTGTGGAAAACTTCGATGCCCCAGCGCAGAGCTTCCCGAAAATTGGGCGCGCCGAGTGGCATGACCATGAATTCCTGAACGTCCACGGAATTATCGGCATGCGCGCCACCATTCAAAATGTTCATCATGGGTACGGGAAGCGTGTCGGCGAAACCTTCTGACGAATATCTAGCGAGATATTGGTAGAGTGGGAGTTCGAGCTGGGTGGCTGCGGCGCGCGCGGTGGCCATGGAAACAGCGAGAATCGCGTTCGCGCCGAATTTGGATTTGTTGTCAGTGCCATCGGCTTCGATCATGCGGCGATCAATGGCGCGCTGTTCGGAAGCGTCCATACCTACGATGGCTTTGGCAATGCCGTTGTTCACGTGGCCGACGGCTTTGAGGACGCCTTTGCCGAGGTAGCGGGATTTATCGCCGTCACGAAGTTCGATGGCCTCGTGTTCTCCAGTAGAGGCGCCGGAAGGGACGGCGGCGCGGCCCATTACGCCGCCTTCGAGTCCTACTTCGGCTTCGACCGTGGGATTGCCGCGCGAATCGATAATTTCACGGCCTCGTACGGTGATGATTTTTGTAGACATCGTGCCCCCTGAAATGTTTTCCCTGAAATTAATGCGCAAGACATTCTAAGCTTTTGCGAATCCTAAAATACAGTTAAGCAAAGCGAATTGTAACGGAACTGCGATGCTTATTGCGATACCTTGGGCGATTGCGTTTTCGCGGCGACTAGGGGTTGGGCGAATGTGAAAACGATGATTACTTGCGAAGGGATGGTTGCGCCGAGATGTTTTCCGGGTTCGAAACGCCACTGATGGAGAGCGGTGGTTGCGGAGTCTGTAAACGAGTCGGCGGCGCCGCGCAATATTTTTACGGAATCGAGTTGACCTTGCTGGGTGAGGTCGGCTGAAAGAATTACGCTGGACTGAACATTTGCGTCCGGCGGATATTCGGGCTCGACAGTGGCGACGGGCAGCGCGGCATGTTCGGGAGAGTTGCGCTCGCGCGAATCTGAAAAGGCATTTTCGTAATTGTGAGTATTTGGGGACTTTGAAGCGGCGAGACGCGGAACAAAACCGAATACGATTCCGATTCTAGCCTCGTTGGAGTGGCTGTCCTGACTCGCCGGGAGAAATGTCCAGGTGCGAACAGACACTAGAGCTTTTTCGAGATAGGGAGCATCACCGTGGATAGTCTGGATGTCTGTGAGAGTTCCAGTGCTATCGATTCGCGCGTCGAGGATAACTTCACCGCCGAAAATGGACTGCGACGGATAAGCTGCCGGAACGAACGACAGCGCTGCCGGTACGGAAGAGTTTTGCGCATGCTCGGTGATGTGTTGCTGATTTTGTTCTTCAGCGCGAAAACTCGTATGCCAAGTAATGTGCTTCTGCTGAAGTAATGCGATGGCGTAGTGAATCGGCAGGATTGCACCTACCGGCTGGCGCTCCGCGGCTACCATGGCGAGGGAGTTGTGGCCGAACCACTGACCCTCAACAAGACCGACGACCTTTTGAGACTCTGTAGAGATTACGGGAGCGCCGCTTTGGCCCAGCACCACCTGGTGGCCGAAGATTAGCAGCTCAGTGTCACCCTTTCCCTTCTGCAATTGAGAAAATTCTGAGTCGAGAACCTCCCCGCGGCCACGCATTTCTAGGGTGGCGTTTAGTGTGTAAGCTTCACGGGGCTTGGAAGGCAGCAGCGCTGCGGTTAGGACGGTCTGACCAGGTAAAGGCCTATTGGGAGTCATCGGCAGAAACGAAACTTTGTAATTCCCTGCGAATGGATTCGGCGAGACGCGCAGGATGGCTACGTCATGTTCGCGATCAACGGCTACCAAAGCGGCTTGCGCTATACTAAACTCCGAGGAAGATTGGTGCAGCAGGACGTAAGGCTGTCCACCATGAAGCTGGCTTAGCACGTGAGCCGCGGTGATGAGGTAGCCTTCGCTGTCGATGAAGAACCCGTTGCCATAAAACAGATAGTGATACCCGCGGTCGGAGGCGGATTGATCGACGGGATAAATGATGGGGCAGATCGCGTCGAAGAGTTTTTCGTCATCAGGGGCTTGCGCTCGTGCACTGGGCGAAACGAAGGGCCATACGATACAGGCGATGGCAATGACGGCCAGGGCGAGTGCTTTCAGATTGAGCTTTAATGGCTGATTGAGTTTCAGTGGCACGAAACCTCGTTGAAGAGCTGTTGCACAGCTACCCGCTTAAGCATAACCGTGCCTATGGGATGCGCCAGTTGGCCTGTAGGACAGCTGGTACTGATTTAACAACGTCAACCTTAAAGGCCCGGCTTCTACAGTAAATTTGGGGGCCAATTACGACTGACGACCTATGGACGCCTTACGCCACATAAGTACCATGGTTGGCTGGGAGAAATTAGATCGGCCGAAGCCAATGTCTAAAGTTGCGCTAATTATTCGGCAGGGTCCCCGTTTTTTACCCCAGAAATTCTAAAATCAAGACAATATGCCGCACGAACGTGCGAGCGCCAGGAAATCTACTGACCACTTGCCAGCGTTAGCCGATTCCCTTGAACTTTTAAGAGGGTTGCGGACTGAATGGTTTGGCTTGTGTGCCAGGAGACGTCATTACATCACCAGAAAATTATAAGGAGCCTACGGGGAGATTTGTGGCGCGAGCGAGTAAACCGGGGAGATCTTTTTGCGCTGCTATTGGAGACTTCTTTCCCATTTCGCTTTCCAGTTGGCGGCGCGCGGCTTGTACAGTTTCTAATTGTGTTGGATTGGCGTTGGCGAGAAGGTTTTCGGCGCGAAGAAAACAAGCGTAGGCTAAATCTTTGGGCAATTGATGACGGCGCAAGAATTGGCCGTAGTTAAACCAGTCGAAGCCTTCGGCTAGCGCATCGCCGGCTTTGGCGTCCAGGGCGAGGCTGCGTTGATAGGATTGGGCTGCGGCGGCCGCGTCATTTTTCCTTTCTTGCAAGTCAGCCAGGTGAGCTAACGCGAGGCTTTCAAGTTTGAGGTTACTTGCGCTTTGCGCGAGTGCTATAGCCGATTGATAGCGGGTAAGGGCGGAATCGGAACGATGAATGGCGGATTCGTCGTCGGCTAGCTGAATTGTGGCGGAAATTATTTGATCCTTAGTGATGACACTAGAATCTTGCGGCTGTGACGCGGCCAAGCGCAAAAAGATTTCCCAATGACGGGCGGCGGTTGCGGGCTCGCCTCTTTGATCGAAAGCCTGGGCTAGGTAAAGGCGGGCGTTCGTCTCATTTGGGTTTACGTCCACGGCTTTTTGCCAGGAGTCGATGGCTTGATCGGGATTGCCGAGGCGGACTGCGAGCAATCCAAAGTTTACGAGCGAGTCGACATCGCGAGGAAATGTTTGCAGCGTTTTTTTGTACAGAGAGTAGGCATCGTCATAGCGGCCCGCTTCGATTAGGGCGCGAGCGTAGGCGTGTTGCAGGCCGATGTTTTCAGGATTGAGGTCGACGGCTTCGGCCAGGGCGGCTACGGCCTCGTCGCGATTCCCCGCTTTTGCTTCTGCAAGCGCGATGCGGGCTTCCAGCGCGCTGTCGTAGGGATTCATATCGGCGGCGCGGCGAAGAGAAGTAAGGTCTGCGTCATTATTACTGAGCGCGAAATGGATTTGATCCATGCCGCCCCAGAGGAAAAGCAAAACAGCCACGCCGATAGCGAATGCAGGCGCGGCAATACGCCGAGCGGACTGCTTTTCGGCAGCGGGCTTTTTGCGCGATGCTTTTTTGGCCGCTGGCTGGGTTAGGGCATCAGGCGCGGACTTTGCTGCGCGGTCCACTAACAAGGAGGCCACGCGCGTGTCGCGCAGTTTCCACAATCTGCCATCGAGAATGAAATGATGAATGTTGACGACGGCCATAAAAATCAAAAAGCTGGTGGTGAAATCGAAACGAAAGATGTAACTCACGAGCCAGGGGCCGGGGATGAACAGGGCGATGCCGCCGGCTAAGAGCGTCAGGAAATAAACCGACACGCGCCAGTTTGATTGACCACTGGCCCGCGCTTCGCGACGCTGGTAGTAGCTGGTGATCCATATGTATTGCGTGGAGTGCAGGACGGCGAGGATTCCGCTGCTGTATCGCGTTTGCGGAATTTGATAAGCCGAGCGCAATTCGAGGAGCGTGGGCAGAACAAACCAGAGAAATTGCGTTATTGCGAGTGTGATGGGCGCGATCATTTCGCGAATGCTGTGCTTGCGGACCATGCGCTGAAAACCCAGCCAGGTGAAAACTGCGAAGGCTGCTCCGAGCACAAGGCGCACGGCGAACGTGAATTTTGCGGGAAGACCCAACGAAAGAATTAGCGGGTCGGTCGAGCGTCCGGTTTCAAAACTTGCAAGTAGCATCAGGTAAGAGGCGATGAAGGCAGCGCGCAGCCAGCGGCGTTCGTTTTGAGTAACTTCAGCGCCGCTACGGCGGGCAAACATCATCAGGAGGCCGTAATTCTGTCCGCTGTAATGCCACGGGCTCCAGCAGATGTAGAGCGTGAACACCCAAGGAAACAGGCGCGGGGACGCGTGCATCAGGATCACGGTGAGCGCGAGCAGCAGCGTGATGTGGAGGGTGAAGAATTTATACTTCTGGAAATTTTCGCGCGTGTGATAGGCGCGATAAATTGTGGCCATGAAGTGCGGATAGTTGAAGACGAGGGCCAGTGCGTAGAAGGCGACGACCCAGGCGTGGGAATGCGTGGGCGCCATCCACATGGCGACGGCTAGCAGTGGAGCGGACCACGCGCCGCAGCCTACGAGCAGGTCGAGCCAGGGGCTGTAAATCCAGGGAGCAGACGGCTTGGGAGCGGCTTGTGGAGTCGCTGGCCGATTGCCAGTTGAAACAGGAATGGTCTCAGCATCTAAGAGTGTGGTCAAGCCCGCCACCTCACGTCCGGATATTCCCTCGGCTCGAGACGATGAGTGTGTAAAGGTGAGAGGTGAGCAGAGCCGGAACCTCAGCAGTTTACTTCGCTCGGATGCCTATCGTGGATCGTACTCGAGCACGCATGTAGAAAAAGTAACTTCGGACAATTAGGGGTTACGGCGGTTGGGCTAGATGCGTTTTGCGGCTTGGGATTTTCCCCCAACGAAAACGAAGACGCCCACGGCGAGAAGCAAGATTGTGAGGCCGATTATTTTTACGACGGCAAGAATTTTGTGGGGATCGTCTTCCGCGGGGAGCACAGAGAAGGCGATGGTGATTAGGGTAGCAGTGAAACCGAGGACGCCTATTATTTTTGCGGCGCGGCTGCCGCCGGGAATTCGCATGACGTCCGGGCCGGGAGGCTCGCGCTGCAAGCGAATCAGTGAGGCGAAGACGAACAGGTAGGGAATGAAGTACGAAATAATTCCCATGCTGACGAGGACTTCATACGCGCCGTAGACGCTGGTTCCGGCTTGGCCGAGAAAGATGAAAAGAACTCCGCAGGCGGCCTGAACGAGAAGGGCGACATAGGGCGTGCCCCACTTGGGATGAATGCGCGCGAATGCCGGGGGGAGATAGCGATCGAGCCCGGCGACGAAAGGAAGGCGCGCGGAAACGGCAAGCCAAGCGCCCATTGCTCCCAGATTGCTAAGAGTGATTAGCAAAGCTGCGAATGAAACGATTCCGATGGCGCCGGCGCCGGAGAGGCCTATGCGTTCAACTGATTTGGAAATTGCTTGCATAATTCCCTGCAGGCCGCTTACTTCGTTCGCGGGAAGCGCGACGAGCACGGCCACGGTGCCGAGAATGTAGCCGGTGGTGACGAAGGCTCCGCCGGCGAGCAATCCGCGGGGAAGATTTTTGCGCGCGTCGTGGATTTCGTCTCCGAGAAAAGACGCGGATTCGGACCCGCCGAGAGCGAAAACGATGGTGGCCATGAAGAGCACATCGTGAAAACGCATGTGCGGGACCATTGTTGTGGGCGTGAAGCTGGTGGCCGATCCGAAGCGATGGAATGCGATACCGGCGATGGCGAATAAAATTGCGATGGGCAGCCAAGTGCCGATGCCGCCGAGGTTATGCAGCCACTTGCCGACGGAAAGTCCGATGAGATTCAGGGAAGTTGCCAGCGCCAGGCCAAAAAGCGCGAAAAGCAGAAAGTAAGCTCTGTTATTTGAAAGCGATTGCCAGCGAGCGGGACCTATATAAAGCGCGTTGCTGGCCGTGAAATAAAGGATTGCAGGATAGTAAGGAAGATTGCTGGCCCAGTAAGTCCAACCGGTGATGAAGCCAGTAAATTCTCCGAAGGCGCGCTTGGACCATACGTACAAGCCACCTTCCTGCGGATAACGCGAGGAGAGTTCCATCACCGAGAGCGCGAGCGGAAGATAAAAGGCGGTCCAGGCGATCAACCAGATGACAACAGCGCTGGCGCCGACTGTTGCGGCCGTGGCAATCCAGCGGAGGCTGATGCCGGTGACGATGTAAAACAGAACCAGGTCGCGAAAACCCATGGTCCGGCGGGGAAGATTTGAGTTTTCGGTTTCGCTGGGTGTGAATTCCGCTGGAGCCATCGGCTTTAGGCGGACATCATGCTCCGAGAAGATTCAGAAAGCGAGAGCGTTTCGAGAGGCGCGTTAGTGCTTAGGTCCCCTTTCCGCTGGCCTTGGGCTTGTCATCGTGTCCGTAATATTCATAAGCGGACATTGGTTTTTCGCCACCCTTTTTCCAGACACGATCGTCCGCGGGAATTTTTCCCAGAGCGCGGGCCATTTCTCGGATGTGCGTAGCGACGGCTCCGCAACATGCGCCGATGTAGTTCACTCCAATTTCGCGGGCTTTGCTTGCGTAGTCGGCCATTTCACGCCGCGTGAGCTGGTAGGGCTCTAGTTGATCGGGAAACGCGGCTAGGCTGGTGAAGTCGCGATGCTCGTGTGTGGTGCGATAGGCCACGGGCTGGCAGCCGATATAACTCTTAACGGCTTTGCGCATTTCTGTCATCAGTGGCAGCGTGTGCTCGGGACTACGCAAGCAGTTGATGCCAACGATGTCCGCGCCGGCGTCGGCTAGAGCTTTCGCGACGTCGGCGGCTTTCTTGCCATCGGGAGTGATGTCTTCATTTTCGAAGCAGACGGTGACCATTACCGGCAACGTTGTGGCTTTCGCGCGCTCGACAGCTAGAAGAGCTTCGCCGAGGAACGAAAATGTTTCGCCGATGATGAAGTCAACACCTTCGGCTACTTGAACGTCGAGCTGCTCGTCGAAAGTTTTGCGCACTCGGTCGGCGGCAGCTTTATCATTGGGCTCGTACATCCATGTCAGACTCAGGTTTCCAGCGACCAGACAGCGGTCTTCAGCCGCTTTTTTCGCGATGCGAACGGCGGCGCGATTTAATTCCTCCACGCGCTCTTCCATACCGACCGTCGCGAGCTTGTCGCGGCTGGCGTAGAACGTGAGTGCCTGCAAAACTTCCGCGCCGGCATCGCGAAATTCGCGGTGGAGTTCGAGCAGGGCGTCGGGATTGTTGAGCGCTACTTCGGGGGTAAACGGGCCTGCCCGGACGCGACCGCGCTTTTCCAGTTCGAGCAAGTAGCCACCATCACCGAGGACGGGGCCTTCCGCTAGTTTTTCGAGGATTCCCTTTTTTTGCTGCTTTGCCATTTTGATCTCCTTTCGTAGCTAACCATTGCTCTGTGAAAATCTAGGCAGTGGCTTTCTTTACTCGGCCAGTTTTCCAATCGCGCAAAGCTTTGTGGGCCGCGTTATAACCTGGGGCGCCGGTGACTCCTCCGCCCGGATGCGCGCCAGCGCCGCAGAGATAGAGTCCGGCGACTGGCGTTCGATATTGCGCCCATCCGGCGACCGGGCGCATGAAAAAAAGCTGCTCGAGGGAAAGGTCGCCGTGAAAAATATTTCCTTCGGTAAGGCCGTAGGTGCATTCGAGATCGAGCGGTGTAAGAACCTGGCGCGCGATAATTGAATTTGGAACGTTGGGCGCGTACTCGGCGATTTTCTTTACTACGCGATCGCCGAGGAGTTCGCGCTTCTCGTCCCAAGTGCCTTCGCGCAGGCGATAAGGAACGTACTGAATGAACGTGGTCATCACGTGCTTGCCTTGCGGCGCGAGGGTGGAATCGACGTTGGAGGCGACCACGCAATCGACCCAAAGTTCTTGGGGAATGTCGCCGAACTTCGCGATGTCATAGCAGCGTTCGGCAAACGCGAGCGAAGGAACCAAAGTGAAGAGCGATCGCTGCGGCGCCGGCCAGTCCGGCGGCATGCCGGTGACGCGAGGTTCTTCGCTGAGGACAAAATTCACTTTGGCGCAGGGGCCGTCCATCTTGATGCCCGCGATGGCGTGACGGAAATCTTCGGGGAGCTGGTTTGCGTCTAGCAGGCCTAAGAAAGTGCGCTTGGGATCCGCATTCGAGAGAACCATGCGGCTTGAAATTTCTGTTCCGTCTTGCAGGATGACACCGCGGGAAACGCCGTCGCGGACATCTATCTTCGCGACGGGAGAAGAGGTGAGAATCTCCACGTCAAATTTACGGCCAGCGGATGCTAGCGCTTGCGTGATGGCGCCCATTCCGCCAATTACATGCCCGTAGAAACCCTGGACTTCGCCATCTCCGCCGCCGAGCAAATGAAACAGCAAGCCGAGGGCGGAGCCTGGGTCGTAGGGACCTCCATGTTTTCCATAGAGATTGTTGGCGAGAAACATCGTCTTCATTTTTTCGGATTCGTAATTGCGATCGAGAAAATCGCCGAGGCTGCCGGTTAAGAAAGAGACAAGCTGGGACACCTCTGCGCTGGTCATTCCGCGAAATCGTTTGCCTACGCGCAGAAGTCCCCAGAATCCGTCGGCGCCGTGTAGCGAGGGTTCGGGGGGCGGCTCGAGAAAAAATGGCTGGAGGTAGCGCGCCAGTTTTTTCAATTGCTCGTCTACGCGAACGAAAGTTTCGGCATCGCGGACTGACAATTTTCGAAACTCGGCGATGGCACGATCACGATCGGCCCACCACGGGACGACTTGTCCGTCGGGAAAAGGAACCAACAAGCTGGGATCGCAGGGCACCATGCGCAGACCGTGCGCGCCGAGGTTCAGATCGCGAATCACGGTGGGGCGAAGCATGCTGGCGATATAAGAAGTGGTGGAAGCGCGGCAGTCGGGGGCGATTTCTTCAGTGACGCAGCAGCCTCCCACAATTTCACGGCGTTCGAGAACGAGCGTAGAGAGCCCGGCGCGCCCGAGGTAGGCAGCGGCAGTGAGGCCGTTGTGTCCGGCGCCCACGACGATTGCATCATAGGACTTGCGCGAAGGAGGCATTTCGTTTAGTATGACCGCCAGTCAGCAATAACGCGGTACCACTTAGATAGCATATATAGGGGAATATTCCAATGACAGCTTCAGTTAATGACCTAAGGTCACTCCCGCATATTAAACAACGGCGCGCCATATTGGAGACTCCGGTTCCGGGGAAAACCCACCGGCACCCGCGCATGGAAGCAAAACGCGAGCGCATCGTGAACGCAGCGATGCAACATTTCGCCGAACACGGATATCACGCGGCTCGCATTGAGGATCTTTCCGCGCAGGTGGGGGTGGCCAAGGGTTCCATCTTCCAATATTTCGGCAGTAAAGGCGGCTTGTTTCTGGAAGCTTACAAGAAAGCGGTGCGCTCTTTTCCCACTTATCTGGATTCCCCTTCGCAAATTCGCGAGAGAGGGTTTTTTGAGATTTTGCGCTATTGGCTGCTGAGGACGGAGCGGCTCGTGCGCGAAGATTGGATTCCGTATCGCGTGGCGCTGCTGGGAAATTACGGAGTGGATCTTAGTTTGAAACGCGAGATCAACCGGTTCTTGTTGGCGGAGGATCCCTACGGCAGCACGGCGTTTGTGCGCCTGGGGATTGCGCGCGGCCAGGTTCGGTCGGACATTGACTCAACACTGATCGTATCGATTCTGGACTGGACCATGGAACGTTTTCAGGATGCGCTGCTTACCGAGGAACTCGATCCGGGACTTTTTCCGCATCCTGCGGACCCACAGAAAAATCAGATGCGGATCAATCAGTTTTTGCTGGTGTTGGAGGGCGCGATAGGCGTGTAAGAAAAGAATTATGTCCTCTTGCTACCGGCACTTACAAAAATCTACAGGAGAAATCGCATGGAACAGACGGTGAAAGAAATTCTCGCTTGGTATAATGCGTCGGCTCCGCTGGCGGAAGCGCACACGATTCCGGCGCCGTGGTACACCGATATGCGCATCGCCGATCTGGAGCTGCAGAACGTTTTCTCGCGGGCCTGGCAACAGGTTGGACGCATGGAACAGGTTGCAAAGCCGGGGCAGTATGTTACCACGACGGTGGCTGGCGAGCCCGTGGTGGTGGTACGCGGAAGCGACAATACGTTGCGCGCGTTTTTCAATGTTTGCCGGCATCATGCGATGACGGTGATGAACGAACCTTGCGGACAAACACCGCACCTTCGTTGCCCGTACCATGGGTGGACCTACAATCTGGAAGGCGAACTCCGCGGGATGACGGAATTTGAGGGCGTTCGCGATTTCGAGCGCTCGCAAAATGGATTGGTGCCTATACGAGTGGAGACCTGGGAGAAATTTGTTTTTGTGAATCTGGATCCGCACGCGGGGTCGCTCGTGGATTTTCTCGGCGCGCTGGTGGAGCTGGCGCAGCCGCTGGGGTTTGGCGATTTGAAATTCGTGGAGCGACGCAGCTACGTATTGGACTGCAATTGGAAAGTGTACGTGGATAATTTTCTGGACGGCGGATACCACGTGCCGCACATGCACAAAGGTTTGAATAGTGTTTTGGACTACACGAATTACACTATTGAAAATGTGGATCGCTGTTGCGTGCAATCAAGTCCGGTTACGGTGGATAGTTCATCGGAGGCCAGCGCGGCCAATACGCGCAAAGGCCGCCGCGCATATTATTTCTGGCAATATCCCAACTTCATGCTGAATTGGTACGAAGGATATCTGGATACCAATCTGGTGCTACCGATGGGCGTTGGACGCTGCGAAGTGATTTTTGATTTTTATTTTGGCGATACCAGTGAAGCGAACATGGCCTACGTTCGCGAGAGCATGGGAGTAAGCGAGATCGTGCAGCAAGAAGATATTGTGATCTGCGCCGGGGTGCAGCGCGGGCTAAGTTCACGTGCGTATCAGGCGGGCCGACTTTCCGTCCGGCGTGAAGCGGGCGAGCATTTGTTTCACGGGCTGTTGGCTGCTGATTTGAAAGATACGCGGGTTGCCGTAGCGCGCTGAACACGCTAGTTGCAGAATATTTGAAAGAGCGTTCTCCAATTCAACTAATCAAAAATTACCGTTTTATTACCGTATAGCAAGATACGGTTTTCGATGTGCCAGCGAACAGCGCGAGAGAGAACAACTTTCTCGAGGTCACGGCCTTTCTGAATCAAATCTTCCAAAGTATCGCGGTGAGAAATGCGAACGACGTCTTGTTCGATGATGGGGCCATCGTCGAGAACTTCGGTAACGTAATGGCTGGTGGCGCCGACAAGTTTGACGCCGCGCTCGAAAGCTTGATGATGTGGCTTGCCGCCGACAAACGCAGGCAAAAATGAGTGATGGATGTTGATAATGTGGTGCGGCGGATACTGGCGAATGAAATCCCAAGACAGTACCTGCATGTAACGCGCGAGGACGATTAAATCAATTCCGTGGGGGCGCAGTAGATCGAGTTCGCGGCGTTCGGCGTCGGGCTTATTTTCTTTGGTCACCGGGATCACGTGCAGCGGGATTTTGTAGAAGTCCGTCCAGCGACGCACGTCTTCGTGATTGCTGATGACGAGAGGGATCTCGCAAGCGAGTTCCCGGCTGTGCTGGCGGTAGAGCAAGTCGGCGAGGCAGTGATCGTAGCGCGAAACGAAAACAGCAACCCTCGGACGATAGCTCGAAAGTGCGACGCGCCATTTCATGCCGAAGCGGTCCGCAACGGGCTGGAATTCTTTGGCGAAATCCCGCATATCGATGGAGAATCCGGCCAGATCCCATTCCACACGCATTAAGAAGAGATTCCGCTCGAAGTCCTGGTGCTCATCGGCGTGGAGAGTATTTCCGTTGGCGCGATAAATAAATTCGTGGACGGCCGCGTTGAGCCCTTTTTGGTCAGGGCAACTGATGAGCAGGATGGCGCTGTTTTTCAAACCATGCTCCGGAATGCGATTTCGCGCGGCAAAGCTATTGATGGTCTCTCGGAATCGTGTCGTTCCAGCTTTTTTCGCGAATCAGTTTGCCATTCTCGGTGAGATGGCGCTCGGAATGATAATAGAAATTGTGCAGGTCGCTGCTGAAATCGATGACAACACTCCAGATCAGAATGCGGCCAGTCAATTCGATGGTTGTGGAACCTTCAGCGTGTATGGAGCTTTTTTCTGGATGGTCATCGCCGAGAACGTAACTCATCTGCTCGTGATCCTTCATACGGCCCCAGGGGTATTGGCTTGCGTCGTCTCCCATCCAAGAAATACGCGTGATGCCAGTGAGCAAATCGTGCGTATCGGTCCATACCTGAGGCGGCCAAGTGTCACCTTCGGATTTCACACTTTCGAGCGGAGGCGTTTCTTCGGGCGCGGAAAAATGTGGGCGCGCAGGCGGCTCCAGCGGGACGAGGGGAAGTTCCAATCGAGATGCTGAAGCGTCACCGAGCTGCAACGAGGTAGTCATCGGGAACGGTGTTGGCCAAATCATGGGCCAGATAGCGTTTGATATGGCGAGGCGAATGCGATGTCCGCGTTGAAACACCCAGCTTGTGAAATGCAGTTCGATTGGAAGCGAGTACGCTTGGCCCGGAACGAGATCCGTCGGATTGGAGCGCGAATCGCGTTGCGCGCCACTTTGCCCGGCGCCGGTAACCATGGTTACGGTGCCGTCGGGCGCCACATCTGAAAGCCGCGCGAACCAGTCCGCTAGCGGGGCGCTTGCGGACACTTGAAGGAGCGCTTTGGGCCATCCAAGAATTGCGGTGTCTTTTTCCAGCGGCTCGGAATCGTAAAATAAGCTGAAGGCGTCGATGGGACGCTGATCGGTGGTGAAATCGCCCCACCAAAATCCTGCTTCGGCGCCGATGGTCGGAACATACTTTAATTCTTCCGTGGCCGCGGCGGGCGCTGAATCGCGCAGTAAATGATTTGGCGAAAGATAAAGAGTTTCGTTTTGCCCGTTGGCTGGAGGAAAACTATTTTCGGCGCGCCAGTCGCCGGGAATCTCTGCGATGTTCGGATCGGGCGGATACCAGTGGCGCATGTAAACTTCGAAACGCGGCTCGTCAAGAATGCCGTTCTGCCTGCCTTTCAGCCAGTAATCCCACCAGCGCGTGGCTTGCACGCGCCATTCAATGCTTGGTCCGGGCTGAGCATCGTGTGGAAAACTGTGATTCCAGGGGCCGAGCAGGGCTTTTACCGGCGCGTTTTTTGCGCGTTCGAGGAATCGGCCGACGCTGTCGCGATAGCCGTCGAGAAAACCGCCGATCATGAAAGTCGGCACTTTGTATGCAGCATACTCATCGCCCGAGATCGAAGCGCGTTGCCAAAATGCTCCGTCGCGCTGGTGATGAAGATAGAGAAGAAACCAGGGAGTGGCGTCGAAACGCGGCGCAAGAGATTTTTCATCGGTGGGAAAATCCGGCGCGCGCGTGATGCCGACCTGCATATCCATGCCGAGCTCGAATTCATCGACGTGCATGAGGCCATCAATGTAATGAATATCGTCGTGGAAAAGATCTTCGGTAGCGCACATCGCGATGATCGATTTCAGCGCGGGGGGATGCAGGTTCGCCAACTGAATGGCGTTGAAGCCGCCCCAGGAAATTCCCATCATCCCGACGTTGCCGTTGGACCACGACTGTTTGGAAAGCCAGTCGATCACTTCTAGGCCGTCCTGCTGCTCTTGATCAGAATATTCGCGGTCGGGAGGATTCCCTTCGCTCCCGCCGGTGCCACGAATGTCAACGCGCGCAGTGACGTAGCCGCGTTTTACGAAATAGGAATGGAGTTGCCAGTCGCGCGCTAGCGTCCAATCATCTTTGCGGTACGGCAGATATTCAAGGATGGCTGGGAATTTTCCGCCATGCTCTGCGTCGGGCGTACTTGGCTGGACCGGGGCGCTTGGCATGTAGAGATTCACGGCCAAGCGGATGCCGTCTTTCATGGGGATCCAGGCTTGCACGATTTTCACGGCCTCGTAACTAGCAGGCTGCGGAGAAGAACCTTCAGATGGCGTGACTTCCGTCGGTCCACCGCTAGGCTGAAGCATTAATTTAAAATTCAGTTCAATTTGCGCGCTAGGTGAAAGCAACAGTCTTTCTTTACGCGCGATTGAGAATCCAAATTCCCGCACTTGGACATCGTAAGTTCCGGGTTCTAGCTGGATTGTGTACTTTCCGGCGGCGTTGGTCTGGACGATATATTTCCTATCCCATAAGAATTCTACCGAAGCTCCGGAGATTTTTGCGCCGGTTGGATCGGTGACAATTCCGTGGACGGTGGCCCAGCGGGCCTGTTCTTGCGCGGGGTTCGACGACGAAACGTCCGCTCGCGCGTAAAGCGGAAGATAAGCTGCCGCAATCACAATCGCTGCTATGGCCGCGGGTCTGACAGATCGGTTCAAGTCCCGAGCTCCTCTGGACGGGCAAGGCTACCACACGACGGAGTCTGGTTAGACTCAGGATGCGATAGAAGTATAGGGCCAGAATGCCTGGCGGTCGGCCTGCGCGCTTACTACAGGATAGCGCGAATGACTCCGCCATCGACGCGGATGGCTGCGCCGTTTGTGGCGGAAGCCAGCGGACTGGAGAGATAAACGATCATGTTAGCGACTTCATCCGTGCTTGCAAAACGCTGGAGAAGAGAGGATGGGCGAATATTTTTGAAGAATTCTTTTTCGAAGGCGGCGGAGTCAGAACCTTTTTGCACGCCCATTTGCGAGATGAAAGTTTCGACGCCCTCGGACCTGGTGGGGCCGGCCAGCACGCTGTTCACGGTGATGCCTGTGCCGGCGACTGTTTCGGAAATACCGCGAGCGACGGCGACCTGTGCTGTTTTAGTCATGCCGTAGTGAATCATTTCAGCAGGAATTTGAACGGCTGACTCACTGGAGACGAAAATGATTCGGCCCCAGTTTTTTTCACGCATGCCCGCGAGGTAATGACGGGAGAGGCGTACACCGCTCATGACATTGGCTTCGAAGAAGCGCATCCAATCTTCATCGGGAATTTTCTCGAACGGTTTTGGCTCGAAGATGCCCATGTTGTTGATCAGAACATCCACAGCTCGGACCGATTGGATTACTTTCGAGCAACCTTCGCGATTCGAAACGTCAGCAGCGATGCCCGAGACTTCTGCACCAGGATGGGCTTTGCGAATTTCGGCGATAGCGGAATCTACGCGTTTTTGCGTTCTTCCATTAACCACGACCGACGCGCCCTCCGCAGCCAGAGCTTGCGCGGTGGAGAAACCAATTCCTGCGGTCGAGCCTGTGATTAATGCTTTCTTGCGTTTTAATTGTAGGTCCATAATTTTCCTTTTGAACTTCCGAGATCGCCGCTATCGGCGAAGTGCATTCCTATCGGCGAAATTGGCCACTAATGACCCAACTTTTGTGTAGTGGATGCTTGAGTCTTGTTACTGGTCGCAAAATAGATTGCAATCTGTGCTGAGTTCAAGGCGTACGACGTCTTTAATTAGAATTCGAGCCTGACCCGAACACGGCTATCGAATGCAGTTCGCGCACCGCCTGTCCTCCTTGAGACTTTCTCTCCCTCATCTCCTTATACGTTCGAACGACGTGTTTCCACTGCTGCTATCCTCGCTGTTCGGGTATTGATTGGCGGTCCTTCTCAAGCGTTCCCTGCGACACCACATTCTAAGTAATCACTGATGGCATGACTTATCGCAGGATGTACTGGACTGGTACTAGTGTAAACTCTCCCGCGCGGCTGGTGCCACATCTTGAACGAGCCGATCGGAGAAAGAGTTGAGGGAAAACCTTGCACGATTCGACTTTCAAATAGCTTTTTGTATTACGCTCTTAATTAGCGTACTCGCTTGCCTTTACTCTTTTAGTTTTTACCGAGCGAAACCTTCTCGCTGGGTGCGCACCCTTCGAAGTTTGACGATTATTTTCGATTTTTCACTAGAGGATCTGGGCGGTTTTTCATACGGCGGACTTTTCTTAGCGAGCATCTTAGTATTATTTCTAGAGCTTTTGATGATTCGGTGGATTTCTTCAGAGGTGCGGATCTTTGCGTACCTTAAAAACTACATGTTGGTCTCTTGTTTCCTCGGTTTTGGCGTAGGTTGCTTTCTTTGTCGCAAGCGCATTAACTTGATTGCTCTGATTGCGCCGCTGCTTTCTCTTGTCTTCCTGATTGAGTTCCCTTGGCAGCCTCTGCGCGCGTTAATCAGCGCTCTTCCCTCCTACCTAGGTGTGTCATCGGAAGTGAATTCGATGGGCATCCCGGCGGTGCCATTTTCTGGAATAGCTCTTCTGGCTCTCGGAGCGGCCATCGCTATAACTGTTCCACTTTTTATTTTGAATGCAATGATTTTTATCCCACTCGGACAGATCGTGGGCGGTTATTTGGAAACTGCCCCTCGCGGTATCTTTGCATATTCAGTGAATATTCTGGGAAGTCTGGCGGGCATTCTTCTATTCACTCTGTTGTGCCAATACTGGCAGCCTCCGGTGGTTTGGTTTGCAGTTGCCTGTATTCTTCTAACCTTACTTGTTGCCAAGGTTGCTGCCCTTCGGTGGGCCACACTCACAGCGTTCGCAGTCTGTCTGAGCTTTTTCTTATTGCAACCCCACGGTCTCGTCCAACAATATTGGTCACCTTATCAGTACTTAGAACTTTCCGCTCGTGTTGAGAATGGCGAAATCATAGCCTATCAACTCGATACTAATCACACCTGGTTTCAACAAGTTGTTAATCTCTCTCCCGCTTTCGTCGCTAGCCACCCTGACTTTTTCTCGACTACGAAGAGCGACTGGGATGCCTACAATCTTCCGTATCACTTCTATCCCGATCCGCCCTCCGTGCTAGTTCTTGGTGCTGGTATGGGAAATGATGTTGCTGCCGCGCTTCGCAATGGCGCCGGCCATGTTGTCGCAGTCGAAATTGATCCACTTATTCAACATCTTGGACGGGAGTACCATTTTGAACGTCCCTATTCGTCTCCACGCGTGACACCTGTGGTTAACGATGCTCGCAGCTATATTGAAAACAGCCACGAGAAGTTCGATCTGATTGTCTATTCGTTGCTGGATTCACATACTAACATTTCGAATTATTCTTCCGTTCGCATTGACAATTATGTCTACACGCGGCAGGCGCTGGAAGCTGCGCGCCGTTTACTAACAGATAATGGCTTGCTTGTTTTAAAATTCCAGGCGCATACGCCATGGATCGCCGGCCGCCTTTACGGTCTGCTGCAAACGGTCTTTGACCAAACTCCTCTAAATTTCTCCGCGGATGCTTCGAAGTACAGTAGTGGCGGGCAGTTTTTTGTGGTGGGATCCAAGAACCGTCTAAACCAAGCTCTTGCGAACAGCGAACTCAGCGCCTATCTTAAAACTCACAATGGCGTAGAAATGGAAGCCGCTCATCTCACGACGGACGACTGGCCCTATTTCTATCAACACGAGCCAGGTTTGCCACTCATCATTATTATTATGTCCATTCTACTCGTCCTGTTGACGCGCCTTTTAATCCGACAAACAGGGGCGGCAGGACAGGCAATCAACTGGCACTTCTTTTTTCTCGGTGCGGGCTTTCTGCTGCTCGAAGCACAAATCGTCAGCCGTATGGCTATGCTGTTCGGTACGACCTGGTTGGTGAATTCCGTGGTAATTGCCGGGATACTTGTTCTGATTGTAGCAGCCAATTTTCTTGTGGATTGGTGGCCTGAGGTTCCTGTGCGATTTGCGTACGCCGGGATCCTAGTGTGTATGTTAGTCTCCTATTTGTTGCCACTCGAAAGACTTTTCTTCCAGTCCTTTTGGGTTAAAGCTCTGGTCGCCACTCTGGTTTTGTGCTCTCCGGTAGCGTTTGCCTCTATCGTTTTCATCCGCAGCTTCGCGGATTACCATTTCAGCGGGCAGGCACTCGGATCGAATCTTATGGGCGCGCTAGTCGGCGGGATGCTGGAGTCAGTGTCTTTGTGGACAGGTATTCGAGCCCTATTGATATTCGCCGCGCTGCTCTATTTTTTCTCATTTCTTTTTCTGCGACGCGGAGGAAAGGAATCTTCGCAACAATCGAATTTAGAGGCAAGCAAGGAGGCAGTGACATAGTTGAATTGAAACGCTTGTGCCAGGCGATTGGGTGCCAATCGTGATACAGTAACGATCGCCGATTTGGACGTAGAGTTGGCATTATCCAATTGAGGTTTTATTTTTGTAGCTCAAGGATCACAACTTTAGTGGTTCGCTTCTGTCTGTAGATTCTCGAATTCCCTGTAAAAGTCTCGAGATCCATTGACGCAATGCGAACTAGTTTATTCTGTGACTCCAAGCCATCGAACGCTTCGGCCAGAGGCGGGGGATAGTCTGGTGATCTGACCACCCATCGTACATTGATATTGTTTAACAACAGCAAGAGCTGGTCGGGTTTATTGCATTTGGAGGGATCGAAGGTCCAGGAAGATCCAGGATCTCCATAGACATAGGGAACTTTGAGATAGTACAGATGCCTTAAGAAAACGATTACGTTTCCGGCGTTGTGCTGAGTCTCAGGCCCGAGCGTATCGTTTATAAAGGTTGCCAACTTGTAATCGGGCCCCATTCTTTCGAGGAACTCCGCTCTATTCTCGCTCCCGATTACGACCGGCAGGAAATCGCGTGCATAGACAATGTCGGATAGGCCCGCGAATGTTAAGAACAGGATGAGCGTAACAGCGCACGCAGATGATGCAAGCTTCCACTTGCGCGCGAAGAGATCTGCGACACCCGAGACAACTAGGGCGAGCGCCAGAATGTAAACGGGTAACAGAAACCTTCCCATTTGCGTGGTCAAAGCGTTCGAGGCAAATACGAGGGCACAGACGGTCGCAGTCAACCGAACGGTGTGGGATTTCCATCGAGCGAAAATCAGCAACGGACTGAAGGCGAGCACGAGCGGTCCGAAATATTGGCCTAGGCCATACCGGTCGCCATCGAGCACAACATTAAACGGGAATTTCAACAGATGAAGCCAGTTCGTCGAAAAATTACCGGCACGAGTGTCGGTGACCAAGGCCTGCAAAGCGAAGGCGTTTACATTGGCAGGACTAAGCCGTGGCATAAGGAACGGAAAGAACGGATCCCCGGTCCACACCAAGTTACGCACTTGCGTTAGTGCTCCAGCAATAAAAGAGGTTATTCCGCAAGCCAACGTTAGTTTCCACGAGCGGGTCGCGAACAAGAGATAGACACAGATTGCGAATGGAACAATCCAGCCCGTATATTTGATACCCGCGGCCGCCCCCGCGAAAAATCCCGCCAAAAGGAAGAATTTCATGCTGGCGTCTTGGATTGCGCGCCCCGCAGCGACTATTGTTAGGCCGACATAGAATCCCATCCAAACATCTGGTGAACCGGAAGTGGTGATCTGCCAAAAAACCATCGGTGAAATTAAAAATACAAGTACGGCGAGAACCGCCCATTGGTAGGTCATAAGCTGACGCGCAATCACGAATAGGGCGGCAGCAGTAAGAAGACCGCCGAGGAAAATCAAGGCCAGTGAAATTCGCTCGCTTCCAAGAGCCATACCGAGAGAGATAAGCAAGTGGGCTTGGCCGGTCAAAAAGCTGTGGGTGAGCCAGAAAATAGGGTGAAGCGGGTGACCGAGTTCGAGCGCTGGCGCTGTGAAATGATAGTGCATGGCGTCAGAGCCCGTCAGAGGCGCCACTGAGACAAAAGCTTCGAGGACAATAACAAGAGCGAGCAGAGTCAACGCTACTCTATTTACGAAGCTGGCATTTTCGCAACAGCGGCTGATGCCTTTCAGCATAGATGCGAGCCAATTTCGCAACAAAAACCATCCGGGCCACGATACGATCGCTAGAACAGACATAAGCCCCCAGGCGGAGCGCATGCCAAGCCATCCTGGTACCGATAGACCAAAAACGAAAAATCCTATGACAGGAAAAGATATCCCGGCGGCAAACAGCCCCCACTCAAATGTCTCTTCGGGCGCAAAGCCGAGGAGTTCAAGTATCCGAAATCCAAGCGCTAAGGCGACAGCAAGAACAAGTAATACAGGAATGAATACGGAAAGTGAGACTACAAAGGTCATTGATGTTTTATTGCGGCAAGCCGGAACAGAAAGAGGATCTTGAATTGACGATAGTAGATGAAATTCACGAAGAATAGCCAAGCAACAAATGCGAATTGAAAAAAGCGGCGATAAAAGGTCGAGCTATATCGAGAGAAAGACGACATTTGAAATTGAAGCATAGCATCTTATGAGAATCGAGCAAACTTGTAGGGTTCATACACTCGCCGATGCATGATGTCTTGACGTTGGCGGACCCGTACGTAGTGGGACAGGATTACATCAAGCTTGGTGTCCGAACTGACGCGACAAGAGCCCGGCCCAATGTGAAAGATGATTGAGCGACGGGGCGTGCGTGTGGTCAAGCTGGAGAGGGGTGATGGAAATGGCGCCGTCGCGGATGGCGGCCATGTCGGTGTCAGGTTCGATGCCCTCCACAAGCTTCTGCTCGTGCAGCCAGAAATAGCGGCGGCCGCGAGGGTCGGAGCCGGGTTGAAGCACGTTGCGCGTGATTTTCGAGGATTGCTTGGTGAAACGCACTTCGCCGTTCCACGGATCTGGCACGTTGACGTTCAGCAAAATGCCGGGTGGAAGACCTTCCCTGATGATCAGCGGCACGAGCGTGAGCATAAAATTCGCGGCTGGAGCAAAATCGATCTCCTTGGTGCGATAGGAAACCGAAACGGCGATGGATGGCACGCGATTGATGGCACCTTCCATGGCCGCACCGACGGTTCCCGAATAATAAACGTTTTCTCCCATGTTACCGCCGCGATTAATGCCGGAGATTACGAGATCGGGTTTCTGTTTAAGTAGCGTATGAAACGCGAGTATTACGGCGTCGGCGGGAGTGCCTTCGATCGAGTATTCATTCTCCCCGATCTGATCGCAGTAAATCGGCTGCCGTAGCGTGAGAGATTGCGCTGAGGCGCTACGTTCATGCGAGGGCGCCACAACGGTGACTTCGCCTATGGGCGTGACGGCATGGACCAGCGCTCGAAGGCCGGGGGCATGAATGCCGTCGTCGTTGGTGACAAGGATACGTGGTTTCGTTAGATTGTCCGGCATGGAAATATACGCGCGGGCGAAGCACCTTTCGAAGTTCTTCAAATATTACTGAGAGAGGAAGATGGTCGGGACGACTGGATTCGAACCAGCGACCTCACGCACCCCAAGCGTGCGCGCTACCAGACTGCGCTACGTCCCGACCGCTTTCGACAGCAATCAGCGTATCACCCGCGTTCGAGAAGGGTCAAGACAGCGAGAAGCTCTTCGTGCAAATCGAGGAGGAATTTGCGTTGCGCCCGCGACGGAGGCTCGCGTCGAGCGATTCGTGCCGGCGCCGCGGTTTGGTCGGCGCTACTTTCGCCTATTGAGCTGCTTGTTCCGCCGTTTGCAGCGGCCTGATCGGCAAGATGTTTGCGGGCGCCGACGATGGTGAAACCTTCGTCATAGAGAAGGCGCTTAATCTCGAAAACGGTTTCGATATCCTCGCGACGATAAAGCCGATGACCACTGGGGCTTTTCACGGGCTGAAGTGTCGGAAATTCCGTCTCCCAATAGCGCAGGACAAAGGTTTTTGTCGCGGTGAGGCGACTGACTTCGCCGATGCGGAACAGGCTCTTATCCGGAATCGATGAATTCGCTGGAGCTTGAGCAGGAGTAGCCATGGATTCCCTTATCGTAGGCCGATTTCGCGCCGTGTCAACCATACATCAAAATTAGCAGGGTTGGTTGCAAAAAGCTCAAACTCCAGAACCGCGGACTCGTTCAAAATCCGTGAGGGTATGGGGTGGACTCATGCGGCTCTCCAACCTTTATGCGAGCAACCGTTCGAAGTACACAACGACCATTTTAGATATATCTCTTATGCTCTTAATTTGTAACGGAGTTCGTTTTGCATTCTCAATGTTGCGACATGAGCCGAAAACTGGGCGTTATGCTGGGAAATCGCAATCAACAAACCTTCCTTATCAGGCTCGCACGAAGAGTACTTTCTATACTCGTTGTCAAGGGATCGAGCTTATCGTGCCTTTGGGATTCTTTGCGATCACTTGCGGAAGACGAAAACGCCATGAGTTGCGAGCTTAGCCGTGCAGATTTTTTCGCTCAGCGGATCGATCCAAGCGGAAACCGATGTTGTAATACGTCGAAGATGCCAGTAGGCACTTCGTAGAACAGAATTGGCGTGAGAGAGAGAACTTACGGTCACTAAATCTGCGTTCGAAGATATACTGTTGCCACGGCGTAGAGATCGTGCTAAACGGACAAAAAGCCGGTCAGGCAAAAGAAATTCCTGTCCGAACCATCCGACCAGAGTTGCGCCATGTGAAGTGACTTGCTTGATCCAATCCGCCGGCGAATTCGGAAAAATGTGTGCCCCGGTTCCCCGGATCAGTTCCATTAGAATCAGGCAACCTCCGGGTTTTAGCACGCGCGTCATCTCGCTAAGTGCCCGTGGTTGCAAATCCGAAGGAATATGCTGCAAGACCGTCACATCCGCGACACAATCAAAAACGCAATCTGAGAACGGCAACTGACTGGCCTCCGCCGCTATCAGAGGTGTGATGGTGCCGTGTTCGCGCGCGGTGGTGAGCATATTTAGTGCCCCGTCTACACCGGTAGCGCAAAATCCAAGCTCTGCGTAGCGGCGGACCCAGCGGCCCGTCCCACAGCCTACATCAAGTACGTTGGAACCTAGTGAAATCTGGGATAGCTGCACAGCGCGCCGAAGAGCCTTAAATTGCAGCTTGTCGATAAGTTGGTTGAACCAGACAGGCGCGCCTGGATGCAAGACCGGCGCAAACCCGAAGGGATCGACCGAGCGAAAATCGTTAGCGACACCGGACCAATATTCTTTTGGTGAGTAGGGAGTCATATCTTCTGTCCAAAATAGCAAACCGGGATCCTGGTCTCTTTTGAATCTTCCGGGGCACAGTGCGCGTTCTGCGCTCTCAACGCCCCTTCCTAAGTTTGCTTTCAACTGATTCTTGAGTCAGAGTTTGCATGTCGGCTTGCGCTTTGCGCCGTACGATTTCTTCGAAAATTGCGCTCAGGTCGCGTCCGTTGCGTTCCCAGGTATATTGTCGCGCGGTTTCCGCTGCTTTGACACCCAACCGATCGCGGAATTCTTGGGCTTCGTAAAGACGCTGAATCATTGTCGCAAGTTTTGTCGCGTCCTTCGGATCATCAAGAATCATTCCATCGACACCGTTCGTGACTATTTCCGATACCCCGGCCGCCGAAGAGACGATTACGGGTAGTCCACACGCCATGGCTTCTGCTGGAGGGATTCCATAGGAATCCTGAAGCGAAGGCCCCACATAGGCATCCGCAGCAGCATAATAGAATTCAATATCTTTGCGCGGCGGCAAAAAAAAGACGCGATCGTCCAACGCCTTCTTAGTGACGAGCCGGCGACAAGCAGATAAATCTTCGCCAGTAACAATTAGCAATCGGATTGGCCGGTCCCGTAAACCCGCAAGTGCATTGAGTAGGACAGGCACGCCCTTATTGCGCCAGTCATTCCCGACGAGAATGAGAACGAACTGATTTTGGGGGATGGCCAGGGCGCTGCGCGCGGGCTCGCGCAGTTTCGCGCGAGTGGCGGTATTGAACACGTCATGGTCCAGTCCCACGTGCAGAACCGGAATGTGATCTGCACGGCCAAAAAATTGCTTAAGCTCGCCGACCGTCTTGCGCGAATTCACGACCAGCGCCGTCGCGCGATTCTTATATGCCCGGTCTTCCATGAAAACCGAAATCCTATAATAGAGCTTACGATGCAAGAGTCTTGGCCACTCCCAGGTAAGATTGCGCGCAAAATTCATTTCTGACCTTACCTGTCGCACGTACTTGGCAAAAATAATGTGCACGCAGATCACATCGGCATCCAGGCAATTCGCGCCTGAGCTGAAAACTAGATTGTGTCGCAGCCTGCGGAACCGCTGATCCCAATCGCGCCAAAGGCGGTTGGCCGCAACCCACCATAGGAAGTTCAAAAGATGCGGGCCCGGCAGCTTGGGGATACGATGCCACGTGAATTTTGTCCGATCGAAGTCTTCCACCTGCTGGCTATATACGTGAATCTCGAACTCATCGGACAGATGAGATAGCCATTCGACGATGATTCGCTCGCTGCCGTGCTTCTTGTCGAGAAACGGAGAAACCACTGCGATTTTTAGTTTTCGTCTCACCTTTATTTTCAGTTAATCACATTTAGCAGCCACGCGTTACGTGAGCTTACCACACGGTTTGGCTTTTCAGTTTGCATGGGTGAAAGCAGGCTTCTTAATGGCGCATGGTAGGTGACTAACAGCGGATTGATCCGCTTGGCCAATTGTCGCCGTTGCAGCGGAATAGGCAGCCGCCTGATGCCGGAGTTTTCGGATCGCGTGGCATGTCGCTGGGTTTTCAGCGCCACGGTTTACAGGTCATCTCGATCGAAAGGCTTTGTCGCTATTGCGACCCCGATCCTTCCAACACATCTCCTTTGGTCCGCGGCGCAGAGCTGCGCGTGGCCGAAACTAGAGCAGTCAATCGCGCTTTGCGCAAGGCTTACGGAATCGGGCTCTGTTCGGTTGAAGAGTTAGGTTCATTCTCCGGCTCATCACAATCCTTAGCTGCTCCGCCACATTCAAACGGACATCACAGTTGTTTGGGGTCGATCCTGAGATAACAATTGTCAGAAGGATTGTTCTGGGATCTCCTCCATCCCGACGATCGCGATGCGGTGCGGACCGTAATCAGCTTCGTCTCACCGGACTCAGTGAGAACCAGATTCTCGACGTAGGAAAAAGTCCCCAGCTAACGGGCTTTCAAACAGGGGTTCGACCGTATTTCGATTGGGAGACACGTTTTCAACCAGTCGCAGCCCAATAACTCAGATTCGTTCGAGCGTAGGATGGAGCATCCTTGGCGATCAGTTTGAGTACTCCGTCCCGGAGCATATTGCGGTAATGTTCTTATCTGCTGTAATTTCTGGCCAAAATCTGTACCGTTCGGAGGTAGCGATGCGAAGAATGATGCTGGGCATGTTGATCTTGCTTGTTTCGAGGCCAACGCAGATTAGGATTGGCCGAGTTCAGTCAAAGAGTATATCCGGCGAATCAGGCGTCAAAGATGCAGGTGATTCGAATGCGAGTTCCCAGGTCACTGGGGAGCCACGTCCGTACATTTACGTGACCTCCTTCGGAGCGAAGGGCGATGGCCGCACAGATGATAGAGCGGCAATTCAGTCTGCTATTACTGCGGCCTGCGCTGCTCAAATCGGTGGAGTGAACATATATCCCGAAATTGATTTCCCCGCAGGTTATTACGTGGTGAACCAACCACAGACTCCCTCAACGGCCCCAATTTTCGAAGTGCCGTGCAATCATTTGACGTTCAGGGGCCTCGGCAGCTCTGCTGGCACCCAGCAATTTGCCAGAGCTCCGATGTCCGTTTTAAAATCCATCCCGGGCGCAAGGCCTAACACTGCCCCGATTTTTGATTGCCGCTATCCAAGGTGCAATGTGGGAATCACCTTCCGTGATTTAGAGATTGATGGGTACAACAAGGCCCTATGGTTTTATGCCAGTTCGGATAATAAGCTCGAGAATGTCAACTTGTCTGTTCAGAATACGGGAATGGTCGACAACTCGGCTCTCGAACTGACCAATTCGTTTTGGTTCGAATGGCACGGCGGCGAGTGCGTCACCGCCGAAGCACCAGGAATGTATTGTGTCTTGATGACGGGGGACACTCGGCTCTCAAATGAGGATCCGCTTGTGGGACTTGTGGAATTCGATAATTTGCAAGGAATCGGTGGAACATTCCATTACGACCAGCGTGTGAATACGACTGGCAGTGGACCTGGAACTTTTGTATTCAGAGACATTCGCGGGTGGGAAGTAAACCACACGCCATTCCTTTACATCACCAATAGCACAGGAAACCCTGGGTTCGCCGCTCTGCCAATCTTATCCAGCGTTACTTTTGATAACGTATCATCGTCGGATTCACCTGGTACACCCGCCCTCATCGAACTGAATTCGGCTGGCACTGTTCTGCAAGGTGTCATAATTGATATGTCCATTGGTGGCAACGGCGGATCTCCTGCAATTCAGTTAGACAATCCAAGCGCGTCTCGCGTTACCGGTTGTAATATCCGGGCGGGTGGAAGCAGCTTCACATCCTGGTGGGTCGTGGATTCGGCTGGCAACCCTCAGCCTGGCTGTTCTATCACGAGTGGAGGCGGCTGGGATTTCGTTTTAGGGATGCAGGGTGTCGGAAACGGCGATACACGGTTACGTTCCGACATATTCACTGCTTCCGATTCAAGTGGGCCAGCTGTACGTGCTACATTCGCTGGTAGGAGATTTGCCGGCGTCGCTTTAGACCCCGTCCTAGGTTTACTGCTAAGTACGGGAAACGATTTCGGATACGGGGCTAGCATTGCGGAAAATGTGCGCGGTAGCATTGACATCCAGTTCCCAAGAACATATCCACCAACTAACGTAGCTCTTTCTCCTATGGAAGGCGGCTCGATCAGAGCGGGAACTTATTACGCGACAATGTACTCAACTACCACAAATTGCAATTCAACAGAGTCGGCGCCCTCTATTCAAAGTGACCCTGTCGTCCTGTCCGGTCCGAAAAACGCGATAAGCCTCACTTGGACTCTGCCGATCGCCGGTGTCAGTAATATTTCTGGTTATTGCATCGCCATTTCCAGTACTCCGGATCTGAATAAAGGCGTCTGGCAGCCCGATCAGTTCAATTACATATTTGTCCCCGGCGAGAAAACCGTTCGCTATTCCATGGTGGGATTACCGACGGCTGGTGGTCCAGATTCGGTAGTTAGTACGATGGTTGCCGCGCACCGGTTTACTCCTACGTCACTTGGGGTGAACACCCTTAATCCGCAGTATAATCTCGATGTAGCGGGAACCGGAGAATTCACCGGCGCGCTGATAATAGGAGGGGGTAGTCCAACAAACAAGATTCTTATGGAACAGCGTGTTATCTCATACACGGCAATTGCCGCACACAGTTGCCAGGAGCAAAGCTTTAGCTTAACAGGATCGGACTCGAAGGGCGTCGCAATGGCGTCACCGTCGGCTTCTCTGGGTAGTATCAACCTACTGTGGTCGGCATGGATAAGTGCCCCCGGGATCGCTAAGATACGAGTGTGCAATGTTTCTGAAAATAGTATTACGCCATCGGCGGTATCTTGGAACGTGAGGGTAGCTCAGTGATCTACAATGATCTTTTGTATTCCTGCGCTTGAGCTGGATGACTTCAAAATTGGAATCCGCCTCGCGTGCGTTTTTTCGGTGAAGGTAGTTGAAGAAGACTCGGCGTACTCGCCTGGATTTCCGGCAAACGAAAAAGTACTCCAACTAAAAGCCAGAGGTAGATATTGTTAGTATAGTTCTGATAGGCTGATAATCCACCGAAGGTCATCGGATAGAGCAATAAGAAGATGTACCAGAAAATGGCGAAAGAGATGGGGAAAAAACGCGTCTGTCGAAGACGGCTTACCATGCCCCAGCTGTGGTAAAGGAGGGTGCCCGTCCAAAGAATCCATAGAAAAGGAGCGATAATTCCCATTTCCACTATCAATACACCGAATCCTTCTTCTACCCAGAGTTCCGGAATTGGCCGTCCAGTTATCTTGGCTACATACTGCATGCCAATAGAGGCAGTGCCAATGCCGTTTCCCAACACCCAATTCGGTCGGCTGAATGTGTCAGTGAGGTTCCGGAAAGGGTAATCCCACGACCGGTTGCCTAACTCGTAAGCAGAGCTGCCAGGCAAGAGGGTCTCGGTATAATATGCAATTCTCGAACCTGCCTCCTGCGGAAACACCAATAGAATCAATGCCAGGCCCATTGCACTGACAATCACTGTGCGGCGGATGGCTTTAAGCATTCGGTGGGCTTGACGATGACGCCACGGCGCACCCCATAGAAGAACGGCCGTCAGCGACACCGCGCTGATTATAACAAACATGACCGCACCTCGAGAGCCGGAGAGCAAAGTCGCGACTCCGATGACGGCGATCGCGGAAAAAACGATCTTACGTCCACGAAGCTGGGTTAATAGCAAGTATCCGCTGGCTCCCAAAGCGAGAATGAAGGCAAGGATAAGGAACAAGGCGAATCGGCCCGAACTTACAAAGACGGAATCGGGCAGCGAGAAGAGCTGATTGGTAAGTGGCGTGGACTTTTCAAGATTCCCAAGGTCCTTGAGTTCTGGCGCGAGATTCGCAGGATTTAGAAAGGAATTTCCAAGAATGGCCTGAGCGATACCCAACGCAGCAATCAACCCGCTGAGCGCCGCGTTAAAGACAAGAAATTTTCTAAGATCCTCATCACTTCGGATTAGAGCGTAACCCACATACATAAGCGGTATATAGTAGAAATAGGTCTTAAATCCAAGCAGACCGTACAGGATATGCGGTGAATTGGGATTAAAGACTTGCAGAACACCCAACAGAAAGAAAAAACTAAGGCAAAGCAAAAAGCGCGGCCGAAACCGTTTTTCCCGGCCCCGCCGAATCGCCACAAACAGAGAAATATATACCAGTGCTATCAGGATATCCTTGCCAAAGAAAAGCGCCAAGCCATTGCCCATATATTTACGAAATAGGTCTTCAAAAAGCATCCACACGAAGAAAAGGTAAAATCCAGAACGCCAATTTCTCAAAATTGCTATGGCTACACTGACGCCCACAAATCCGGCGGCGGCAAACGTCAGGGTGCGTATATTATTAAGTGTGATTTGTTGTGCTAGTTGCCATGCAAGGAAGAGAGCGAAGACAAAAATGCTCAACGTAATCAGCGTCTGATTCCTCAAGGCGGGAATGCGCGCATTCATGACCCGGCGACCTATGTTCGCCTGCCCCTATAAGAAGTATACATTTGCGAGTCTCTCATGGCTTCCTAAGTCAATTCGTTTTTCGACCTGTCTCTAGTGACCCTCGTCGGAGAATCCCTGAGATGAGCATATCAATCGTGCCATTGAGTTCACTCACGGCCTCGTGAAGAATCCGAACCGTACCGCATTTGTTCAAGATCACCAGAATCCCGATCATCTGCGTCGCTACAGAATGCGTCAGCCGCAGCTGTTCCACGGAACTGAAAGAGATTCCGTATTCATGAGAAAGAACTGAGCAGCCAGTTCCTTGACTAGGTCTAACTGTACGCACAATTTCATTGAGGTTCCCCGGTTTGCGATCATGACTGCGGATTGTCGTGGTTCGCTAATCTCACAGACCTCTTAGTAAATTCGCATCTGATTCTTTATTCTCTAGTTACGGAGCCATGCCCCGAGCCGGCAAGGATGTGCACGTAATCTGTCAATCACGTTTTCGACCGTGCTGTAACTCCCGATACAGGGCGGCATGTTGCGTGATAAAGCGCCCCACCGAAAATTCTTTCAGCGCGCGTGCGCGACCTAAGGATCCCAGCTGTCTAATTTTCCTTCGGTCTTCAGCAATGATCTTAAGGCAAGAATACAGTTCTTCGGAACTCCCAGGCGCGAATTTTAGACCTGCATCTCCAACTACTTCCGCGAGCCCACCGATATCAGAGACAACCACAGCGCCACCGGACATCATTTGCTCTATCGCCGCCAAGCCAGCGGTTTCTTCCCAAAGCGACGGCATCACAACTACATCCGTCATACGCAACGCCTCGTCAACTTGCTGACGCTGCATAACGCCAGCCAACGTCACGCGATGATCGATTCCTATTTCATTAGCGAGCGCTTGGAGATTATTACGTTGCGGGCCGTCGCCGATTACTGTTAGCCGAAATGGCAAGCCATCCTTTTCAAGATGTTGAACAGCCCGAAACAAAACGGGCAAGCCTTTTTCTGAAACCAAGCGGCCTAAGTAGGCGAGCCGTAACGGTCTTTCAACCCTTTCTTCGCTTTCTATCGGACGTGGGTTCACATTTTCCACACCATAATAAATGGTTCGGCTCCGGGGGAGAGCGAGGCGAAACAATACGTGTTCAGTAATGGTCACGTTAGCCTCAATCTTCTGACACAGCCATCTTCGTGGAAACATTAGGAGAAGCGTCTTTAAACTCTTCCACAGCCCCATCGCGTAGGAATTGCACTTCAGACATTTTCGATATCGCTTGGCCATAAAGTGGCCGGGGCAACAAGTTTTCTGCGGCTCGAGCAAAAGCACCCCGTTGGGGCATGAGGCCTGATAACCGTGATGCTCCACGACGGTCGGTCTTCCGAGAACTCGTGTGAGTGCCAAAGGCACCAAACAGGGGCCCGCCAGATGCACTACATCTGACTGGAGCATAATACGAACTAGTTCGATGAATCGCGGACGTCTTACGATGCGATAAGGGAAAATGGAATCGTCCATGCCATTAGAAGCCGTCTGCGTGACGAGTGTAATTTCGATACGATCTGCGCTAGATGGATCGCCATCGGGAAACCGGTTGGTCAGACCTCGTGCGAGGAGTTCGACCGCCGTTTCTACACCTCCGACGCTGGGCAAAAAGTAATCGGAATATATTAGAAGTTTTATGGAGCCCGAAACTTGTTTCATATGTGAAGGTCCCCTACGGACCGAGAGGACGATTCGGGAACGATTTCCGTCTTCAGCGCGCTCACGTATCTGCTTGCAATCGAAATCCATGAAAAATGATTTGACTGCGCTTTGCGGCTCCTGCTTCGAAGATGAACTGCCAGTTCCTCAGTCCTTAACACTTTGACAAGGCCGGTTCCCAGCGCCTTAGAGTCGCGAAAAGGAACCAAGAAAAGCCCTGCCTCCTCAATCTGTGTCCCCTCGGCGCCACCTGCATAACCAATGATAGGAAGTCCGCACGCTATTCCAGCCAGAACGGAACCACGGCGCTGTGAAACATATCCGGACACGAAGAGCTGGGCATCGGCGGCGCTCAAAATGTTAGTTACCTCATCGGCCGGAACCAAACCGAGCACTGAAACTTCAACTCCGGTGCCTGCCAAGCCGCATTCGATTTCATCGCGCACCTCGGCGCTTCCCCCTCCAAGTGCAATTAGTTGAACTTGTATTCCTTCCTCGCGTACGATGCGAATGGTTGTCACAACATCGGCGGCCTCCAGAGAGCGGTTAGGCCCTCGCGTGAAGCAAAAGACCACTACCGTCCTGAGTTGGTTGCTAGACCGGCGGGCTTCGGACCCTGAAACCGGTTCGGGGATATTCGCACCGATGGGAATGAATACCGCGGTGTCGCGTCGCTTCGGTACCCACGCAAGCCATGCAACTCGTTCAAGTGGAATGGTAAAAATAGCCTTCGTGGCTCGGGCATAAAGTGTCCGTATGACCCAGTCCTGGCAAGCTCCGCGAATCCGATCAATCCATCGAGTCGAAGCTTCTCTCTGCCGGGAGGGCTCGTGAAACACAACGGCGAAGCGGACTTGACGACGGCGAAGAATCGCGAGTGTTGCAATCGCGCCAAAAGGGAATCCGTGCCGAGACCATGCGAGCGCAGTATATTGCAAGATGACCCACTGCCCTTGCCATCTCGCGCTTTGACGCCAGAGTTGTCGAAGTCCACGGAGCCAACCATCTTCCATCCAACGGACCTGCGCCAAAGCCATATGAATTCCTTTTGTTTCTAACGCTCTCGAGAGAAACGCGCAGTAGTCTTGGACACCGTCAGTAGGAGTATCTCTTCGCGCGAGAAGAGCAATCCAAGTTTCCTTTTTGGCGATAGTGTTCCCTTCTGCGGCCATTAGAGGAAATTCTTCGGACCAACCGGCACTAACAAAATCAGACATGTAGTGGAGTGGTCGGCTCGCCGGTGTGCCGAAATGAATTACCACCTAAGTATGGCGAGCGGCAAAATTCTCCCACTCGGTTATTAGGCTTGCCATCGCAATTCGAAACTTTTTGCAGTCGCACCCTACGAGCTTGTTAAATGAGTTTGCGCAGCTGTCTTGAGTCTGCCACTAGTCCCGCCAGCACCCCATTCATCGAGCATGCGTCCTACCCCTTCGACCAGGCCCACTTTCGGCGACCAAGCAAATTGCGCACAAGCTTTGCGGATGTCGCTGACATATATACTCTGATCTCCTGGTCGGAACTCCCCATGATCGATTGCTGGAATTTTGCCGGTGAGCTTCGACAAGATTTCACGAAACTCTAACCAGATAGAGGTTGTATTGGATGGTCCACCACCGACATTATAAATTTGTCCCGCCGACCGCCGCTTTTGATCTACTGCACGAAGCATCAGCTCCACTAAATCTTCGACATAAAGCACGTCTCGCACTTGCTTGCCGTTCCCGTAAATTGTGATCCGACCTTCCCCGAGTGCCGCTAACACGAAATGCGCCACCCAACCTTGATCTTCGTTCCCGAACTGATGCGGTCCGTAAATGCATGACATTCGGAAAACGATGCTCGGAAGCCCGTAGATGCGGTGATAATCGCGCACGTATTGATCGGCGGCGCCCTTCGAACAACCATATGGCGAGTGAAAATCGAGCGGGCAGGTTTCCGCTATGCCTTCGTTTAAATCCTCAAACTCGTAACGGGACGGGCGCTCAACAACGCGTACATGCTCGAGACCTCCGTAAACCTTGTTCGTCGAGGTATACAAAACAACCGGCTTCGGATTTTGTCGGCGCGCCGCCTCGAGAATATTCAAGGTTCCCTGCGCATTGATCGAAAAATCTTCGCTAGGATTTACGACTGAGGTCGTCACCGCGACTTGCGCCGCCAGGTGAAAGACCGCATCCGCGCCTTTCATCGCCATCTCAATGGCGACAGTATCCCGTACATCTCCCAGTATGAACCGCGCCCGATCTCGATGCTGCTCTCTAAGCCAATCGAGGTTATTTTGGACACCCTTACGACTAGCATTGTCGAACAAAGTGACTTCGTGTCCATCGCGAAGCAAGCGATTTGCCAGATTTGTGCCAATGAAGCCGATTCCACCTGTCACTAAAGCTCGCATTCACGCTCCGGTTGCCACAGCGGTTAAACTCGGCGCAAACAATTATAGCAGGCTAGATTTTATTACACGACGAAGGGATTTTAACACCATCGGTAGCCCCTTCAGATACGCTTTGGGATTTGAGTGTCGTAAGGCTTTAAACTCTTCAACTACTGCTCCAAACTCCTGAAAACGATAGTAGTAGCTCAAATAAAGTAGCAAGACGTTCTCCTCACGCCAATTCCGGGCCGGGGCAAACAACCGCCCTTCATCCTTATTGATGAATGCTGTCATTCTTTCGACACACTGTTGATACGTAAAGTGTGCGATCGTGCGTTCGTGTCCCGCACGAGCGATCGTATTGCGCCTTGCGCTATCGTTAAGGAATTGACTAACCAAAGCCGGTATTTCTTGTTCTGAACGCCAGCCGATAAAATGCTCGCCTTCCCGAAATCCCCACTCCGTTAACTCGGTAGGAATTTCGGTTATCAAGAGAGCTCCACCTGCCATCGCTTCATAGCAGCGCATGTTCGCCTCCTGCGGAAATTCTGCGCGACTTACATTAACAACTATTCGAGAGCTCCTATAAATCTCGACCATTTCCTCATCGTTATATTTCTTTCGAAAATCGTTCATTAGAAACTTACTACTAAGGACCAAATTTACACGGTCCCGTCTCCAATACTGTGGCAAACCGAAATTGCCTACAAAACCCACGTCGTACCGACGGTCCTGGGAGATATCGGCGGCAAAACGCCGCCCATCGATTGCGTGCGGTATGGCACAAACTCGGGGATGCCCTGCCTCTTTAAATTTCCCGACATAAGAAGGGTGCCAAGTAAAGACGTAATCAAAAAGCATTGCCCATTTAAGGCGAAAATTCGTCCATCCAAAGGTGTCGATGTCGAGACAGCCTGTTGGGATCGAGACGGTGGCAAGACCATTGGGAAGGCCATGCGATCCAATTTCATGCATTAGCACGTCCGGGTTCGCGCCTGGTTCGCAAATCGTCCTCAGCAATCGCTCAATGTTCACGTTTGCTTTAAAAAGACTCATATCGATAGGAATGCCTTGAGTCTGAGGAATTGACTGCCGGAGGTAATCGCCCGTTATGTGGCAGTTTGCAGCGTCATAAATGAGTCCGTATTTCATGATGCGGTACTTTCGCTCCGGGCGTTTCCTAAGTATTCTGTCAGTTTCACAGTCCCACAACTCCAGCGAACCGCCGCCACCAATTTTCAGGGGCCATCATTTGTTTCAAGCGCGGCCGGACCTTCTCCTCAATAACCGCGCGCCAGCGTTGTGGATTAGACAGTACGTTTCGAACCGCCCGCCGAAATCCCTCCACATCGTCAGTTGATGCCGTCAACAACTGTTCTAAAGGAGGCTCAGCATAGAATGTAAGGCTTGCTCCGTGGGGCGAGGCAATAACAGGTGTGCCGCAACTCAACGCCTCAGCAACCACGAATGAAAATGCATCGTAACGGGAAGGGGACAGTGAAAAATCCGCGGCGTTGTACAGCGTAGGCAGCAATTCGTAACCAGCGTCTTGAATCGTCCGAACATTTTGCAAGCTATGAATACCCTCTGGTAGCGGTCCGCGAACGGCGACCAGCATCGTCAGTTGAGGATTTTCGCGGGCGATCTGCTCTACGACCGGGAATCCCTTGGTTGGACTGATGCTTCCGACGAAAAGTCCCACGGGGCCAGCATTCAGTTTCAGTTTTTCTCGACAAGACTTCATGTCAAGCGGTCGGAAATGATCTATATCGAGCGGGTACCAGATGACGTGGGCATCGTACCCAAAATAGCGGTAAATCTCGGCACGAATCGTTTCCGAGCAACAGAGTGCAATCGTGTTTTTTCCCGAAAATCGCTCGAGCACCATCGCATCCCACCATTTGAGTTTCATATAACCCTGATGCTTTATGAAGGGGCGGATAGCTTCGGCCTGTCCGCGGTAAGTTCCGTGAAAATACTGTGCGCGTTTCACCCCATTCAGTGGATACCAGCCGACAGTTGAATTTGATAGCACCAAACGAACTCCCGAGTGCAGCGCCTCTCTCGCTGCCCTGCCAATGTAATAGCCATGCAGGCTGCCTGCTAAGAGCCATTCGAGTTTGCGTTTGGAATTGGGATGCCTCCAGAACCGTGGACCTGTGTTCTCCGAATGGAAAACACGGACGCCAAATCCGCGTTGCTCAAACCCACGCGCGACATACTGTAGGAATCGCTCCATTCCTCCTAATCGCTCTATAGGCCCGGGAGTGAGGATGAACACTTCGTCCGGCTGGTTTATTCTCATTTTGTCTGAAGACCGCCGGTAAGGATTCTGGGCCGTCCCGCTTCGATCTCGGAGACGCGCGCGTTTGGCGGATCGATTTCAACAGACCCTGCCACAGGCATGATATGCGAATCAGGAATGATTCGGTCGCGTAGACGCAGAAGTGGATACTCGACTAGTTTTGACATGAGGATACCGACCGCCAGACTTCCGGCAAAATAAATTGCGAACCGTCCGTATACTCCCGTTGGGTAACCGAACGTGCGTCGAACGACCCCAGGCAACCACGCCGCCACAGGTTCGTGCCACAAATAGATTGAATATGAATACATTCCAATATAAGCTGCCGCACTTCCTCCAAATTTCAGGATAGAAGCCAATCTTCCCGAAAAGATTCCGCGGACGTAGAGGCTCGACAGCAACACGCCCGCGAATCCCAAATAAATGAAAGAGTAGCCAAACGTAGCGAAGAACCTGCTATCCCGACCATAGAAGTACGCAAAAGAGAGCAGAATTGTCGAAGCAATCGCGATTCCAGTGCGATTGCGCCCGCGCCGCATCGTTTCCTCGAGAATCACGGGTTCAAAGTGGTAAAGATAGCCAATTAGCACGCCACAGAAAAGAGAATCCATCCGTTCATGGGATGCAGTATAAGTCATGTGAAAATTTGGTTTTCCGACATAAACCGAGAACGCCCGAAATAGCACGCAGAGAAATGCGATCGCCGCTGCCGACCAAGGAATCGCTCGGAAGGGGTTCTCACGGTCTGAGGAAAGTCGTGCAAGAGCGGTTAAAAAGACGGCGAGAAAGATATAAAAATGTTCTTCGACCGCCAGACTCCAAGTGTGGTCCCAGATGCCGTGCGCATAGTTCATGACGAAAATCGCTTCGTGGAAATACTGGGCAAAGTTGGGATGAGCGTGAAAAACCAATTGCCCGGCAACGCCCGTGAGGATCAGGAATACGTAAAATGCCGGGTAAATCTTTAGCCCTCTCCGAATGAAAAATCGCCGCAAGTTAATCGCCTGACATCTTTTAAACTCGCTGAACAGGAGTCCCGAGATCAAGAAGCCACTCAGCACAAAAAAAAGGTCCACACCTATCCACCCCATTCGCCCGAAAAAGGAGGCTCCCGAGTGATGAAGAAGAACAGTCAACACGGCAATACAACGCAGGATGTCCAGCCTCTTATTCCTCATCTAAACGCGTCCGTCTCTTTACCTTCTTTTGGCCGCTCCAATATTGACAAGAATCCCGTTATTTGAAACCCTGTGCGTTCCCTCCGTAACATTTGATTCCGCATTCGGAAGATAAGCATTAATTGCCCCTGAAGGACTGTCGCGCGATCATGTAAGCGTCAGTCAAATCAGAACTCTCGATGAAGTTCGTCAGCCAAATACTCAAACCGAAAACCCCAGAAGCTACTAGAATTCTTACAATACTTTGCGCGGGGATTAGCGCAGAGCATCCGACCGCGAACAGAGCCAAACCGGTGAGCGGTAAAGCAAACCGTAGACCCTGCCAAATCACGGCTCGCGTTTCTTTGAAGAAACATAGAACTGCCGTCCACGCCACAGTATAGCTAATCAACGTAGCCCAGGCGGCTCCCGCGGCGTCATATTTCGGAATTAGGACGAGATTTAGGGCAATGTTGATAGCTGCACCAACTAGAGTGGGTATCGGAAGCAGCCATTGTTGATTTTTTGCGATCAGAACGTTATAGACGACTGTGGCAAAAAAGACGGCTATCTCCGACCAAATTAGAACTGCGAGCAACGGACCCGCAGGCAAGAATTGTTTGCCGTAGAGTACTCGGACAATCAACCCTGACCCGGCGCTTATGAATACACAAATACCAGAGGCCATAATCATAAAATAGCGGAAGAGTTTGTCTGTGTAGTCTCGAAATAGGTGTGGCTCGTCGACGCTCACGGACAAGACTGGAGCCATACTAAGGATGAGAGCGGCAGGCAAGAACTCAAAAAGCTCGCTCACTCTGACGGAAGCAACATATTGTCCAAGAACGAAGTCCGAAGCCATTTTGTGCAACATCACTTGGTCAATGCGGAGATAGACCATAGAGAGCAACGACGTGAATGCAATGGGAATAGAGTGCAAAAGGATTTTCCCAGAGCGTTCTCGAAGGAACCTTTTTTCCGCTGATAAGAATTGACGGCTGTAAGCCCATGTCAGGGAAGATTCCACGGCCGCGGCCAAAAGACGGCCCACGATAACATAGACCAACGACGCTCCGGCCAACCATAGAATTATGACAATGCCAAACCACACCCCCTGTCGCACGACGTTGATCGTCGCTGGGTACCATTGCCGCAAGTCGACTTGGAAGATTATTGCCGGTAAACGAAAGGGAATTAGAATGAATTCCAGCCCCGCGAAAATTAGCAAAGTTCGGAGATGATCGCTAAAACCTGCCCATGGCGCTACCAAAATAGTTGCTAGCAGCGCGCCAATACTCAAAAGCGACGTCAGTAAGATAGCTGTGTGCAACAGGCTGCTTGCGCTCCCTCTTTCTTTAGAGATTTCTCGAACAAGAACGGGCTCAATCCCGAGCGTCGTTATCCACGTGAAAAGGCCAAGGTAAGCGTAGATAGCTCCAAATTGGCCGAGCCGTTCGCTTCCCAAGTAACGTGTAAGCAGAATGGAAGCTCCTGCGGATAAGACAATCGAGATTCCGCGGCCGCCAAGCGATGCGGCGGTGTTCTGCAGCACGCGCGTCTGCATTCGAAGTTTGCTTTTTGACGGGTGAGTTTCCATAGGATTACAAGCTCTTCAGATGTTGGAAGAGAATCAAATTCGTGAAAATCCAAAATAATTCATTCTCTATCTTCTTTTTGGGGCGGATTCGCAGGCGCCTTATTCTGTTCTTTGAGTTGCTGCACATCTTGTTGCTCGATGTGGTTCATTAATCGTCTGCGCCGAGTCATGTACGTTTTCAATGTGCTAACAGTCTGCTTGGGGACGACCATCACTTGGTTGTAGGCCGCGTCGCGCCACGAAATTGGCCCGCGCGATGGAATCAGATGTACACCCCACTGAAAGATAAGTCCAAGATTCCAAATGATAAAAAGCGCTGTGGCGGATGTTGCCACGATCGCTGCAGACCGTTCTTTCCACCCGCGGGCCATCCAGTCAAAGAACGCGGCTAGGCCGATAATGAAAAGTGGCGTTAAAGAGACGAAGAAACGGTTGCCAAATGATGAAAAACCGGTCCAGTCCGCATAACAACCGATCGTATACAGGTACGCCGCAAACGCAGCTGTGCAAGAAAGGCTCAACATCTTATCGTGTCTTCGCAGTAAGGCGAGCCCGATTACGGCAAGAACAACGATCGGCGTCCAACTAAACAAACCGTGCTCAGATGAAATGCAAACCTTGAGGAGCGCGGGGGAAGTAAAATTCCATAGATCCTCATAACCGAAATTCAAGTAGCTTCCGTAAATGATACGTTTTGCGATAAGCGTGGGAAGAAACGCTGTTAGTATGACCAGAGTGAAAAGAACATTTTGGAAAAATAGGCGTCCAACAGCCGCAGTTTGCTTCGACGTTATACCCTTCCAATAGCGAATAAGAGATTCCAATAATGGAACTATGAGCAAGACAGCGTTCACATAATAAACGTCCATCATTAAACCGGATATTAAGCCGAGAATTATCCACTGCATCCATGTGCGATCGCTACGGGTCCGATCCCAATACCAGAAATACAACGCGGCAGCACATCCGGATTGCGCGTGAGACCAGGAGGGGTTGAAATACATGTACACAGGGAGAGAACTTGCGAACCAGATGCCAAGCGTAGATAAAAAAGCCCATTTTTCCGGGACATACTTCCTAGTCAGCTGAAACGAAATCCAAAGACCGAGAAAACCATAAAATGCCGTCGCGATTGCCATGGCGAGAACGTAGGGAAAAGAAAATCCGTCCGCATCTTTTTGGCACATTGGACGAAGTTTTAGGCCACTGCCGTAGATACACGGAAGATCAACTCACCAAAGTGGGCCAGCAAGCGGGATTCACGGTTGAAAAGGTGCTGAAGTTCAATCGTCCCGGTGTTCCGGCCTGGTGGTTGAATGGCCGCGTTTTGCGAAGAACCACATTTGGTCTCGGGCAGATTCGGCTGCTGAATTTTCTGACACCTCTATTTCGCGCCATGGATTCTTGGCTTCCGCTTCCGCCGCTTTCTCTTATCGCTATATTCCGGAAGAGCGGTGGTTCTGCCTCTCCTGGGTTATCATCCGGCGGCGCCAGCAGTCCGGACTAACAGCGATTGAGTGAAATCTCAAGGAAATCGCAATACTTGTTCAAACCCGATAAATTCGAAAAACTACTTATCCTGATCTTTGTCTTGACCTTACCGCTCAGCAATCCCTGGGTGCGCGGTGATGGAGTGGGATACTATGCATACGCCCGCGCGCTGCTCATCGATCACCGCCTGGATTTTCGGAAAGATTGGCTCGCGGCAAATACCAGC